>DATNHQ010000045.1:0-31261 GCA_035604915.1 Solirubrobacteraceae bacterium
CATCGCGCTCGAACAGGCCCGAGCGGTCTCCGCCGCGCTCGTCCGCGCCGACCCCAAGCCGTAGGGCGCGCGGCGCGGGCAAACGCCGTCGGTCGCCCGGAACACCGCCCGCCGCCGCTGCGCCCCGGCGGCCCATCGACCGCGGCCGAGCGGGCGCCCCGGGCGAGCGAGCGCCGCGGAAGCCGGTCGCCGCTGCGCGCCGGCGGCCCATCGACCGCGGCCGAGCAGGCGCCCCGGGCGAGCGGGCGCCGCGGGAGCCCGCCGCCGCCCCGCGCCGGCGGCCATCGACCGCGGCCGAGCGGGCGTCCCCGGGCGAGCGGCTTCAGAGGACTGCGCGGATCTCCTGCTCGAAGGTCGTGATGTGCGCCGCGATCACCTCGCGGGAGCGCTCGGGGTCGCGCGCGCGGATCGCCTCGAGCAGGTTTCTGTGCTCGTGCACGCGCGCGGGCAGGTGGGGCAGCCGCTCGAGCACGAGGTGCCAGATCCGCAACGAAAGGTTGAAATAGCGGCTGAGGGTCTGCTCCAGGTAGGGGTTGGCCGCGCAGCGGTGGATCAGGCGGTGCACGCGGGCGTCGAGCACCATCAGCGCCGCCGCGTCCTCGTCGCCGCCGGCGCCGTTCAGCTCGTCGAGCAGCCGCTCGAGCTCGGAGAGCTGAGCCGGCGTGATCCGCTCGGCGGCGCGGTAGGCGGCGTGCCCCTCGAGCACGACGCGCACGTCCGAGATCGCGGCGAGGTCGGTGATGTTGATCTCCGAGGCGAAGGTGCCGCGACGGGGGAAGACGGTCACCAGGTTCTCGAGCGCGAGCCGCTGGATCGCCTCGCGCACCGGCGTGCGGCCCATTTCGAGCTCGCGGCCGAGCGCGTCCTCGTTGATCGGCGCCCCCGGCGCGATCGCGAGCGTCACGATCCGGTCGCGCAGCTGGCTGTAGGCGCGATCCGCCATCAGCTCACCACCGCCACGCCCGGCCCGCGTCGCTCCCGCTCCCACCGCGCTCATCGTCCCCACCCACTACTGATATATGAGTCCGCCACGCCGTATCGTAGATGACGGCGCGAGCGCGCAGGCACGCAGGAACTCGGCGCCCGCCTGCCAGGCGCGCGACCGCCGCCGCGACTCAGTCGCCGAGCTCGGCGCGCCGCCGCGTCACGAACTCCTCGAGCTCGGCGCGCACGCCGTCGTCGAGCGGAGGCTGCTCGTAGCGCTCGAGCGTCGCACGCCAGATCTCGCCGGCGCGCTCGGTTGCGTCGCGGCCGCCGTTGCGCGTCCAGCGGTCGAAGTTCTCGGTCGAGGACAGCAGCGGCCGGTAGAAGCATTCGCGGAAGCGCTCGAGCGTGTGCACGGCGCCGAGGAAGTGGCCGCCAGCGCCGACCTCCTGATGCGCGCTGAAGGCCAGGCTCTCCTCGTCGATCTCAAGCGGCGCAAACATGTGGCGCAGCTCGCGCAGCAGCTCGATGTCGACGATGAACTTCTCGTAGCAGGAGACCAGCCCGCCCTCGAGCCAGCCCGCCGAGTGCATCACGAAGTTCGCGCCCGCGAGGAAGGTCGGCAGGAACGTCATCAGCGACTCATATGCGGCCTGCGCGTCGACCGTCTGGCTGGCGTTGAGCGCGCCGCCGCCGCGCCAGGGCAGCCCGAAGCGACGCGCGATCTGGCCGGTGCAGATCACGCCGATGGCCGACTCAGGCGTGCCGAAGCTCGGCGAGCCCGACTGCATGTCGGTGTTTGAGAGGAACGAGCCGAAGACAACGGGGCAGCCTGGGCGCAGCAGCTGCGCGAGCGCGATGCCGGCAAGCGCCTCGGCAATCTGCTGCACGAGCGTCGCCGGCAGCGACACCGGCGACATCGCCCCCATCAGCAGGAACGGCGTGATCACGACCGGCTGGCCGGCGCGGACGTACTCGAACATCGCGCCGAGCATGCGGTCGTCGAAGCGCAGTGGCGAGTTGACGTTGATCAGCGAGATCGAGACCGGCGCCGCCTCGATCGTCTCGCGGCCGCCGAAGAGGATCTCGCCCATCGCAATCGTGTCGGCCGCGTTGGGGGCCGAGGTGACGGAGCCCATGTAGGGCTTGTCGCTCAGCGTCTGCAGTGCGAACACCATGTCGAGGTGGCGCGAGTCAAGCGGCCGGTCCTCCGGCTCGCAGATCGTTCCGCCCGGCGAGTCCAGCTCGTCGAAGTGCTGCGACAGGCGCACGAGGTTCTCGAAGTCGGCCATCTTGGCGTCGCGCCGGATCGCGCCCTCGCGGATGAAGGGGCACCCGTAGACGGGCGCGAACGCCATGTGGTCACCGCCCACGTGAACGTTGTGCGCCGGGTTGCGCGCGGCGAGATCGAACTCGCGCGGGGCCTTGGCCACCTGCTCGAGGATGAAGTCGGGGTCGAAGCGCACGCGGTTCTCGTCCTCGACCGTCTGGCCGGCCGCGCGCAGGACCTCGACCGCCTCGGGCAGCAGGAACTCGACGCCGAGCTCGCTGACGATCCGCCGCCAGCCCGAGTCGAGCACCGCCATGGCGTCCTCGCTGAGGATCTCGTAACGCGGTTGTGCATTGACGAACACCGTTCAGCCTCCCCGTCCTCGCTTGCGGATCGCGCCTGTCGCTGCGTAATATATCCGGCGTGGAACAACTGTTCCAAGAGGCTCCGAGACTGCCGCCGGCAAGCCAGGCGGTCGATCGGGGCGCGCAGCTGCTGGTTGCCGTGCTCGCGAGCGAGCGGCCGCTGGGCGTGACCGAGCTCGCGCGCGCGACAGAACTGCCGAAGAGCACGGTCTCGCGCCTGCTCGGCGTGCTCGAGCGCCACGGCTTGGTTGCCCAGGACGGGCCGCGCGGCGCCCTGCGGCCCGGCTCGGCGATCCTCACCTACGCCCAGCGCGGCCTCTACGAGCGCAACATCGTCGCCCTGGCCGAGCCCTCGCTGCAGGCGCTGGCCGCCGCGAGCGGCGAGACGATCAACCTCGCCGTCCCCGGTAGCGGCGGCGTCGAGCACCTCGCGCAGGTCGACGGGCGCCACTTCCTCGGCGCGGGCCAGTGGGTGGGGCGCCGCGTCGACTTCCACTGCACCGCCGTCGGAAAGGTCTTCCTGGCGACCGGCGCGGCGAACCTGCCGCCGGGGCCGCTCGCGCCCCTGGCGCCGGCCACGATCACCTCGCGCGACGCGCTCGCGACCGAGCTCGCGCGGGTCGGCCGGGAGGGCTACGCCGCCGCCGTCGACGAGCTCGAGGCCGGGCTCGCCGCGATCGCCGCTCCGGTCCACGGCGACGGCGGGCGCGTCGTGGCAGCGCTTTCGATCACCGGCCCGACGCTGCGGCTCGGCCCGCGCGAGATCGACCGCCTGGTCCCCTTGCTCAAGCTCGAGGCGCAGCGTCTGAGCCGCCGTCTCGGCCACACACAGACAGGAGAGCACGCAGCATGACCCACGAGGAGATCCTCCAGCTGCTCTACGACGAGACGCTCGTCGGCAACGCCCCGGTCGTGCGCCAGGGGGTAGAGGACGGCCTGGCCGACGGCATGGACCCCGAACGGCTGCTCTATGACGCGCTGATTCCGTCGCTCGAGGAGGTCGGCGCGCGCTTCGAGCGCGGCGACTATTTCGTGCCCGAGATGCTGATCGCGGCGCGCGCGATGCAGGGAGCGCTCGACATCCTGCGCCCCCTGCTGGCGGAGTCCGGCGCGCCCCAGGTCGGCACGTTCCTGATCGGGACCGTCAAGGGCGACGTCCACGACATCGGCAAGAACCTCTGCAATATCATGCTCGAGGGGGCCGGCTTCACGGTTATCGACCTCGGCGTGAACGTCGCGCCGGAGCGCTTCATCGAGGAGGTCGAGAAGCACAATCCCGACATCGTCGGCTTCTCGGCCTTCCTGACCACCACGATGCCGATGTTCAAAGCAAACATCAACGCGCTCGAGAAGGCCGGGCTTCGCGACCAGGTGCTGGTGATGGTCGGTGGCGCTCCCGTCACGCAGGAGTACGCCGACGCGGTCGGCGCCGACGGCTACTCGGCCGACGCCTCCTCCGCCGTCAAGAAGGCGAAGGAGCTGATCGAGCGTCGTCGCCAGCTGGTGTCGGTGTGAGCAGGGGCTGCGCGCGGTGACCCGCCTGGAGCGTGCCGAGCACGTGTTCAAGGAGCCGATCTGGGGCTGCAAGATGTGCGGCCAGTGCGTTCTGCACGACACCGGCATGACCTGCCCGATGACGTGCCCGAAGACCCTGCGCAACGGCCCCTGCGGCGGCGTTCGCGCGGACGGGAACTGCGAGGTGATCCCACAGATGCGCTGCGTCTGGGTCAAGGCCTACGAGCGCTCCGAGCGCCTGCCGCTGTGGCGCGGGCACATCGACAACCTGCGGCCCCCGGTAGACAATTCGCTCGAGGGCACCTCGGCCTGGGTCAACCTGGTCAGCGGCCGCGACAAAGAGACGCCACCCGGCTGGGAGGCGCAGCGTGTCCACGCTCGCGGCTAAGCTCGCCGCCGGCCAGCTGGTGATCACCGGGGAGCTGCCGGTGATCAACGGCGACGGTCTGGCGACGCTCGAGCGCCACCTCGAGCCGATCGAGCCGTGGCTCGATGCGATCAACGCGACCGACAACCCCTCGGCGCGCGCCCACGCGGCGCCTCTCGCGGTCGCGATCGCCCTCGTCCAGCGCGGCGTCGAGCCGATCATGCAGCTGACCTGCCGCGATCGCAACAGGCTCGCGCTGCAGGCCGACCTGGTCGGGGCGGCGATGCACGGGATCGAGAACATCTGCTGCTTGACCGGGGACGACGTCACCGCCGGCGACGAGCCGGAGGCCCGCCGCGTGTTCGATCTCGACGGCCCGCAGCTGATCGCGCTGACCCTGATGATCGGCGCGGGCAGCTACATGTCGGGACGGCCGATCGAGCCGGCGCCGGGGTTCTTCGTCGGCGCCGTCGAGAACCCGGGGACGCCGCCGTTCGAGGTCCGCCGTCGCCGCGCCGAGAAGAAGGCGCAGGCAGGCGCAGGCTTCCTGCAGCTGCAGCTCTGCTACCGCCCGGAGCTGCTTGAGCGCTTCATCGCCGGCGTCCACGAGCGCGGCGTGACGAAGACCTGCGCGATGCTGCCCTCGATCTGCATGGTCGGCAGCGCGGGCGCGCTGCGTTTCATCGACGCGAAGGTGCCGGGCGTGGAGGTCCCGCCCGAGGTGATCGCCAAGATCGAGGTCTCAGGCGACGGCGACGAGGCGTGCTTCGAGCTCGCGTGCGAGCAGGCCCGCCACGCGCTTTCGCTGCCGGGGGTTGCCGGCATCCACCTGATCTCCTTCCGCAAGGACGCGGCGATCGAGCGCCTCTGCGAGCGCATCGGCATCCCCCCACGCGCAGAGAGGGAGCAGCATGGACACCGTACTTCGCTCGCGCACTAGCACCGTCACGATCGGCGCGGGACGTCCCTTCGCGATCATCGGCGAGCGCATCAACCCGACCGGGCGCAAGGCCTTTGCACAGGAGCTGCGCGACGGCGAGCTCGGCCGTGTCGCCGCCGACGCGACCGCGCAGGTGCAGGCCGGCGCCGACGTGCTCGACATCAACGCGGGTATCCCGCTGGTCGACGAGGCGGAGCTCCTGAAGGCGATGATTCGCACCGCCCAGGACGCCGTCGACGCGCCGCTGTGCATCGACTCGTCGGTGATCGAGGCGCTCGAGGCCGGCCTGTCCGTGTACGAGGGGCGCGCACTCGTCAACTCGGTGACCGGGGAGGATGAGCGCCTGGCGGAGATCCTGCCGCTGGTCGCGCGCTACGGCGCCGCCGTGATCGGCCTGGCCAACGACGAGACCGGGATCCCCGAGACGGCGCAGAAGCGGCTCGAGCTGGCGCGCAAGATCGTCAGCGCCGCCGGCGACCACGGCATCGCCCCCGCGGATGTGGTGATCGACCCGCTCGCGATGACCGTCGGCGCCGACACCGAGGCGGTCACGACGACGCTGGAGACGATCCGCCTGATCCGCGACGAGCTCGGCGTCAACATGTGCCTCGGCGCCTCGAACGTCTCCTTCGGCCTGCCCCAGCGCCACATCCTCAACGCGGCGTTCCTGCCGATGGCGATGGCAGCGGGGCTGACGAGCGCGATCATGAGCACGGCGCCCGAGTGCGTCCAGAGCGTGCGCGCGGCTGACCTGCTGCTCGGCCACGACCCCTGGGGGACGAGCTGGATCGCCGCCCACCGCGCGCGCCAGGCGCAGGAGGCTGCGGCGGCGCCCGCCACGCCGTGAGCCCGCAGCGGCCAGGCGCGCTCGCCGCCTCCGCGGACGCCAACGCCGGTGACCAGGACGGGCCAGCGCGGGTACGGCTGCGCTTCGTTCCCGACGACGTCGACGTGCGCGTGCCGAGCGGAACCGCGATCTTCGACGCCGCGAGCTGGAACGCCGTCGCGATCGACTCGACCTGCGGCGGCTACGGCACCTGCAAGAAATGCCGCGTCCGTGTCGTCTCCGGCGAGATGGGAATCTCATCCGTCGACGTGCGGGCCTTCACCGTGGAGGAGCTGCGCGACGGCTGGCGGCTCGCCTGCCGCGCGAACGCGCATGAGGATCTGACCGTCGAGGTGCCGCCGCTGCAGACGCGGCCGAAGGCCGCGCTCGTGGGCGTCGGGCGGCACGTGATCCTGCGCCCCGCCGTGCAGAAGCGCCATCTCGTGCTCGAGGAGCCGACGATGGAGGACCAGCGTTCGGACCTGCGGCGCGTGCTCGATGCGATCGACGATCTCGAGCTGACGACGCCGCTCGAGCTGCTGCGAGAGCTCGGCGGCATCCTGCGCTCCTCCCACTTCGAGGTCACCGCGGTGATCTGCGGTGACGAGCTGATCGGCCTCGAGCCGGGCGACACGACGTCGCGGCGCTATGCGATCGCGTTCGACCTCGGCACGACGACTGTCGTCGCGACGCTGCTCGACCTCGAGACCGGGGCGCCGCTCGCAGTGCGCTCGATGCTCAACCGCCAGCAGCCCTACGGTGCGGACGTGATCACGCGGATCTCGACGACGATGATGGACGACGGCGCCCTCGCCGTGCTGCGCGAGCGGGCGAACGAGACGCTCGCGGAACTCACCGGCGAGGTCTGCGAGGAGGCCGGCGTCGCCGCCGGCGAGGTCTACGAGATCGCCGTGGCCGGCAACGTGACGATGATGTCGCTTGCGCTCGGCATCGACCCGGAGCCGCTCTCGATGGCGCCGTTCGTCGTCACCTCGCACGAGCTCACCGGCGTGCGCGCCGTGGACTTCGGCGTGCGCGTGCACCCCCGCGCGCCGGCGTTCGTGTTCCCCTCGCTGGGGGCCTACGTCGGCGGCGACATCATCGCCGGCATGCTCGCCACGGGGCTCACGCGTGACCGCCGCCTGCGGCTCTTCATCGACGTTGGCACCAACAGCGAGATCGCGCTCGGCTCGGCCGAGCGCGTGCTCGCCACCGCGGCGCCGGCGGGTCCCGCGTTCGAGGCGGCGCAGATCCGCTGCGGCATGCGCGCAGCCGACGGTGCGATCGAGGGCGTGCGGATCCGCGAGGGCGAGCTGGAGCTCGACGTGATCGCCGACGCGGAGCCTGCGGGGATCTGCGGCTCGGGGCTCGTCGACTGCGTCGCCGAGCTCGTGCAGGCGGGTCTGCTCGACCACTCCGGCCGCTTCATCCCCGATCAGGAGGCGGCGGCGCTCGATCCCGGGCTCGCGGCGCGGCTCGTGCGGATCGGCGAGGAGCGCGTGTTCGTGCTGCACTGGCGCGGCGACGATCCGGCCGCCTCGATCTACCTCTCCCAGCGAGACGTGCGCGAGCTGCAGTTCGCGAAGGCCTCGATCGCCACCGGTTGGGCGATTCTCGCCGCGGAGCTCGGCGTCGAGCCTGGCGAGATCTCGCAGGTGCTGCTCGCGGGCAGCTTCGGCGCCTACCTGACGCCGATCAGCGCCGTGCGCATCGGCCTCGTGCCGCGGCTGCCGACGACGCGCATAGTCGCCGCCGGCAACGTCGCGGGCGAGGGCGCCAAGATCGCCGCGCTCAGCCTGCGCGAGCGCGCGGAGGCGGAGTCGATCGTGCGCGAGGTCGAGTACGTCGAGCTGTCCGGGCGCCAGGACTTCAACGACCTTTTCATCGACCAGCTGGCGTTCCCCGGATGAGCGGCACGCGCATCGCCGTGGTCGCGTGCGGCGCGCTCGCCGTGCATGTGCGCGCGATCGCGGCGCGGCGCGGCTGGGACGTCGACGTGCACCCGATCGACGCGATCCTCCACAACCGCCCCGAGCGCATCGCGCCGGCTGTCGCCGAGGCGATCGCTTCGTTGCGTGGGCGCTATGACAGCGTCGTGGTTGCCTATGGCGATTGCGGGACTCGGGGGGCCCTGGACGCGGCGCTCGCGAGTGCGGGAGTGCCTCGGCTCGAGGGGGAGAACTGCTACGCGATCTTTGCGGGCGCCGAGGTGGAGGAGGCGCTCGCGGAGGAGCCGGGGACGTACTTCTTGACCGACTTCCTGGCGCGCAGCTTCGAGCACACCGTGATCCGCGAGCTCGGGCTCGACCGCCATCCGCAGCTGCGCGATGACTACTTCGGCAACTACCGGCGGGTGGTCTGGCTGGCGCAGCGCCCGACCGCGGCGACGCGCGCGGCCGCGGAGCGCGCGGCCGCGCTGATCGGCCTGCCGCTGCAGGAGCGAGCCGTCGGCGACGGCGGCCTCGAGCGCGCGCTCGAGCGGCTCGTGGCGACGGGCGCCGGCGCGGTGCCCGCCGCCGGCGCGGCGCCCGCGGGCCTCTAGACCGGTGGCGGTCTGGCCGCCGGCGGGGCGTGCGGGCGCTCGCGCCTACGCCGCCGCCGGGGCGTGTCTGATCGCCTTCTCGAGCATCCTCGTCCGGCTCAGCCACGCCTCGCCCTCGACGGCGGCGATCTTCCGTTGCGCCTACGCCCTGCCGGTCCTCGGCGCGCTCGCATGGTGGGAGGACCGCCGCCACGGCGCCCGCCCCTGGCGCCACCGCCGCGCGGCGATCGCCTCGGGCGTCTTCTTCGCAGCCGACCTGATCATGTGGCACAACTCGATCGAGGACGTCGGCGCCGGGCTGGCAACCGTGCTCGCGAACGTGCAGGTCGTGCTCGTGCCGCTGGTGGCGTGGCTCCTGCTTGCCGAGCGCCCCGGCCGCCGGGTGCTCGCGGCGCTGCCGGTCGCGGCCGCCGGCGTGCTGCTGATCTCCGGCGTGCTGGAGGCGCACGCCTATGGTCGCGATCCGACGCGCGGTGCCATCTTCGGCCTCGGCGCCGGCATCGCCTACGTCGGGTTCCTGCTGCTCTTGCGCCGCGGCGGCGTCGACCTGCGACGGCCCGCGGGCCCTCTGTTCGACGCCACGGCCACCGCCGCGGTGCTCTGCGTCGCGGCGGGCGCGGTGATCGGCGACGCGCGGCTCGTGCCGGGCTGGCCGGGCGCGGGCTGGCTTGTCCTGCTCGCATTGAGCTCGCAGGTGCTCGGCTGGCTGGCGATCACCGTGTCGCTGCCGCGGCTGCCCGCGGCGCTGACCTCGCTGCTGTTGACGATCCAGCCGATCGGCTCGCTCGCGGCCGCCGCCGCGATCTTCGGCGAGTCGCCGAGCGCGCTGCAGCTGCTCGGGGCGGCGGCGGTGCTGATCGCGCTCGTGGCGGCAACGCGGCCGGGGCGCGGGCGCCTGCGCGGCCGCGCCGCAGCCGCCGCCGAAGCCCCGCGCTAGCCTCGCCGCGGCCGCAGCGCGCTCAGGCGGGCGGCTCGAGCAGCGTCTCGGCCAGCAGCGTCGCCACGTCGGCGACGCGCAGCTGCTCGCCGGTCGACTGCACGCCGTCGTCGAGCATCACGGTGCAGTACGGGCAGGCCACGGCGAGCGTGTCGGCCCCGGTCGCGGCGGCCTCGCGCACGCGGGCCTCGTTGATCGCGCCGGCGCGCTCCTCCATCCACATGTGGGCGCCGCCGGCGCCACAGCAGAAGGTGCTCCGGCCGCTGCGCGCCATCTCCAGCGGCTGCCCGACCGCGGCCACCAGTTCGCGCGGGGCATCGAGCACGTCGTTGTGGCGGGCGAGATAGCAGGAGTCGTGGTAGGTGACCTGCGGGAGCGCCGCGGGCGTTGAGGGCGCGGCGGCGGCGAGGCGGCCGTCGCGGACCAGGGCGGCGAGCAGCTCTGAGTGGTGGATCACCTCGTAGTCGCCGCCGAAGTCGGGGTACTCGTTGGCGAGCGTGTTGAAGCAGTGCGGGCAGCTCGCGACGATCTTCGTCACGCCCGCCTGCGCGAGCGTCGCGACGTTCGCCGCCGCCGCCGCCTGGAAGACGTACTCGTTGCCCATCCTCCGCGCCGGGTCGCCGGTGCAGCCCTCGCGCGGCCCGAGGATCGCAAAGTCGACGCCGGCGGCCGCCAGCAGCCGCGCGGTCGCCTGCGCGCCGGCGCGCGCCCGCTCGTCGAAGGACGCCGCGCAGCCGACCCAGTAGAGGAGCTCGGGCGGCGGATCGTCGGGGGCGAGCACGCGCACGCCGAGTCCCGCGGCCCAGTCCGCGCGCTCGGACTGGGCGCGGCCCCACGGGTTGGACGCGCGCTCGACGTCGCGCATCATCGGTTCCGCCTCGGCGGGAAAGCGCGACTCCACCATCACCAGGTGGCGACGCAGATCGACGATGTGGTCGACGTGCTCGATCGAGACCGGACAGGCCTGCACGCAGGCGCCGCAGGTGACGCAGTCCCAGACGACCTCGGCGCTGACGGCGCTCGGGACCAGCGGCGGTGGCGGCTCGGCTGCCACGCCCGCGCGCTGCGCCGCGAGCAGCTGCGCGCCCTGCTCGAAGACCTGGTCGCGCAGGCCCATGATCAGCAGCTTGGGCGAGAGCTCCTTGCCGGTCGCGAAAGCGGGGCAGGCGTCCTGGCAGCGTCCGCACTCGGTGCAGGAGAAGGTGTCGAGCATCTCCTTCCAGGTGAGGTCCGCGGCGACGCCGGCGCCGAAGCGCAGATCGGCCTCGTCGAGCGCGTCGTCGAAGCGCAGCGGCTCGAGCCGCCCTCGCGCGCGCGTGCGCCCGAACCACACGTTGATCGCGGCGGTCGCGATGTGCAGGTGCTTGGAGTAGGGCAGGTAGGCGAGGAAGGAGACGATCAGCAGAACGTGCGCCCACACCAGCGCGCGCTCGGCGTCGCGGGTCGCGCCGTCGCGCGCGAACAGGTGCGAGAGCGCGCGCGAGATCGGCGCCCAGGACGGCGCGTACTCGTTCAGCGCCAGCGCGATCCTCGCCGCGTGCCAGAGCAGCAGCGTCGTCACGATTGCGCCGATCCAGGCGAGGATCAGGTCCGCCTCGCGCAGGTGGCTGCCGCGAAAGCGCTCCGGACGCTGCACCTTGCGGATGAACAGCGCGGCCGCCACGGAGCACAGCACGAGCGCCGCGAAGATGTCGACGAGCAGCGCGTACCACCCCTGGTGGCCGAGCCAGGGCAGCGTCTGGTGGCGGTCGATCACGCCGATCATCGCAATCACGATCGTCGGCAGCAGCACGCAGAAGCCCCAGAAGATGAAGGCGTGGACGAGGCCGGGACCGATCCGCGCGAGCAGCTTGCGCTGGCCGAGCACGATTGTCGCCTCGTTGCGGGCGCGGCGGGCGACATCGCCGCGCCGCTGCGTCGGCGCGGCCGCCCGCAGCAGCCGCGAGAGGAACAGCGCGCGCCGCCCAAACAGCGTCGCGCCGAGCGCGACGGCGGCGGCGAGGGCGACCGCGGCGATGGCTATCGGGCTTCCCGCGCCTTCCTGATCGCGGCGTTGATCGCCGGCACGACCTCGTGGAGGTCGCCGATCACCGCGTAGTCGGCGCTTGCGAGGATCGGCGCCTCGGGGTCCGGGTTGACGGCGAGCAGGTGCTTCGCGCCCTTGCATCCCGCCATGTGCTGCGTGGCGCCGCTGATCCCGCACGGGATGTAGAGCTCGGGGGCGATCTTCGTGCCAGTCTGGCCGACCTGGTCGGAGTGCGGCCGCCAGCCAGCCATCGTCACCGCCCGCGAGCAGCCGACCGCCCCGCCCAGCAGCGCCGCGAGCTCCTCGATCGCCGCGAAGCCCTCCGCCGAGCCGACGCCACGGCCGCCGGAGACGACGACGTCCGCGTCGGCCAGCGAGACGCCACCGCCCGGAGCGGCGACGCGCTCGCGCACCGCCACGCGCAAATCCTCCTCGCGCAGCGCCGGCGTGAAGCTCTCGACCGCCGCGGCGGCGGCGTCGAGGCGCTGCGTGGCGACCGCGTGCGGTGCGACCGTCAGCAGCGCCGGCACGCCGTCGAGCTCGGCCTCCTCGAGCAGGCTCCCGCCCCAGCGCAGGCGCGTCACGCGCGCGCCCTCGCCGACAGCTGCGGCGGCGAGGCAGTTGGCGGCCATCGGCTGATCGAGCCGCGCGGCGGCGCGCGCGAGGACCTCGTTGCCGCGGTCGCTGCCGGCGGCCACGACGGCGGCCGGGGAGCGCCGCGCGATCAGCTCGCAGAGGCTCGCCGCCCAGGCGTCGGGGGCGAAGCGCGTGTCGTCCTCGAGCGCCTCGTGCTCGGCGACGAGGGCCAGCGCGGCGCCGTGCACGCCGAGCACGCCCGCTGCGCCCGCCGCCCCGCGCCCGATCAGCAGGGCGCTGACCGCGCCGCCGAGCCCGTCGGCGTAGGCGCGCGCAAGCGCGAGCGCCTGCAGCGAGAGCTCATCGGGCTCGCCGCCGGCGTGCTCGACGAGCACGAGCACCTCCGCCGCCATCACAACAGCCCCAGCTCGGCCAGGACCTCGACCACCGCGCCCGCCGCGTCGGCGCCGCTACCGAGGATGCGGGCCTGCTTGCCCGAACCCGGCGGCAGCGCCAGCTCGAGCTTGCGCAGCCGCGCGCCGGGACGCTGCGGCGAGCTGGCCTCGAGCGGCTTTCGCTTGGCCCGCAGGCGGCCCGGCACCGAGGGGTAGCGGGGCAGGTTGAGGCCCTCCTTGACGGCGACGACGGCCGGCAGCTCGAGCTCGTAGACGTCGCGGCCGCCGCCGACCTCCTGTTCACAGCGGATCCGACCGCCGTCGAGCGAGATCGCCTTGACGCCGCTGACGCAGGGCAGTGCGAGCGCGGCGGCGACCCGCATCGCGACCTGGAAGTTGGCGGCGTCGGCCGACTCGTTGCCGAACAGGATCAGGTCGTAGCGCGTCCCGGCGTCGCGCTCGGCGGCGATCGCGGCGACGATCGCCGCGGCGGTCGCCTGCGGGTCCCATTCCTCGCCGTCGCTGACGAGATGAAGCGCCCGGTCGACGCCGACGGCGAGCGCGTCACGCAGCTGCTCCTCGGCCTCGGGCGGGCCCAGCGTGAGCACGGTCGAGCTGCCGCCGTGCGCTTCGATCAGCCGCACGGCCTCCTCGGCGGCGCACTCCTCGTGGGGGCTGATCGTGAAGCCGAGGTGGCGCGTGTCGATCTCCTGGCGATCGTCGCGCAGGACGATGCGCCCACCGGTCATCGGCACGCGCTTGACGGCGACGAGGATGTTCATCAGCTGCGGATGCGCGTGTTGTCGGGGTCGAACAGCGGCGTCGACCCGACCACCGCGACGGTGCACGGGTAGCGCTCGCCCATGTACTCGACGGCGAGCTGCGCGCCTGCGACCGCGTGCTCGGGCGGCATGTAGCTCATCAGGATGTGGCGGCCGATCGAGGGCCCGGCGCCGGCGCTGGTCACGAACGAGCGGCGGCCCTTGCGGTCGAGCAGCGCGGCGCCGTCACGCGTCAGGATCGGCTCGTTTCCGAGCATGTAGCGCTTGACCCCGCTCGCGGAAGTGTGGTCGTCCACGGTCAGCGTGCAGAGGATCGCCGCCGGCTCCTCCTCGCGGTGGCGCAGGTGTGCCTGGCGCCCGACGAACGCCTCGTCCTTGAGCTTGGCCGAGGCCATGCCCGCCTCGACGACGTCGTGCTCGCCGTCGAGCTCGAAGCCGAACGCGCGGTAGCACTTCTCGAGGCGCCCGGTCGTGCCGTACACGCCGATGCCGGCCGCGATGACGCCGTGGGGGGCCCCCGCCTCGGCGACGATGTCCCACAGCCGCGCCCCCTGCTCGATCGGAACGTAGAGCTCCCAGCCGAGGTCGCCGACGTAGGAGATGCGCGAGGCGAGCACCGGCAGCGAGCCGAGCTCGATCGTGCGCGCGCGCGCGAACGGGAAGCCCTCGTGGGAGAGGTCGTCGCCGCTGGCGCTCTGGAGGATGTCGCGGGCGCGCGGCCCCCAGATGCCGAGCGTGCACCACGCCGAGGTCTGGTCGTGCAGCTGCGCCGAGCCGTCGGCCGGCAGGTGGTCGCAGAACCACTTACGGTCGGCCATGCCGTGGGCGGCGCCGGTGACGACGCGGAAGAGCTGCTCGTCCAGGCGCATGATCGTCAGATCGGAGCGGAAGCAGCCGGCGTGCGTGAGCAGCGGCGTGTAGACGGCGCGGCCGACCGCGACGTCCATCTGACGCAGCGCCAGCCCCTGGACGACCTCGAGCGCCCCCGGCCCGGTGATGTCGAAGATCGCGAACGCCGAGAGGTCGACCATCGCGGCGCGCTCGCGCAGCGCGAGGTGCTCGGCGTTGATGATCGGCGACCACCAGCGCGACTCCCACTCGCTCTCGCGCGTGCTCACGCGCTCGCCGAACTCCTCGAGCAGCGCGGCGTTCGAGCCGTACCAGTGCGGTCGCTCCCAGCCGCCGACCTCGTAGAAGACGGCGCCGAGCTCGCGCTCGCGAGCGTGGAACGGGGACAGGCGGACGTTGCGATCGGACTCCCACTGCTCAGCGGGATGGACGATCCCGTACATCTTGTTGAAGCCCTCGGCGGCGCGGGCGCGGACGTGGGAGCGAGAGCGCTGCTGGTCGTGCATGCGCGCGATGTCGGCGCCGTGGACGTCGATCTCGGAGCTGCCCTCGACCATCAGCTCGGCAACCGTCTTGCCGACGCCCGGCCCCTCCTTGATCCACACCGCTGCGGCCGACCAGAGGCCGCGCACCTCGGGCGTCTCGCCGAGCAGCGGCAGCCCGTCGGCCGTCAGCGAGAGCAGGCCGTTGATCGCGTACTTGACGCCGACCGACTCGTCGCCGACGATCTCCGGCATCAGCTCGAGCGCGTGCTCGAGCTGGGGCTCGAAGTCGGCCTGGGTGAACGGCAGCTCGGTTGGCGAGCTCGCGGACTCCTCGATCGAGGGGATCTCGTCGGGGTCGTGCAGGATCGGGCGGTGGGCGTAGGAGCCGATCTCGAGGCTGCCGCCCTCCTGGCGCTCGTACATGTTGGTGTCCATGTCGCGAACGATCGGAAACTCGACGCCGACGCTCGTCGCGAAGCGGGGGACCGGCCCGATGTCGATCATCTGGTGCACGGCCGGGGTCAGCGGGATACAGGCGCCGGCCATCCGCGCGATCCGCGGGCTCCAGACTCCGCAGCAGATCACGATGCGCTCAGCCTCGACGTCGCCGCGGGTCGTGCGCACGCGGCGCACGCGCCCGCCCTCGACGTCGATTGCGAGCACCTCGGTGTTGGGGCTGACCGTCAACGCGCCCGCCGACTGGGCGGCCTCTCGCATCAGCGTCCCCGCCTGCAGCGAGTCGACGACGCCCGCGCCGGGGGTGTGGAAGCCACCGAGGATCACGCTCTCGTCGATGTAGGGGACGAGCGCACGCACCTGCGCCGGGGTCAACAGCGCGACCGGCTCGACGCCCCAGGACTTGGCTGAGGCGACGCGCCGAGTGAGCTCCGCCATCCGCTCCGGCGTGCGCGCGACCTCGATGCCGCCGCACTCCGTGAAGACCCCGAGCTCGCGGTACTGGCGCACGCTCTCGAGCGTCAAATCGGTCATCTCGCGCGAGTGGTCGACTGGGAAGATGAAGTTCGAGGCGTGCCCGGTCGAGCCGCCCGGGTTCGGCAGCGGGCCCTTGTCGATCAGCACCAGCTCGCTCGTGCCGAGCCGCGCGAGGTGATGGACGAGGCTGTTGCCGACGATGCCGGCGCCGATGATCACGACGTTCGCGCGCCCCGGGAGCGCGCGCGCCTCGGCGCTCATGGGCGGGTCCCCGGCGGGCGCAGGAGGGCGGGCCCTCTGCCCGCGCCTGTCGCTCGCACTAGCATCGGCGACTGATATATCAGACCGGTGGGGTGAGCGCCAGCGGCGCCTGCGTTGCGGCAGCGGCGCCCGCGCTGGGCAGCGGCTCAGCCGATCGGATGCAGGTTCTCGTAGTAGGTGACCGGCTGCGTGTAGGCCGCGTAGCCGGTCACGTCGGAGCGCGTCACGTTCTGGACCGGGATCGCGACGAAGTTGATCGTCGCCATCTCTGAGTCGATCGCCTGCGCCGCCTGCTGGATCAGAGCGTCGGCGGCGCTGCCGCCGGGGCTGTTGCGAAGCCCATCGAGCAGCGACTGCAGCGTCGGGTTCGCGTAGCGCTGCTGTGCCGCAGGGCTGACCGGGTCAAGCGCCGCGTTGCCCGTCTCCTCGAGCAGGAAGCCGGTGCCGCCGAGCAGCGGCGACAGCGAGTCGATCGTCGACTCGACCGCGGAGCGCTGCTCGAGCGCGAGCAGCTGATCGGTGTCGTTGACGTAGATCATGCGCAGGTTGACGCCGATCTCGATCATGTCCTGGTAGAGGTAGCCGAGCACGGCCACGGCGTTGCCCTGCAGCTCGGCGTTGTTGGTGTCGATCGTGATCGTCAGCGCCCCGGGCGGGTATCCGGCGGCGCGCAGCAGGCTGCGGGACTCCTGCGGGTCGAAGTCGGTCGGCTGGGTCTCACCGAACGCGGCCGGGATCGTGAGCGAGTCGGGATCGGCGAAGCCGTAGTCGAAGCCGTGGGCCAGCGTCGCCCGGTCGACGCCGAGCGTCAGTGCCTGGCGTACCTGCGCGTTGGCGAGCGGTCCGCGCGCCACGTTCAGGTGCCACGCGATCACGCCCGGTCCGGTCTGCAGCACGGTGGCGCTGACGCCGCTGGCCCCGCCGATGTTGACCGCCTCCTGAAACTCCGCCCAGGTGATCCCGCTGGTGTGCGTCGCCGAGCCGGCCAGGACGTCGTTGAGGCGCGTGCTCGGATTGCCCACCGCGCGGATCAGCACGCGCGCATACCAGGGCCGCCGCCAGAAGCCGGGGTTGGCGGCGAGCACGATCTCGCGGCCGGGAACGAACTGCGCCACCCAATAGGCGCCGAAGCTCGCCGAATGGCGGCTGCCCCAGCCCAGCGCCCACGGATCGTCCGCGCTCGCGTGCGAGCGGTAGAGCGCGCTGTCGTAGATCCCCGCGTCGTAGGAGGCGAGCACCGACAGGGTGAACGGGCTCGGCGAGGTGACGTTGATGCGCACGCGGTGGCTGTCGATGATCGTCACGGGGTCGGCGCTGTCGATGTGCGCGAGGTCGAACAGGAACGGCGCCACCGGCGAGCGCGCGAGCGCGCGAGCGAGGCTCCAGCGAACGTCGGCGGCGGTAAAGGGGTTGCCCGATATGCCGCGCACGCCGCGGCGCAGCTCGAACGTGTAGCTGCCGCCGGGCTCGCGCCGCCAGGAGGTGGCGAGGTAGGGGACGACGGCGCCGTCGGGCGGCAGCCGCGCGTCGGGACCCGGCTTCGCCGGCGCCGGGCGCACCAGCTCGCTTGACCAGCTCGGCAGCAGCGCCGTCGAGGCTGGGTCGGGCGTGGCGGTCTCGTCGAGGCTCAGCGGAACCTCGTTGACGACGTCGGTGAAGGTGTGGGCCGCGGTCGCGCTGGCCGTGCCCGAGCTCGAGCCGCCGCCGCAGGCGGCCAGACAGGCGGCGGCGAGCGCTGAGAGCGCGGCGGCGAAGACGGCGCGGCGGCTCGGCGCTGCCCGGGTCACCTTTGCCAGTCTAAGACGGCGCCAGCCGGTCGTAGTAGGTCGCCTCGCTGGCGTAGGCCGCGTAGCCGCTGATCTGGGCTCGCGAGACGAGCTGCTGGGGGAGCTCGACGAGCGGGATCACGGGCGTCTGCGCGGCGAGGATCGCGAGCGCGCGCGCGAGCGCAGGGGCCGGCTGCGCCGACGTGAGCGCGCCGCCGAGCGCGTCGAGCGCCGGCGAGTCGAAGCCCTCGATGTTCCCGGGTGCGCCGCGCAGGTACTGCGAGTCGATCCACAGGCCCGCGGAGGCGACCGGCGCGGAGACCGTCAGCAGCTGCGCGTCGGCCGGGCCGCCGGCGCGCGGCAGTGCTCGCAGCCCGATCGCCCGGAGCTCTGCGCTGAGCGCGCCGCGCTCGGCGTCGCTGCCGCCGGCGAGCGTGAAGGAGAAGCCGCGCGGGTAGCCGGCGCGGGCCAGCAGCCGCCGTGCGAGCGCGGCGTCGTGCGCGAAGGTCGGCGCCGCCACGCCGTCGGGCAGCGCGAGTGCGGCCGGCAGCGGCTCGGCGGCGGCGGCGGCGAAGCCGCCGAAGGCGGTCCGCGCGATCGCCGCGCGGTCGAGTGACAGCGAGAGCGCGCGGCGCACCAGCGCGCTGGCGAACGGCCGGAAGCGCTCGTCGGGCACGAGCGTGCTGACCTGCGTCGACGGCAGCACGCGCACGAGCAGTCCGCTCGTGGCGGCGGCGGCAGCGAAGGCGCTCCCGCCGAGCGCGCTGGTGTGCGAGGCCTCGGCGGCGGCGACGTCGGCCAGGCGAAGCGCGGGCCCGGCGTCGGCCTCAATCGCGACGCGCGCGTAGGCGAGCGGCACCCACGGGTGCGCGACGGCGCGCAGGAGCACGCGCCGGCCGGGCTCGAACCCGTCGAGCTCGTAGGGGGAGTAGAAGGCGAGGTGGGCGGCGAGCCAGGCGTGCGCGTCGGGGTCGCCGGCGCGCTCGTGCGCGCGCACGGCGCGGCTGTCGAGGACGGCGAAGCGGAAGTCGGCGAGGACGGCGAGCGTCAGCGAGCTGGGAGCGGTCACGTTGACGCGCACGCGCTCAGGCGCGATCGCGCTGACCGGGTCAGCAAGGCGGATCCGCGCGGCTGCGGCGAGGAAGCGGGCGCTTGGCGAGTGGGCCAGCTCGCGGCGGAAGCTGAAGGCGACGTCGGCGGCGCTCAGCTCGTGTCCGAACGCGCTGCGCACGCCGCGGCGCAGCTCGAAGACGTAGTCGCCGCCGGCAAGCTCGTGCCAGCCGCTCGCGAGGAAGCCGACGACCGCGCCCGGAGCGGCGAGCGTCGCGGCCGACAGCGGCGGCGCGGCCGGGCGCACGAGCGTCGCGGCGAGCGAGCTCTCGAGGATGTCGAAGGCCGGGCCCTGCTCCGAGGCAGGGTCAAGCTCGGTTGGCAGCGCCGCGACGACGTCGATGAACACGCGCGGCTGCGGCGGCGCTGTCGTGGCGCCCGCGCCGCCGCCGCCACCGCACGCCGCGAGCCCGCCCGCGCACAGCGCGGCGAGGGCGAGCGGCCACAACGGCGTCCTCCCGGCTCGCGCGCGTGCGTGCATTCGCGTGAATCCTTGCGCTAAGGGCAGCGGCGGGGCGTGGTCCCGGGGTCAACGCAACGGCGATGTCTATGCTTTCGCTCACGCTTTCCCGCGCGTGGCGGGACCGTCACGAACCGGAGCGCCGCCATCTGCAACGCGACAGGACCCGAAGGCACCGTGCATAGCCGTCTGCTCGAGCGCCTCGTCGGCGCCCGCCGGCGCTCGGCGCCAGGCGGTGGGCGCGCCGGCGAGCTCTACGGCCGCTTCTGCGTGGCATGAGCTCAGTCGACGTGGTCACGCGCCGGAGGGTGACCTTCTCGCGCAATCTGACGCTCTCGCTCTCGCGCACCTGCGTGTCGCACTGCAAGTACTGCGCCTTCCAGACCCACCAGCCGCACCTGCACGAGCCCGACGAGGTGATCGCGCTGCTCGACCACGCGGCACGCCGCAACGTCAAGGAGCTGCTGATCCTGACCGGCGATGACCCCGGCCACCACCCCGGGCTGCGCCGGCGCCTTCGGCAGCTCGGCTACGAGGACTTCGTCGGCTACGTCGTGTGGGCGTGCGAGCGGGCGCTCGAACGGGGCCTGCTGCCCCACACCAACCTCGGCGCGCTCGCCCGCGAGGACCTCGCGCGGCTGCGCGAGGTCACCGCGTCGCAGGGGCTGATGCTCGAGTCGATCAGGGCGGACCTCGTCGCCCACCAGGGCTCACCGACCAAGGACCCGGCGCTTCGCCTGCAGACGATCCGCGACGCCGGCGAGCTGCGCATCCCCTTCACGAGCGGGATCCTCGTCGGCATCGGCGAGCGTCCCGAGGACCGCATCGCGTCGCTGGAGGCGCTCGCGGAGTGCCACCGCGAGTACGGGCACATCCAGGAGCTGATCCTCCAGAACTTCGTGCCTCACCGCCGCTACTACGGTGAGGAGCCCGCCGACGTCGCGACCGCCGCCTCGCAGGAGTACTGGCGCAGCGGCCTCGGGCGCCATCCGAGCCTGCCGCTGCCGCCGTGGGCCTGTGAGGTGACGATCGATGAGGTCGGCGAGCTGATCGCCGCGGCGCGCGAGCTCCTGCCCGGCGTCGGGATCCAGGTGCCGCCGAACCTCTCCGACTGGTGGCCGCAGCTGGTCGCGGCCGGGGCGAGCGACCTCGGCGGGCTCTCCGCCAACGGCGACCACATCTCGCCGGAGCACCCCTTCCCGTCGCCCCACCAGGTCCGCAGGCGCCTCGCCCAGGACGGCATCGCCCTGACTGAGCGCCTCTGCGTATACAGCCGCTACATCGACCAGGAGTGGATCGCGCAGGGCGTGCTGGACGTGATCGCCTCGCGTTACTGGTCCTTCATCCCCCGCCGCGGCTCGGGCCGTCGCAGCGAGCGCGCGATCCGCCGCGACCTCGTCGCCGGCGCGGTCGCGAAGGGCCGCGACGGCACGACGCTCTCCGAGGAGGAGCTGACCGCGCTGTTCGCGGAGACCCGCCCGGAGGCGATCGAGGAGATCCGCGAGGCCGCCGACGAGCTGCGCGCCGAGCTGGTCGGCGAGACCGTGACGTTCGTCGTCTGTCGCAACATCAACGTCTCGAACATCTGCATCGTCGGCTGCGCGTTCTGCGGTTTCGGCCAGGGACGCCGCTCGCCCGACGCCTACGAGTACGACCGCGCGGCGTTCGAGGACAAGGTCCGCGAGGCGGTCGACTACGGCGCCACCGAGATCTGCATGCAGTCCGGCATCCACCCCGACTGGACGCTCGAGGACTACGAGCACTGGCTGCGCGTGATCAAGGAGACCGCGCCGGCGCTGCACGTGCACGCCTACTCGCCGATGGAGATCGCCCACTGCTGCGACATCTCCGGGCTGTCGCCGGCGCACGTCTTCGCGCGTCTGCGCGAGGCGGGGCTCGACTCCACTCCGGGCACCGCGGCCGAGGTGCTCCACGACGGCGTGCGCGAGCGGATCTCGCCGAACAAGCTGCCGGTCGCCCGCTGGGTCGAGATCATCGAGGCCTCGCACGCCGCGGGCCTGCGCTCGACCGCGACGGTCATGTTCGGGCATATCGAGGAGCCGTGGGAGCTCGCCGAGCACATGCGCGTCGTGCGCGAGCTGCAGGAGCGCACCGGCGGCATCACCGAGTTCGTGCCGCTCTCCTTCATCCCCTTCCAGACGCTGCTTGGCCGCACGCACGGGGTCGAGGAGATCTCGACGGAGGAGAAGCTCAAGCACACCGCTGTCTTCCGGCTCGCGCTCGGCGCCACGATCCCGAACCTCCAGAGCTCGTGGGTCAAGATGGGCCTGGAGGCGGCGACGGAGTCGCTGCGCTGGGGCGTCAACGACCTCGGCGGGACGCTGATGGAGGAGTCGATCAGCCGCATGGCGGGCTCCTACCACGGCGTCAAGCTGGACCCCGAGGAGCTGGTCGCGGCCGCCCACAAGGCCGGCCGTCCCGCGGCCGAGCGCTCCACGCTCTACCGCATCCTGCGCCGCTACGAGCTCGCGGCCAGCGCGGCGCCGGCCTGAGCGCCGCGCGCGCCTGCCCGGCGGGACGGCTGAGCGACCCACTAGGATCACTGTGGTCCTCCACCCGATTCGCGACCAGGTCAGAGTCCTCTGAGCACCGTTCACACACGCAGCGCCGATCCGCGCGCGGGGGAAGCCGAGCACGACTGTGCGTCGTGCCTGACTCTCGCCGATCGCGTCGAGCTGCTGCGACTGATGGTGCTGACCCGCGCGATCGAGGAGCGCGGCCTCAGCCTGTACAAGCAGGGCCGCGTGCCCGGGTCCTTCTACGACGGGCGCGGCCAGGAGGCGACTGCGGTCGGCGCCACCTTCGCGCTGGGCGCGGCCGACCCCGTCTGCCCGCTGATCCGCGACCTCGGCGCACACGTCGTCAAGGGAACCCCCGCCGCGGCGATCCTCGGCCACTACCTCGGCCGCGCCTCCGGCGTCTCTCACGGCCGCGAGGGGAACGTGCATTTCGGCGACGCCACACGCGGGGTCGTGGGGATGGTCTCGATGCTGCCCGGCATGATGCCGGTGGCGGTCGGCATGGCCTGGGCCTTCAAGCTGAGGGGCGAGCGGCGCTGTGCGCTGAGCTTCTTCGGCGACGGCGCGACCTCGGTCGGCGACTGGCACGAGGCCATGAACCTGGCGGGGCTGCAGCGCGTGCCGGCGATCTTCGTGCTCGAGCACAACGGCTACGCCTACTCGACGCCGAGCGCGCGCCAGTTCGTCGTCGACCCGCTCGAGCGGGCAGCCGTCTACGGGATCGCCGCAGCCACCGTCGACGGCAACGACGTCGAGGCCGTCTTCGACGCGGTGCGCCTGGCGCGGGAGCGCGCCCTCGACGGCGGCGGGCCGACGCTGATCGCCGCGCAGACGATGCGGATGCACGGCCACGGCGCCCACGACGACGCCTCCTACGTGCCCGCCGAGCAGCTCGAGCTGTGGGCCGCGCGCGACCCGATCGCGCGCCAGCGCGAACGCCTGGCCCAACTCGGCGTGGACGTCGACGCGGTCGAGGCGGGCGCCCGCGCCGAGGTCGACGCGGCGACCCAGGAGGCGCTCGCGATGCCCGCCGCCGATCCGGCAAGCGCGCTGACCGGCGTCTTTTGCGAGGGCGAGCCGCAGCTGCTGGGCAGCGGCGCCGCGCCCTGGAGCGGCTTCGCCGCCGCCTGATGGAGCTCACCTACCTCGAGGCGATCTCCGACGGCCTGCGCGTGGCGCTGCGCGAGGACGAGCGCGTGCTGCTCCTGGGCGAGGACATCGGCGCTTTCGGCGGCGCCTTCAAGGTCACCGCCGGCCTGGCCGAGGAGTTCGGCAGCAATCGCGTGATCGACACGCCGATCTCCGAGGAGGCGATCATCGGGGGCGCCGTCGGGGCGGCGATCGTCGGCATGCGACCGGTCTGCGAGATGCAGTTCGCCGACTTCGTCTCCTGCTGCTTCGACCAGCTCGTCAACGTCGCGGGCAAGCTGCACTACCGCGTCGGCCTCGCGGCCCCGATCGTGGTGCGGCTGCCGAGCGGCGGCGGCGTCGCCGGCGGCCCCTACCACTCCCAGAACCCGGAGGCCTGGTTCATGCACGCGCCCGGGCTCAAGGTGGTCGCGCCCTCGAATGCCGCCGACGCCAAGGGCCTCCTGCTCGCGGCCATCGCCGACCCCAACCCGGTCATCTTCCTCGAGCACAAATACCTCTACCGCCGGATCCGCGGCGAGGTGCCCGAGGGTCACTACGAGACGCCGCTCTGCGCGCGGACGGTGCGCGGCGGCGACGACCTCGTCGTGATCGCCTACGGCGCGATGGTGCACGCCGCGCTCGAGGCGGCCGAGGCGATCGAGGAAGCCTCGATCCGGGTGCTCGACCTGCGCGCGCTGGTGCCGCTGGACGAGCGCGCGATCCTCGACTGCGTCCACGACTGCTCGAAGGTCGTGATCGTCGACGAGGCCAACTACACCTGCGCGGCCGGCGCCCAGGTCGCCTCGCTGATCGCGCAGTACGGCTATGAGGATCTCGACGGACCGGTCGTTCGCGTCGCCACCCCGGACGTGCCGATCCCGTTCGCGCCGTCGCTCGAGGCCGCGGTGCTCCCCGGCGTCGACCGCATCCGCGACGCCTGCCGTGAGCTGCTCGCCTACTAGGCCGCGCGCGCGCCGATGAGCGACGAGCGACTGGTCGAGATCGTGATGCCGCAGATGGGGATCAGCGTCGCCGAGGCGACTCTGATCGGCTGGCGCAAGCAAGTCGGCGAGCGCGTCGAGATCGACGAGCCGATCTGCGACATCTCCTGCGACAAAGTCGACTCCGACGTGCCGGCGCCCGCGGGCGGACGGCTGGTCGAGCTGCTGGTCGAGGTGGGGGAGACCGTCGACGTGGGAACGCCGATCGCGATCTTCGCGACCGACGACGCACCCCTCGGGGCACGATCGGCAGCGCAAGCCGAGACCGGGACGGCCGAGACCGCCGCCGAGCAGCCGCCGGCGGCCGGTGACCCGCTCGCGGGCGAGACGGGCACAACCGCCGCCGAGGCGGCGGTCCGCGGCGACGCCCGCCACTCGCCGGTCGTCGCCCGCCTGGCCCAGGAACTGGGCGTTGACCTCGACACCATCGTCGGCACCGGAGCCGGCGGGCGCATCCGCAAAGAGGACGTCCAGGCCGCCGCGGCCGATCCGGCGCAAGGCGAGCGTTTCGCGTCGCCGCACGACGGCGCTTCGGAGCCCTACCAACCACCGGCGACCGAGACGCTCTCCCGCATGAGGAAGACGATCGGTGAGCACATGCTGCGCTCGCTGCGCACCGCCGCGACCGTGACGCAGTGGATCGAGGTCGACTTCGAGGCGGTCGAGGCGCGCCGGCGGGCGCTCGGCGTAACCGCGCTGCCGATCGTCGCGTCGGCGACGATCGCGACGCTCGCCCAGTTCGGCGACCTCAACGCCTGGCTCGACGGCGAGGCCTACACGCGCCACAGCGACGTCAACCTCGGCATCGCCGTCTCGCTCGGCGAGGAAGGGCTGATCGTGCCGGTGATCCGGGCCGCCCAGCGCCTCGACGTGCCGGCGCTCGCGGAGCGCATCGCGGACCTCGCCAGGCGCGCCCGCGCGCACGAGCTCAGCCCCGACGATGTCCACGGCGGCACCTTCACGATCACCAACCCCGGCCAGTTCGGGACGCTGATGGCGACGGCGGTGATCAACCAGCCGCAGGTGGCGATCCTCGACGTCGAGGCGATCACGAGGCGGGCGGTGGTGGTCGACGACGGTTCCGGCGGCGAGCGGATAGCGATCCGCTCGGTCTGCGTCCTCGGCCTTTCCTGGGATCACCGCGCGCTCGACGGCGCCTACGCGGCGCGCTTCCTGGCCGCGCTGCGCGAGCGCCTACAGGCTCCGCTCGAGGGCTAGCAGCCCGAGCTCGCACCCGGGGTCCCGGCAGCCCAGCGGGAACGACGGCGATCGCCTCGGCGCGGTTGTTTCTCGCCTGCGCTTCCTCCGCGCTCACGACCTCTGCGCTACGCTTCAGCCGGAATGCTGGCCTGCCTCGCCCACTGGACCACGGCAGGGCTCTACGCGGCGCCGGTCGCGCTGATCGCCGGCTGGCTCTTCTACGCGAACCGCCGCGAGCGCTCCCGCGGCCGCCGCGGCGGGCCGCCCGACAGCGCACCGCCCGCGACGCTCCAGGGCTAGGCCCGGCGAGCGCGGCGATGCTCCTCGCCGAAGCCGTCCACGGTCCCGGCATCACCGCCGACCTCTTCGTGCTCGCGCTGGCGGTCCTCTACTGGCTGCCCTACCACCGCCGCGCCCGCCGCCTCGCGCGTGAGGGCAAGGCGGTCCCGCGCTGGCGCCAGTGGTGCTACGGCGGCGGCATCGTCGTCCTGATCGCGGCGCTGAGCACGCCGCTCGGGGTGCTCAGCGAGAAGCTGCTCGTCGCCCACATGGTCGAGCACCTGCTGATCGGCGACATCGCGGCACTCCTGATCGTGCTCGGCCTGACCGGCCCGATGATCGCGCCGCTGCTGCGGATCGGCCTGTTCAACCGCCTGCGCGTGCTGACCCACCCGCTCGTCGCGCTGCCGCTGTGGGCGCTCGACCTCTACGCCTGGCACATCCCGGTGCTCTACCAGGCGGCGCTTCGCAACGAGTACGTGCACGGGCTCGAGCACGCCTGCTTCCTGCTCGCGGGCATCGCGATGTGGATGGCGCTGTTCGGCCCGCTGCCCAAGCCCGCCTGGTTCGGCAACCTCGGCCGCCTCGGCTACATCATCGGCGTGCGCCTGATCGAGGGCATCCTCGGCAACGTGCTGCTGTGGTCGCACACGATCTTCTACCCCTACTACCGCGTCCACGAGCTCCCCTACGGGATCTCGCCGCTGCAGGACCAGATCGACGCCGGCGCGGTGATGATGGTCGAGGGCTCGATCGTCACGATCCTGCTGTTCGCGTGGCTGTTCGCGCGCGCCGCCAGCCAGTCCGAGCAGCGCCAGGCACTGCTCGACTTCGCCCGCGCGCACGACCTCGAGCTCGACGACGCGCGCGCCGCGCGCGCGGTCGCGGCCGGGCGCGGCGAGGAGCTGCAGCGGCGGCTCGAGGAACGCCTGTCGTAGGGCACCCCGTTCGGGGCACCCCCCGTTCGGGGGCAGGCAGGCGGTTCGGCGCATGCGCCGAACCGGGTTTGGGTGCATGCACCCAAACCGCGAGTGGGCGCATGCGCCCACTCGTTACAGCAGACGGACGATCGCGACGATGCCGACCGCCACGATCAGCGCGCGCAGCGGCGCCGGCGGCAGGCGGCGGCCGTAGCGGGCGCCGAGCGTGCCGCCGATGATCGCGCCCGGGACGATCAGCGCGACGACCGCCCAGTCGACGTGCGCGGCGATCGCGAAGATCACGCCGGCGAGCAGGTTGGCCATCGCCGCGAGCACGTTCTTGGTCGCGTTCAGCCGGTGCAGGTCATCGTCGAAGGAGAGCCCGAGGATCGCCAGCATCAGGATCCCCTGGGCGGCGCCGAAGTAACCGGCGTAGACGCCGGTCGCGCAGACGCCGAGCAGCGTCGCCGCGCCGATCCGCTCGTGCGCGTGGCCGCGGTGGCGGCGCAGCAGCGCGCCCAGGCGCGGCTGCACGATGATCAGCACCAGCGCGAGCGCGATGAAGGCGGGCACGATCGCCTTGAACGCCGATGCCGGCAGCGTCAGCAGCAGCGTCGCGCCGGCGGCGGCGCCGAGCAGGGTCGCGGCGCTGAGCTTGCGCACCCGCGAGCCCTGGCCGCGCAGCTCGCGTCGGTAGCCGACCGCGCCGGCGGCCGACCCCGGCACCAGGCCGATCGTGTTGGAGACGTTGGCTACGACCGGGGCGTAGCCGAACGCGATCAGGGTCGGGAAGGTGATCAGCGTGCCCGAGCCGACGATCACGTTGATCGTGCCCGCGGCGGCACCGGCGGCGAAGATCCCGAGCGCGTGCAGCAGGCTCAAGGCTCAGCGCTCAGGACCGGGGCTCACCCGCCGACAGCCTAGCGCCCATCAGGGGGATAATGGCTGCCACGCCCGCAAACGCAACCGCCAGGAGACCGCCATGCCCGCCGCCAACAGCTTCGATGCACGCGCCGAGCTGACGCTGGCGGGCAGGCGCTTCGAGGTCTACCGCCTCGGCGCGCTGGCGGGCAGCTACGACCTCGCGCGGCTGCCGTTCTCGCTGAAGATCCTGCTCGAGAACCTGCTGCGCACCGAGGGCAACGGCGCCGTCCACGCCGCCGACATCGAGGCGCTCGCCGGCTGGGATCCCGCGGCCGAGCCGAGCGTCGAGATCGCCTTCACGCCGGCGCGGGTGCTGCTGCAGGACTTCACCGGCGTGCCCGCGGTCGTCGACCTCGCCGCGATGCGCGACGCGATCGTCGAGATGGGCGGCGACGCCGCGAAGATCAACCCGCTGGCGCCCGCCGAGCTGGTGATCGACCACTCCGTCCAGGTCGACGCGTTCGGGACGCGCGAGGCCTTCGCGCAGAACGCCGCGCGCGAGTTCGAGCGCAACGCCGAGCGCTACTCGTTCCTGCGCTGGGGCCAGGGCGCGTTCGAGAACTTCGCGGTCGTGCCGCCGGACACCGGCATCGTCCACCAGGTCAACCTCGAGTACCTCGCGCGCGTGGTGTTCGTCGCGGAGCGCCCCGGCGCGACGCCGCTGGCCTACCCCGACACGCTGGTCGGGACCGACTCGCACACGACGATGGTCAACGGCCTCGGCGTGCTCGGCTGGGGCGTCGGCGGCATCGAGGCGGAGGCCTCGATGCTCGGCCAGCCGATGTCGATGCTGTTGCCGCAGGTCGTCGGCTTCCGCCTGCTGGGCGCGCTGCCCGAGGGCGCGACCGCCACCGATCTCGTTCTGACGGTCACCGAGATGCTGCGCAAGAAGGGCGTCGTCGGGCGCTTCGTCGAGTTCTTCGGGCCGGGCCTCGCGGCCCTGCCGATCGCCGACCGCGCGACGATCGGCAACATGTCGCCCGAGTTCGGCTCGACCGCGGCGATCTTCCCGATCGACGCCGAGACGATCCGCTACCTGCGCTTCACCGGCCGCCCGGCGCAGCAGATCGAGCTGGTCGAGGCGTACGCGCGCGAGCAGGGCCTCTGGCACGAGGCCGGCGTGGCGGAGCCGGTGATCTACAGCGACACGCTCGAGCTCGACCTCGGCGCTGTCGAGCCGAGCCTCGCCGGGCCGCGGCGGCCGCAGGACCGCGTGCCGCTGCGGGTCTCGCGCGAGCGCTTCCACGAGGCGCTTGCGACGTTCGTGACGGAGCCGCCGGCCGGCGGCAACGGCGACGGCCTCCACCACGGCGACGTCGTGATCGCGGCGATCACGAGCTGCACCAACACCTCGAACCCCTCGGTGATGGTCGCCGCCGGGCTGCTCGCCCGCGCCGCCGTCGCCGCCGGCCTGCACAGCAAGCCATGGGTCAAGACCTCGCTCGCGCCCGGATCGCGCGTCGTCACCGAGTACCTCGAGCGGGCGGGCCTGACCGAGTCGCTCGAGTCGCTCGGCTTCAACCTCGTCGGCTACGGCTGCACGACCTGCATCGGCAACTCCGGACCGCTGCCGGCGGAGGTCTCGGCGGCGATCGCGCAGGGCGACCTCGAGGTCGCGGCGGTGCTCTCGGGCAACCGCAATTTCGAGGGCCGCATCCAGAGCGAGGTCAAGATGAACTACCTCGCCTCGCCGCCGCTGGTGGTCGCCTACGCGCTGGCCGGGACGATGGACATCGACCTGCTGGGCGACCCGCTCGGCACGGGCCGGGGCGGCCAGCCGGTCTACCTGCGCGACATCTGGCCGAGCGAGAGCGAGATCGCCGAGGTCGTCGCGGCGGCGGTGCAGTCGGACATGTTCCGCAAGAGCTACGCCGAGGTCTACGACGGCGACGCGAACTGGCACTCGCTGGAGGTGCCCGAGGGCGACCGCTACGACTGGCGCGAGTCGACCTACGTGCGCCGGCCGCCCTTCTTCGACGAGCTCGCGCCGACGCCGCCGGCGGCGGTCGAGATCGCGGGCGCGCGCGTGCTCGCGCTGCTCGGCGACTCGGTCACGACCGACCACATCTCGCCGGCCGGCGCGATCAAGCGCGACAGCCCGGCCGGTCGCTACCTGCTCGAGCACGGCGTGGCGTTCGCCGACTTCAACTCCTACGGCGCCCGCCGCGGCAACCACGAGGTGATGGTGCGCGGCACCTTCGCCAACATCCGCCTGCGCAACCTGCTCGGCGGCGAGGGCCGCGAGGCGCTGCCCGAAGGCGGCTTCACGCGCCACTGGCCCGACGGCGAGCAGATGACGATCTACGACGCCGCCGTGCGCTACGCGCAGGAGGGCGTGCCGCTGGTCGTCATCGGCGGGCGCGAATACGGCTCCGGCTCATCGCGCGACTGGGCCGCGAAGGGCTCGCTCCTGCTCGGCGTGCGCGCCGTCATCGCCGAGAGCTTCGAGCGCATCCACCGCGCGAACCTGGTCGGCATGGGGGTCCTGCCGCTGCAGTTCGAAGACGGCGAGAGCGCTCAGTCGCTGGGCCTGAGCGGCGAGGAGGAGATCTCGGTCGAGGGTGTCGCCGCGGCGGTCAGCGCCGGTGAGCGCCCGCGCGAGGCGACGGTCACCGCCGACGGCCGCCGCTTCCGCGTGCGCGTGCGGATCGACACGCCGATGGAGCTCGAGTACTACCGCCACGGCGGCATCCTCCAGTACGTGCTGCGGTCGTTGCTGGCGACCTGAGCGCCGGGCGCGATGACGGTGCGCGGGCCTGGGGCCGATGGCGGCGTGGTGCGCGTATTCCACCGCTTCGAGGACATTTAGGCGCCTTTTCGTGGCGGTTTAGCGCCCGGTGGTGCAATGGATGACGACCACATGCACTCACGAAAGGGGGGACCCGTCGATGAGGTTCCACCCAGGTAAGAAAGCCGCGATGGCGGCCGTCGGTCTGGCCGTGTTGGCCGGGGCCGGTGGCGCGGTCGCGGCCACACAGAGCGGCTCCCCGAGCGCCAGCGCCCAGGAGCAGGCCTACATCAGCGATCTTGCCGCCAAGCTCGGCGTGACGCCGAGTGCGCTCACGGCCGCGATCAAGGCGACCGACAACGACCAGATCAACGCGGCGGTGGCTGCGGGGCGCCTCACCACGGCGCAGGCCGACGCGCTCAAGGCGAGCATCCAGGCGAGCACCTCCCCGCTGCCTGGCCTGCACTTCGGGATGGGGTCTCACGGCTTCGGCTCAGGGCGCCTCGGCGTCACGTCGGCTGCGGTGCAGTACCTCGGCATCAGCGAGGCGACGCTGCGCGCGGATCTGAGCGCGGGCCAATCGCTTGACGCGATCGCCAACGCGACCGCCGGCAAGTCGGCCGCCGGGCTGAAGGCGGCGATCATCGCCGCCGAGACGACCGGGCTGAACACGGCCGTTACCAACGGCGACATCACCAGCCAGCAGGAGCAGCAGCGGCTGAGCGATCTCTCGAGCCGCCTCGACACGCTGCTCGCGCAGACGTGGAGCGGCACAGGCGCGGGCGGCGGCGGTTGGGCCGGCCGCGGCTGGGGGCGCGGCGGCGGCTACGCCCGCGACGGTGCCACCGGCCTGTTCGGTGGCGGAGCGCCGGCCTAGTTACAGCTGAGCGGCCATCCTGGCGCGCAGAACTGGCGGCGGGATGGCGACGCTCGGCGCGTGCTCGACGTCCGGCGCGCGCTCGACGTCCGGCGCCCGGCGCCGCAGCGGCGATCGCGTCAGTCGGCGCCCGCGAGCAGGGCGCCCATGTTGCCCTCCTGCTGCTCTGCGGTCTCGAGCGTGGCCTCGCCCTCGACGTCGCGGGCGACCTCGAACGGCTCGACGAAGCGTGAGTGGCCGTAGCGGCTCCAGTAGCGGCTGGTCGCTCGCAGCAGCTCGGCGTCGAGGTAGCGGCGCTGCTTGACCTGCGAGGTGTAGGAGCGGATCACCGC
>DATNHQ010000046.1:0-17978 GCA_035604915.1 Solirubrobacteraceae bacterium
ATAACGGAGCAACCGCGTCGTAGAACGGTTGCAGGAACGGCAGCAGCAGTTTCGGCTCGGCCCGGGCTTCGGCCATGGTTTCCTCTCCCTTTTGCGCTTGAGCGACTTTCGCGCGCGACGTTGATCCCGCGCCGCGAATAGAACACCGCCGCGAGGCGATTTATTTCATCGGCACCACCAGCGAATAACGTTCGTCCGCCGCCAGGCATTCGGCCTGCGGGATGCCGAGTTCCTTGCGCACGATGTTGGTGCCGAGCACCAGCGAGACCATCTTGTAATAAGCGTGGCGGCGGCTCATGCCCTCGCGCCCCATGCCGCAGTCGCTGCAGAGGATCAACCGCTCGGCCGGGATGTGCTCGAGCGCGGCGCGGGCGGTCTCGGCGACCTCCTCGGGCGACTCGACCTGGAGCGTGTGGTGGTCGATCACGCCGATCGCGATCTTCTTGTTCGTGATCGTCTCGCCGATCGCTTTGAGCTCGTCGGTGCCGGAGCTGCGCGTCTCGAACGTGATCACGTCGACGTCTGTCTGGTTGAGCAGCTCGAGGCCCGGCAGGTAGGACTGCTTCTGGGCGAACATCCGCTGCGCCGACGGGTTGCCCCAGCAGGTGTGACACCAGACCTCGGTCTTCGCGGTGAGGCCCTTGACGGTGTTGTTGAAGACATCGAGCATGAACTCGGCGTTGAGCGCCGGGTTGGCCATGTTGCGGGCCGCTCCGGCGAGCATGTGGATCTGCGGCTCCTCCATCTGGATCGCCGGGCAGCCGGCGTCGGCGACGCGGTGTAGCTCCTCGTTGAGGGCCTCGCTGAGCGCCATGATGCGCGAGGGCACGTCCGGGTAGTAGTCGTCCTGGAGGGCGACGGCGACGAGCTCAGGCGTGACCGTGCCGAACTTGACGGGGCGGCTCGTGAGGCGCTGCGCGGCCTTCCAGATCTCGGCGTACTGGAGCTCGCCGGGGCCGATCGGGCCGATCACCTTCGGCATCACGCGCGCCTCGAGGTAGTCGTGGAGGATGTGCCCGCGCGGGAAGCGGATGCCGCCGGCGCCGGTCGGCGCGAGCTTCGGGCTGCCCTTCTCGAAGCCGTCCATGTGCTGCGGCGGGTAGCGCGTCCAGCTCTGGCCGCCGACGTCGTGGTCGAAGCGGCAGTCGCCGTCGGTGACGATGTCGAGGCCCGCGATCTCCTGGTCGCGGAGGTACACCGCGAGCGCGTCCTCATACTGCTCGCGGAAGGCGATGTCGACCATCGCGTCGAGGAACGAGCGGCTGCCGAGGTTCTCCGTGTACCAGCTCGGGCGCGGCAGAGACCCGATAATCGTGGTCGGGAGCGTCTTGCCCGCCGTGGCGTTCAGCAACTGAGGCCCTCCTCCTCAATGATCGGTGGATCGCGAAGCGCCACGCGCCGCCCGGCGGACGATGGCGTGCAGATCAACGTTACAGTATGTCGAGCTTAGCTGAACAGTGGTGAAACGGGCCCGCGAACCGCGCTCTGGGCGCCGCCGCGGCCGCCAACAGCCGATCGACGGGAGCGGGTCATGATCAGGGTCGGGTTCATCGGCATCGGGCGCATGGGCAGCGCCATCGCGGGCCGCGTGCTGGCCGGCGGCAACCACCTCGTCGTCTACAACCGCACCCCCGAGAAGACCGCCGAGCTCGCCACCGGCGGTGCCCACGTCGCCCCGAGCATCGCCGCGGCCTGCGCCGACCGCGAAGTCGTCATGACGATGCTGGCCGATGACGCCGCGCTGAGCGAGGTCGTGCTCTCCCCCGGCGGCCTGCGCGACTCGCTCGCGAGCGGCGCGATCCACGTCGTCATGGGCACGCATGGCGTCGCCACGGTGCGTTCGCTCGCCGCCGCCCACGCGGCGGCCGGCCAGGTCCTGGTCGCCGCGCCCGTGCTGGGGCGCCCCGACGCCGCCGCCGCCGGCACGCTCGGCATCGTCACCGCCGGGCCGCCCGACGCGGTCGAGTTCTGCCGGCCGCTGTTCGAGGCGATCGGCCGGCGCCGCTTCGACGCGGGGACGGCCCCCGAGGGCGCCACCGCGGTCAAGCTCGCCAACAACTTCCTGCTTGGCTGCGCGATCGAGGTGATGGGCGAGGCGTTCTCGCTGGCGCGCGCCTATGAGGTCGCGCCGGCCGTGCTCTACGACGTCATGGTCGACGGGCTCTTCTCCTCCCCCGCCTACAACATCTACGGCAAGATCATGGTCGAGGAGGCCTACGAGAACGTCGGCTTCACCGCCGACCTCGGCCTCAAGGACGCCAACCTGATTCTCGGCGCCGCGGACATCGCGCGGATCCCGCTGCCGAGCGCCAGCGTCTGGCGCGACCGGCTGCTGGGGGCGATCGCTCACGGCGACGGCGCGAAGGACTGGGCCGTCGTCGCGCGCGAACAAGCGAGAGCGAGTGGCCTCGAGTCCTAGGGGACTCAAGGCCACTCGCTCTCGCGCTTGCGTGCGGGGTTGGGGTGCCGGTGTTGGTGCTTGGGACGGCGGCAGCTGGTGCTGGTTCGCCTTTGTGGCGTTTGCTCGTGGGGCGTTGTTGAGCGGGAGCGGTGGCTTGTGACTTGGCGGAGCGGTCGCCGCCTGGGCAGAGCGGCTGCCGCCTCGGCCTGCCGCTGCCGCCCGGTCATAGGAGCGGGAGCAGCTCGGCGATGGTGTCGATCACGGCGTCGGGGCGCTGGCGCTTGGGGATGCGGTCGAGGTCGATCTTGCCGCTGATGCCGCTGCGCACGAGGATCGTGCGAGAGCCGCCGAGGTGGCCGAGCCCGATGTCCATCGCGAGGTCGTCGCCGATCACGGCGATCTCGGCGGTGGGCACCCCGAGGCGCTCGGCGATCACAGCGACGGCGGCCTTCGAGGGCTTGCCGACGACCATCGGCCGAGCGCCCGAGGCCTTGGCGATCGCCGCCGCCATCATCGCGCCGCGGCTGATGATCGGGCCGTCGGCGCCGGCGTAGGCCGACACGTAGCTGCCGGTCAGCAGGCGCGCGCCCGCTCTCACCGCGCGGGCGGCGCGCTCGAGCTCATCGAGGGAGACCTCCTGGCGGTGCGCGACGAACACGACGTCGGCCGCTTCGGCCTGCTCCGCCGCGGCGACGCGGACGCCGCCGGCAACCATGTACTCCTCGACCGCCGCCGTCGCGAAAAGCCGCACGAGCGCGCCGGGGTGGCGGCGGGCGAGGTAGTGCAACGCGCTCCGCAGCGGCGTCAGCATCTGGCCGTCCTCGATCGGCAGGCCGGCGTCGCGCAGGCCTCGTGCGAAGCCCTCGGGCGGCAGGTGGCTGCCGTTGGTGAAGATCGCGAACGGTCGGCCGGACGCCTGCACGCGCTCGAGCGCCTCGAGCGCACCATCGACGACGTGGACCCGCTCGCCGGAGCGATGCACGAGTGTCCCGTCGACGTCGAAGACGAAGCCGCGGACGTCGTCAAGGCGCACGGCGCCACACGACCAGCTCATCGCCCTTCTGGAGGCGCATGTACGAGACCGAGGAACGCTTCTGAAGCTCGCCCAGGAGCCTGACGAGCGGGTCGCGGCCGGGGCGCGAGAGCGCCGGCGCCCGCTCGGAGGCCGCGGGCGAGCGCAGCATCGCGTCGACCTGCTCGGCGGGCATCGTCAGGCGCAGGAGCAGCTCCTCGTCGGAGATCCTGGCGCCGAAGCGCTCGCGCGCGCCGTCGAGGCTGAGCGGCTCGAGCTGGGCGAGCTCCCTGGCGCGCGGGCGCGCGAGCACGAGCTCGGCGATCTGCGGGTCCGGCGGCGCCGCCGCGGCGGCGTAGTGGCCGAGGAAGTAGCGGACCATCTCGTCGGAGACGGTGCGCCAGCGTTCGCTGTCGGTGACGTTCATGACCGCCTGGGTGACCATCAGCTGAGAGACCGGCGTCACGACGATCGGATACCCCATCTCGGCGCGCACCAGCTCGACCTCCACGAGCGTCGCGTCGAACAGCTCGCCGCGGCGGCGCTCCTCGAGCATCCGACGCGTCGTCGTCACCATCCCGCCCGGGAGCTGGTGACGGTAGTAGGCGGAGTCGAACTCCTGTGCGCTGCCGGGCGGCAGGCCCTTGTCGTGCGTCAGCGCCGCGAAGTAGGCCGCGACCGCGGCGAGCGCGTCCTCGTCGAGGCCGTGGGAGAAGCCCTCCGCCTCGAGGTTTGAGATCGTCGACTCGGCGGCCGGGTTGGACGTCCCGCGCGCGGCGGCGCCAACGGCGGTGTGAAGCACGCTGAAGCCGGCGTGCGCGCCCGCCACGTAGACCTGCGGCGCGAGCCCGATCGTGCAATGGCTGTGCAGCTCGGCCGGGCGCTCGCCGGCGGCGCCGAGGAAGTGCGGAGCGAGCTCGCGCACGGTATCGAGCGTCAGCAGGCCGCCGGGGTCCTTCAGGTAGAGGCGGTCCATCTCCTTGCAGGCGGCGAGCGCGGCGGCGCGCTCGGCGTAGTACTGCGTAGTGTGCGCCGGGCTGATCGAGTAGGTCAGGCCGATCACGACCTCCTCGCAGCCCGCCGCGCGCGCCATCTTCGCGAGGCGAATCAGACGCGCCGGATCGTTCGCCGGGTCGACGATCTGGAAGCGGCGGATGCCGTTGCGCACGACGCAGCGGAAGACGAGCGCCATCACCTCCTCGTCGGCCGGCACCCACGAGATGAAGCGCATTCCGGTCGTGATCAGGTTGAGCGGTGTGTTCGGCATCGCGGCGCTGATCAGGCGGATCCGCTCCCAGGGGTCCTCCCGGTGGAAGCGGACCGACACCGCCATATGCGTGCTCGAGGTGAAGTCGAGTGCGTGGAAGCCGACGCGCTCGACGGTCGGCGCGATCGCCAGCAGGTCGGGGGTCGTCAGCCCGGTGGCGCCCCAGAGGCTCTGGTTGCCATCGCGCATCGTCGTGTCGACGATGTCGATTCGCCTGCTCACGCCGCGATCGCCTCCTCCTCGAGCCAGCGGGTGGTGATCGCCGCGCTCGCGAAGTCCGGGTGTGCCAGGACGCCCGCGAGCAGCGCGCGGTTGGTCTGGACCCCCTCCACTTCGAGCGCTTCGAGCGCCTCGAGCAGCAGCGCCGTCGCGGCTTCGCGGTCGTCACCGTGCGCGATCAGCTTTGCCATCAGCGAGTCGTAGTACGGCGGGATCACGGCGCCGTCGTGGCAGTGGGTGTCGACACGCAGGCCGGCCAGCTGGGGTGGCGCGAAGCGCGTGAGGCGGCCTGGGCTCGGCATGAACGAGCGCTCCGGGTCCTCGGCGGTCAGGCGAGCCTCGATCGCGTGCCCGTCGAAGGCGACCTCCTCCTGCGCGAACGAGAGCGGGCGCCCGCCGGCGACCTCGAGCTGCTCGAGCACGAGGTCGCGCCCTGTGACCGCCTCGGTGACCGGGTGCTCGACCTGGATGCGGCAGTTGACCTCGAGGAAGTAGAAGCTGCCGGTGGCGGCGTCGAGGATGAACTCGACAGTGCCGAGGTTGCGGTAGCCGATCGAGCGGGCGAGCCTGACCGCCGCGGCCCGCAGCGCTTCGCGCGTGTCCTGCGCAAGGGCCGGTGCCGGCGCCTCCTCGACCAGCTTCTGGTAGCGGCGCTGGACCGAGCAGTCGCGCTCGCCGAGGTGGACGACCGAGCCGTGCTCGTCGGCGGCGACCTGAACCTCGACGTGACGGGCGGCGGCGACGAAGCGCTCGGCGTAGAGGCGGGGGTCGCCGAAGGCCGCGAGCGCCTCCGCCGTGGCGACGGCGTAGGCGGTGTCGAGCTCGTCGGAGTCGCGCACGAGCTTGATCCCGCGACCGCCGCCACCGCCGGCAGCCTTGAGCATCAGCGGGTAGCCGTGCTCGCGGGCGAAGCGCCGGGCGTCGGCGGCGTCCGCGAGCTCCCGCCCCTCGACCACCGGCAACTCGGCGGCCGCGGCTGCCGCACGGGCGCGGAGCTTGTCGCCGGCCAGCTCGATCGCCTCGGCCGGCGGGCCGACGAAGACGAGGCCGTGCTCGCGCGCGGCGGAGGCGAGCCTCGCGCTCTCCGAGAGGAAGCCGTAGCCGGGGTGGATCGCGTCGCAGCCGCTGCCGAGCGCCGCCGCGACGATCGTCTCGACGCGCAGATAGCTCTCGCTCGCCGGCGGCGGACCGATGCAGACGACGCGGTCGGCCTGGCGCGCGGCCAGGCCGTCGAGGTCGGCCTGCGAGGCGCCGACGACGCACTCGAGGCCGGCGGCGCGGCAGGCCGCGACGATCCGTACGGCGATCTCGCCGCGGTTGGCGATGAAGACGCGGGCGAGGCTCATCCGGACGGCAGTTGGACGACGAACAGCGGCTGCCCGTACTCGACCAGCGCCGCGTTCTCCGCGCAAACCTCGACGATCGTGCCGGCAACCCGCGCCGGCACCGAGTTCATCATCTTCATGACCTCGATCAGGCAGACGATCGTGTCGGGCTCGACGCGCGCGCCGACCTCGACGAACGGAGTGGCGCCGGGAGCCTCGGCGCGGTAGAAGGTCCCAAGCATCGGCGCCTCGATGACGGTCCCCTCACGCGTCGGCGCAGCCGGCGCGGCTGGCGCGGCGGGCGAGGTCTGGGCCGCGGACGCCCCGGGCCGCGCGACGGGAGCAGGCTGCGGTGGCGCGCTCGCGCCCCCCCGCAGCACATGCAGCGAGAAGCCCTCGGTCTCGATTTGCAGCTCAGCGAGCGCCGCCTCGTCGATCAGCCTGAGGATCTCGCGGACGTCGTCGTCGGAGAGCATCGCTCAGGCGCCGCCCGCCGCCGTGCCGCCCGCCCCGAAGGTCCCCATCACGAGCTCGATCGCGGAGGTGGGCGGCGGTGGCGACGCCGGCTTGGCGACGGCCGTCACCGGCCGCGACTGCAGCACGAACAGGCGCCCCTCGCGGTCGATCGCCCACTCGACGTCCTGGTGAGAGCCGAAATGGCGCTGGACGACGCGCGCGAGCTCGAGCAGCTCGTCGAGGTGCTCGCGCTCGAGGCATGGCTGCTCGCGGCGGGCCGGATCGACGTCGACGCGGATCGCGCCGCGGCCGCCCGCGCCCGGCACGTACTCGATCTCCTTCGCGCTGATGCTCTGGCGCACGAGCTCGCCGGTGACCTTGCTGAGGAGGTAGTAGTCGGGCGTCACCTCGCCGCCGACGACCGCGAGGCCGAGGCCCCAGCTCGCGTTGACCGCGACCATGCTCGGGTCGCCGCTGAGCGGGTTGCAGGTGAACATCACGCCTGAGAGCGCGGCGTCAACCATCAGCTGCACGGTCACGCCCATCGCCGCGGGCGCGGTCGCGCCCAGGCGGGCGCGGTAGCTGATGGCCTGAGGGCTGTAGAGGCTTACCCAGCAGTCGCGCACGGCGTCGGCGACCTCGTGGGCGCCCCGCACCCACAGGTAGCTGTCCTGCTGGCCCGCGAAGGTCGCCTCCTCGCTGTCCTCGCCGAGGGCGCTCGATCGCACCGCCACGGCCACCTCCTCACCGCTGCGTCCGAGCTCCGCGTAGCGGCGGCCGACTTCCGCGATCACCGCCGCCGGCACCGGCGCGGAGCGCATCTCCTCGCCGATCGCCTTGGCGACCGCTCCGACGCGCTCGGTGTCGCCGGGCGCCAGGCCGGCCACAGCTGTCGCCACGCGCCCGGCGAGACCCGCCTCCTCGAGGAAGCGCGTGAAGGCGTCCGCGGCGAGAGCGAAGCCGGGCGGTACCGGCACCTGGGCGGCGAGCAGCTCGCCGAGGCTCGCGCTCTTGCCGCCGAAACGCGCGGCGTCCGCCCGCCGCAGCTGCGCGAGCGGCACGCAGTGGGTCTCCGCCGCACTCACGCGCCGCTGTCGCCGAGGATCGTCACGACGCCGTTGGTCCCGTCGACGCGGATCAGCTGGCCGGTGCGGATCTGCGAGGTCGCGCGGCCGGTGCCGACGACCGCCGGCATCCCGTACTCGCGGCAGACGATCGCGGCGTGGGACATCACGCCGCCGATGTCGGTGACAGCCGCCTTGATCTTCGAGAAGATCGGCGCCCACGCCGGCGAGGTGATCGTGCAGACGAGGATCTCCCCCTCGCGCACGTCGGCCAGCTCGCCGTGGGTCCTGACCACTCGCGCCGGACCCTCGACGGTGCCCGGCGAGGCGGCCGCCCCGATCAGCTCGTTGCCGTTGCCACCCGCCGCTCGCGCCCACTCCTTGACGCGCTGCGTCGTCACCCCCCAGAGCATGATCGTCATCGGGTCGGTCACGGCCTCGGGTGTCACGCCAAGCGCCGGCGGCGGTGTCCACTCGCTCAGCCGCGCGAGCAGCTGCTTGCGCCTGGCGACAATCGGCGGCCAGTGGTGCGGGCCGAGCGGCTCGCCGCCGGTCGCCCACATCAGCACGAGCTCATCGAGCGCGGCCGCGACCTCGTGGCGGCCGAGCTGGAAGATGTCCTCGCTGTCCTCGAGGTAGCCGTGGGCGGCTAGCAGCGCGCCGAACTCGCGCAGCTTGTTCCACCAGCGCGTCAGGAACCAGTAGTCGCAGTAGAACTTGTGCTCCTCCACATAGGGGAAGACCGTCCGCGACAGCTTCAGCAGCTCGTCGAAGGCGCCCTGCGCCTGCTCGTCGAGCAGCGAGCGGTATTCGTGCGCGAGGCGGTCGCGCTCGCGCTGGATCTCCTCCGTAGGCCGTTCGATCTGCTGGCCCGCGCGCAGCGCGGCGATGTGGCCGATCAGGGACGCATAGGGGATCGCCGGGTCGTCGAGCCAGCTCGTGTAGTCGTGGCTGAGACCGTCGCCGGTGGCCATGTTGAACCACGGATCCTTGACCTTCTCGAGCTCCTCGAGCCAGCTTCGGCCCGCTTCGCTGAGGACGAGCTCGGCCTCGATCGCAGCGGGCCCGCGGCCCTCCACGAAGGCGGCGTCGGCGCCGCTCGCAAGCGCAAGCCGTGCGAGCCTGCGCAGCTCGGCGTCCGGGCGGAACAGGATCACGTCGATGCCGGCCACCATCTGGGCGATGTGCTGGTCGGGGATGTCGGGCAGGTTGCTCTTGAGCAGCTCGGCGAAGGTCGCGTAGGCGCCGTAGCCGAGCAGCAGGAACTCGAAGTGCTGCTGCCACATCAGCTCGCCCAGGCGGAGCGTCCGCTGGTAACCGTCGAGCAGGTCGATGAAGGCGCTGTTGCGCGCGTCGTCGAACATCACCTCGTCGGGCTCGTACTCCGGCAGCTCGGACACAGGCAGGTTCGTGACCTCGTCGATCAACGCCTGCACCTTCTCGCGCCAGCGCGCGTACAGCTCGTCCCAGTTGGAGTAGTAGTAGCCGGCGCGGCGCTGGAAGAACTCGGCCCGCTCGGCGATCTTGGCCGGGTCGGTCACCGGATTGCCCGAGATGTAGATGTAGCCGTTGACGACGCGGTAGTCGATCCCCATCGCCGGGGGCACCGCGAAGACGCGGTTCTGCCAGGCGCCCACGGCCTGGTAGGGGCTGTCGATGCAGGCGACATCGAAGGCCGACATCGGCAGCGGGAAATGCATCGAGTTCCAGAACCAGAAGCGGTTCTCGTCCTTCTCGCGGCGGGCCTCCGCAAAGAACGCGTGGTAGGGGTACATCTCCTCCCAGCCCTCACAGCCGGGCGGGGTCTCGATCGAGTACGGGCTCGGAAATGCTCCGACTGGGGTCGACGTCGCCAATGCATCCCCTCCTGTCCTTGACGGGTCCGCCGCGCAGCTCCCTGCCCGCGGCTCGCTACATCAAAGCAGCAATGCCAGCGGCTGAGAAATCCTGCCAGCCAGGCGACTGCGACGATCGCCTAGTGTCCTGGCCAGATCGGTACAGAGGGAGTACAACTGCTGGACCGCGCGCTCCGCGGGACTCGAGACCAGGGAGGTCGCATGCGCCGAGGGAAGCTTCTGCCCGGAGGGTTCGTGGCCGCTGCCGTGATCGCCAGTGGCCTCGCGAGCGCCGCGATCGCCGGCGCACAGGGCTCGGCGCCGCCGCAGGCACCGCTGACCCCGGCGCAGGCGCAGTCGCTCTCTACGAACGTCACCCAGAGGGTGATTGTCGTGATGCGCAACCAGGTGCCCGGCGTCAGCGCCGCGCCGGCAACGCTGCCGACGCGCATCGCCGATATCCAGCAGGTGCAGCAGCCCGTCCTCTCGGAGCTCTCCCAGACCAACGCCCAGGACGTCCAGTCCTACACCACCGTCGATGCCGTGGCGGCAACCGTGTCGCCGGGTGAGGAGACGCGCCTGCAGGCCAACCCCGCGGTGTCCGAGGTCGTCCCCGATGCCCTGATCCCGCTGTCGACGCCGCAGGCCAACGCCTCGACGGTCGCCTCCTCGCTAGGCGCGACGGCGCTGCCCGGCGCCTGCGCACCACCCGGGCAGGTTCAGCTCGACCCGCAGGCGCTGACGACGATCGGCGCCGACTCCCAGGACCCGGGCCAGCCGACCGCGCGCTCGCTCGGCATCACCGGCGCCGGCGTCAAGGTCGCCTTCATCGCCGACGGCCTCGACATCAACAACACCGATTTCATCCGGCCCGGCGGCCAGCACGTCTTCGTCGACTACAAGGACTTCAGCGGCGAGGGCACCAACGTCCCGACCGGCGGCGGCGAGGCCTTCCTCGACGCCAGCTCGATCGCGGCGCAGGGGCGCAATGTCTACGACGTCAGCCATTACAGCGCGCTGCCGCTGAACCGACCGTGCCTGATCCGCGTCGAGGGCGTCGCGCCGGGCGCGAGCCTCGTCGGGCTCGACATCTTCGGCGCCGAGGACGCCGGCTACAGCTCTTCGTTCCTGCAGGCAATCGACTACGCCGTGACCGTCGACAAGGTCAACGTGCTCAACGAGTCGCTCGGCAGCAACTACTACCCCGACGACAGCGCCGCGCTCGATCTGATCAAGCAGGCCAACGACGCCGCCGTCGCCGCGGGCACGACGGTTGTCGTCTCGAGCGGCGACGCGGGCGTCACGAGCACGATCGGCACCCCGGCGACCGACCCTGCCGTGATCGACGCGGGCGCCTCGACCACCTACCGGATCGACGCGCAGGACGGCTACGGCGGCGCCCGCTTCCCGGGCGTCAGCGGTTGGCTTGACAACAACATCAGCTCGTTCAGCTCGGCCGGCTTCACGCAGAGCGGCGCGACCATCACGCTGCTGGCCCCTGGCGAGCTGAACTGGGCGCTGTGCTCGACCGACACCACGAACTACAGCGACTGCACGAACTACGCCGGTCAGCCTTCGCCGGTCCAGGCGACCGGCGGCACCAGCGAGTCGGCGCCGCTGACCGCGGGCGTCGCCGCGCTGGTGATCCAGGCCTACGCCCAGGCTCACCACGGCGCCGACCCCACGCCGGCGGTGGTCAAGCAGATCCTGACCAGCACCGCCGATGACGTCGGCGCCCCGGCCGATGAGCAGGGCTCGGGGCTCGTCGACGCCTACCGAGCCGTGTTGGCGGCGGAGGCCTACCAGCAGCCGTGGGAGGCCGACCGCGACTCGCCCGGCACGCTGCTCGAGTCGACCAGCCAGTTCAACGCCTCAGGCACGCCCGGATCGGTCCAGAAGCTCGTCGAGACGATCACCAACAACGGGGCGGACACGCAGACGGTCGCGCTCTCGACGCGCGCGATCGGCCCCTACTCGACGATCAGGACCGCCACGGTCAACCTGAGCGACTCGGGACCACACATGACCGACTGGCAGGGGATCCGCGACAACGTCCAGGCGGTCGGGTTCCTCGTGCCCGAGGGCGCCAACCGCCTCAACGCGGCGATCGCCTTCCAGAACGCGTCGGCGACCGACCTTGCGGCCCGCGTCCGCCTGACCCTGGTCGACGCCAACGGCGATCTGGCCGGATACTCGGTGCCTCAGGGTGACGGTAACTACGGCGATATCCAGGTGACCAACCCTGTGGCCGGCCACTGGACGGCGTACATCTACAGCCGCGACTCCGCCGACGGCGGCACGACCGGGCCGGTGCTGTTCGGCGCGAGCGTGGCCTCCTACACACAGTTCGGCAGCGTCTGGCCGTCGACGCTCTCACTCGCCCCCGGTCAGTCGGCGCCGGTTACGCTGACCGTCGGCGTTCCGAGTGCGCCCGGCGACAGCTCGGGCGCGCTGCTCCTGAGCGCACGCAATGGCTACGGCGGTGGCGGTGGCGGTGGCGGCGGTGGCGGGCTCTCGGGCTCGCAGTCCAACGGCGCGACCAACGTGACCACCGTGCCGGTGACGCTGCGCAGCCTCGTTCCGACCGGCCCCGCGTCCTTCCAGGGCGTGCTGACCGGCGGTAACGGCCGCCAGTTCAACGACGGGCAGACCGACTACTACCAGGTCAACCTGCCCGCCGGGCTGCCGGAGCTGAACGCCACCGTCACGCTGGCCAACAACCCCAACAACCAGGTCTACGCCTGGCTGGTGGATCCCTCAGGCGCCGCGGTGTCCTTCGCCAGCAACGGCGTCGTCACCACCGACAGCTCGGGCAATCTCACCTACACCAACACGCTCGGCGCGAACCTGCACGCACTCGCGCCGGCGGCCGGCACCTGGACGCTGATCGTGCTGTTCGCGCCGGCGGTGTCCGGGACGGCGCTTTCGCAGCCGTTCACGGTCGCGCTGAACGAGCAGGCGGTCAACGCGAGCGCGCCGGCGCTGCCGGATTCGGCGCACACGAAGCTCCCCGCCGGCGCGCCGGTGACCGTCAACGTCACCGTCCACAACAACGGCACGGCGCCTGAGGCCTACTTCGTCGACGGACGACTGTCCACCTCGACGCAGTACGACCTCGCCGCGCTGAGCGGGTCTTCCACAACGGTTCCGCTGAACGTCAGCGAGAACTTCCCGTTCTACATCGTGCCGACCGACACGACGGCGCTCAACGCGGTGGCCCAGACCAGCGGCACCGAGGCCATCCAGTTCGACTTCGGTTCCTTCAACGGCGACCCCGACCTCGCGTCCTCGACCGGGACCAGCGCGGCCGGCGCCTACTCCGCCAATCCGGTGACCGCGGGCCCGTGGTACATCGCGCCGACCACGGTCGGCCCGTTCGGGGCGACGGGGGCGACGCCGGAGCCGGTCGACACGGCGCTGCTCGCGACCACGCTGGCGTTCGACCCGGCGGTCAGCTCGCCGCTCGGCGACCTCTGGCAGAGCGCGCTGGACCCGACGGCGTCGTTCGGAGCGGTGATCGTCGACCCGGGCCACACAGGCACGGTCCCGGTGACGATCACGCCGGCGGGCCCGAAGGGCTCAGTCGTCTCGGGCACGCTGTTCGTCGACGACGAGAGCCTCGTCGACTTCGGCTCGCTGGTGGCGGACGGCAACCAGCTGGCGGCGCTCCCCTACACCTACAAGATCGGCTGAGGCGACCCGCGGCGGCAGAGGGCTCGGGCGAGCGCCCGGCCCTCGCGCCGCCGCGCGCCGCGTCGTAGCATCTCGCCGGTGATCGACGAGCTGCGCGCGCAGGTTGCGGTCGGCTGCCGGATCCTCGCCCGGGAGGGCCAGGGCGACCTGATCTGGGGTCACGTCTCGGCGCGCGACCCGGAGGGCCGTGGCGCCTGGATGAAGTCCTCGGCGCTCGGCTTCGACGAGATCACCGCCGAGGACGTGATCCTCGTCTCCTGGCACGGCGAGGTCGTGCACGGCGACCGCCCCCGCCACAGCGAGTACCCGATCCACACCGAGCTGATGCGCGCGCGACCCGATGTCGGCTGCGTCGTGCATACCCACGCCCCCTGGTCGGTGGCGTTCGCCGCGACGCAGGCACCACTGCGGCCGCTGTCGCACGAGCCGACGCTGTTCGTGCCGCCGGATATCGCGCGTTTCACGCTGACCGGCGATCTGATCGTGACCGCAGAGCTCGGCGCCGCGCTCGCGGCGTCTGTCGGCGAGCGCAACGCCGCGCTGATGGTCCACCACGGGATCGTCACCTGCGGCTCAGATGTCGCGACAGGCGTGATGACGGCTGTGCTGCTCGAGCGCGCGTGCCGCGCGAACATGCGCGCGCTCGCGGCCGGCGGCCCGCAGACCTGGTCGTCGGACGAGGAGGCGCTGGCCAAGCGGACTCGCTGCTACGACGAGCGCCTCCTGCACGCGGCCTGGGACTACCTGGCGCGGACGCTCTAGCGGCTCTGGCCGCCGGCGCGCGGCGGCAGCGTCAGACCTCGTCGTGGGTCTCCAGCCTGCGCCAGAACTTGACCTCGGGCGGCGCGCTGACGCCGACCTCGGCCATCATCTCGCGGATCTGGGGGTTGGCGGCGAAGAAGGCCTGGAAGCCCTCCTCGCTGCCCCACTCATCGAGCACCATGATGTCGCCGTCGGCGGTGCCGTAGAAGCGGTGCGAGCTCAGGCCGTGGGCCTTGGCGCTCTCGACGAGCGCCAGCATCCCCTCCGGGTTGGCCGCGGCGCGCCGCTCGAGCTCGACCGGGTCGCCGACGGCGCGAAAGGTCATCAACACCGACACCTGTTCCTCCTCCCGACCGCCTGCGCCGCGGCGCAGGCGGTTGTGGACGTTGTTCTCGCAAGTCAGCCGGAACCCGCGCTTCGCGCGGCTCCCAGGCCTGGGATTCTGCGCGGCCCGAGGGCGAGGGACATCGGCCGAATGGCCTATTTCGCTGCGCCGTGGCCGCCGCCGCCGGGCGTCTCGATGCGAAGGCGCGAGCCGGCTTGCAGTGAGCCGGTGGCCTTCGCCGGCAGCGGCTCGCCGTCCAGCGTGTCGCGCCCGCAGGCGCCGTCGCCGCCGCCGGCGGCCCCGCGCGGGGGGTGGCGTCGGCGTTCGGCGATCAGCGAGAAGCCCATCGGCTCGAGCGCCTCGAGCTCGCGCACGATCCCGTCGCCGCCTCGAAAGCGGCCGTCGCCGCCCGAGCCGCGCCGGCGCTCGCTGCGCACGACGCGAATCGGATAGGCGCGCTCGAGCGCCTCGACCGGCGTGTTCAGCGTGTTGCTCATCGCGACGTGGACGCAGCTTGGCCCGTCGGCATCGGGGCAGGCGCCCTGTCCGCCGCCGATCGTCTCGTAGTAGGAGAAACGCTCGTTGCCGAGCGTGAGGTTGTTCATCGTCCCCTGACCGAGCGCGCGCCCGAACGCCGCGAGCACGAGGTCCGCGACGCGCGAGGAGGTCTCGACATTGCCCGCGGCCACCGCCGCGCCCGGACGGGCATTCAGCAGCGAGCCCTCCGGAGCACGCACCTCGAGCGGACGGTGGGCTCCGGCGTTGGGCGGCATCTCCGGGTCGGTCAGCACGCGCACCGCGAAGTAGCAGGCCGAGCGCGTCACCGCCAGCGGGCAGTTGAGGTTGCCCGGGTGCTGGGCCGCGCTGCCGGCGAAGTCGAGCACCATCGTCGAGCCGGCGACGGTGGCCCTCACGCGCAGCTCGAGGTCGCCCTCCGGCGCCTCGACCAGGTCGCTCGCCTCGCGCACACCGTCGCCGAGCGCCGCGATCGCCGCGGCGGCGCGCCGCTCGCCGTAGTCGAGTACCGACTCGAGCGCGTCGTGCAACTGCTCGGGGCCGATCCGCCGCGCGAGTTGCTCGAGCCGCCGCGCGCCGATCACGTTGGCCGCGAGCTGCGCCCGCAGGTCGGCACGGCGCTCGGCCGGCTGGCGCATCTGCGCAACGATCCGTTCGATCTCCTGCTCGCCGAAGGTCTGAGGCGCGATCACGACGCCCTCCTCCGCGAGCGTGCGGCTGTCCGCAGGCATCGAGCCGGCGCTGCGCCCGCCGACATCGGCGTGGTGCGCGCGCGTCGCCGCGAAGCCGATCAGGCGGCCGTCGAGGTGTGCCGGCGTGATCACCGTTATGTCCGGCAGGTGGGTGCCGCCGGAGAACGGGTCGTTGAGGATCCACGAGCGGCCGGGCGCCTGCTCACGCTCGATCACCGCGGCGAGCGCGGCCGGCATCGCGCCGAGGTGCACGGGAATGTGCTCGGCCTGCATGATCATCGCGCCGCGGGCGTCGAACAGCGCGCTCGAGGCGTCGCGGCGCTCCTTGATGTTGGGCGAGTGCGCGGCGCGGATCAGCAGCGCGCCCATCTCGCCGCAGGCGGTGTGGAGCGCTCCCAGCATCAGCTGGAGCGCGATCGCGTCGAGCTCGCGCCGGCGCTCGCTCATCTGCGCCCCAGCTCGATTGCGCCGCTCGCGAGGACGCTTGCGGCCCAGCCCGGCTCCACCAGCAGCGTCGCGTCGGGGAGAGCGCAGATCGCGGGCCCCTCGAAACGCTCTCCCGGGGCCGGCTCGCCGACGATCAGCGTGGCCTCGAGCTCGCCGCCGGCGTGCCACAGACGGCTGCGTAAGCGCGCCGCGCCGGCCCGCGGCGGGATCTGCGCGAGCGCTGGCGCCTCGCCCCAGACGGACACCGTGGCGGTCACCAGCTCGACCTCGCCGGCGGGCTCGCGGTATCCGAACTCGCGTTCGTGCGCGGCCTCGAAGCGCTCGCGCAGCTCGCTCTCGGGGGCATCCGCCGCGGCGTCCACCGCCAGCTCGAAGGACTGGCCGCGATAGCGAAGCGCGTAGCGGATGCGTTCGCGCACGACCTCGGCGCCCAGCTCGGCGCGAGCGCGCTCGCGCAGTGACGACACCACCGCGGCCTCGAAGGAACCGGTCGCGTCGCGTCGCGGAGCGGCCGCGGCCAGCCCGAGCGCCGAGAGCACGCCGCAGGCGCGGGGGCAGAGGATCCGCTTGATTCCGAGTTCTGCCGCGATGGCCGTGGCGTGCAGGGGGCCGGCGCCGCCGAAGGGCAGCAACGCGTAGCCGCGCGGGTCGATGCCGCGCGCGACTGTCACCGCGCGCAGCGCGGCGAGCATCTCCGCGTTGGCCACCTCGATGATCCCCTCAGCCGCGCGCAGCGGTTCGATGCCGAGCTCACCAGCCAGCGTCGCGACCGCCGCGAAGGCCAGCTCCCGATCGAGCGAGACGCCGTCCGCGAGCGTCGCCGCAGCCGGCAGATGCCCGAGCACGACGTGCGCGTCGGTGACGGTCGGCTCGCGCCCACCGCGGGCGTAGGCGGCGGGTCCGGGCAGCGCGCCTGCCGAGCGCGGGCCCACGCGCAGGGCGCCGCCGCTGTCGCGCCAGCCAATCGAGCCGCCGCCGGCACCGACCGTCTCGATGTCGAGGCTCGGTAGGGCCAGCGGCCGTCCGGCGATCCGCCGCCCCGCGCCCTCGCGGACCTCGCCGCGATCGATCACGCAGACGTCGCACGAGGTGCCTCCCATGTCGAAGCAGAGTGCGTCAGCCGTCCCGGCTGCGAGTGCCGCCAGGCGCGCCCCCTGAGCCCCACCGGCCGGGCCCGAGAGGACCGCGAAGGCGCCGTGCGCGGCCGCTGCGGTGGCGCTCATGAGGCCGCCGGAGGATTGCATCACAGCCGGCTCGGGCAGGCCACGCTCGCGGCAGCGCTCGCCGAGGTGCGCGAGATAGCCACCCAGCAGCGGCGAGAGTGCAGCGTCGAGCTCGGTGGTTGCCCCCCGCTCGTACTCGCGCGGGGCCGCGCTGACCTCGTGCGAGAGCGAGATGTGGACCTCGGGCAGCCGGGCGCGAAGCGCCGCGCCCACGGCGAGCTCGTGGGCCGGATGCGCCGAGGCGTGCAGCAGCACGACCGCGATCGCCTCGACGCCCGCGGCGGCGAGCCGCTGCGCCAGCTCCTCGAGGCCGGTCGGCTCGCGCAGCGGGCCGTGCGGGCCGCTGCGCTCCGCCACCGCGTAGCGAAGCTCCTGCGGGACCAGCGGCGGTGGATGCGCCGCGCACAGCCGGTAGAGGTCCGCGCGTGCCTGACGGCCGAGCTCGACGAGGTCGGTGAAGCCCTCGGTGGCTACCAGCGCGGTGCGAGCGGCTCTGCCCTCGAGCAGAGCGTTGGTGGTCACGGTCGTGCCGTGGGCGAATGCCTCGACGTCTCCCGGCGCCACGCCCGCCGCGTCAAGCGCGAGCTCGATCGCGCGCAGCACGCCAAGCGACTCGTCCCGCGGCGTGGTCGGCGTCTTCGCAGTGTGCAGCGCGCCGTCGCGAGAAGCGAGGACCGCGTCGGTGAAGGTCCCGCCAACGTCGACGCCGAGCAGCATCGCGCGGACCTTACCGGCCGCCTC
>DATNHQ010000047.1:0-27135 GCA_035604915.1 Solirubrobacteraceae bacterium
CTGCCAGAGCCGACCCGTCCGGATCCATCCGAAAGGCGTCATGAAGGTACGACCGTCGGTCAAGCCGATGTGTGAGAAGTGCAAGATCGTACGCCGCCACGGCGTCGTGCTCGTGATCTGCAAGAACCCCCGCCACAAGCAGCGGCAGGGCTAGCCGCATGGCACGAATCGCCGGCGTCAACCTGCCGCTGAACAAGCGTGTCGAGATCGGCCTGACCTACATCTACGGGGTCGGCCGCCCGACCGCCGGGAAGCTTCTCTCGCAGTCCAACATTTCCGCTGACACCTACGTGCGCGACCTCACCGAAGAGGAGGTCGGCAAGCTCCGCGACGCGATCGACCGCGACCTCACGGTCGAGGGCGATCTGCGGCGCGAGCGCTCGCAGGACATCAAGCGCCTGACCGAGATCGGCTGCTACCGCGGTATCCGCCACCGCCGCGGCCTTCCCGTCCGCGGGCAGAACACCAAGACCAATGCCCGCACACGCAAGGGCCCGCGCCGGATGCAGGTCGCCGGCAAGAAGAAGGCCGGCAAGAAGTAATGCCCGCACCCAGACGACCCGCACGCGGCCGCCGCAAGGTCCGCAAGAACATCCCGATCGGCCAGGCGCACATCAAGACGTCGTTCAACAACACGATCGTGTCGCTGACCGACCAGCAGGGCAACGTGATCGCCTGGGAGTCGGCTGGCGGGGCAGGCTTCAAAGGCTCGCGCAAGTCGACGCCGTTCGCCGCGCAGGTGACGGCCGACGCGGCGGCCCGCAAGGGGATCGAGCAGGGCCTCCAGAAGGTCGAGGTCTTCGTCAAGGGCCCCGGCTCCGGCCGCGAGACGGCGATCCGCTCGCTGCAGGCGGCCGGCCTCGACGTCACCGGCGTCAAGGACGTCACCCCGCAAGCACACAACGGCTGCCGACCGCGCAAGCGGCGCCGCGTCTGAGCGCGCGCGAGGACCTCGTGGCCAGAGACACTTCACCGCAGTGCAAGCAGTGCCGCCGCGAAGGGCAGAAGCTGTTCCTCAAGGGCGAGCGCTGCCTGACGGACAAGTGCGGCGTCGAGCGGCGCGCATACCCGCCCGGCGAGCACGGGCGTGGTCGCCAGAAGCAGAGCGAGTACCGCCTGCAGCTGCGCGAGAAGCAGAAGGCGCGCCGCTACTACGGGCTGCTCGAGAAGCAGTTCCGCGGCTACTACGAGAAGGCCTCCCGCCAGCCCGGCATCACGGGTGAGAACCTGCTGACGCTGCTGGAGTGCCGCCTCGACAACGTGCTCGTGCGGCTCGGATTCGCTGCCTCGCGGCGCCAGGCGCGCCAGCTGGTGCGCCACGGCCACTGGACGGTCAACGGCCGCCGCGTGGACATTCCCTCTTACCAGGTGCGCCCCGGCGACGTGATCGCTGTCAAGGCCGGGACGCCGGCGCAGCAGGTGATCCGCGATGCCACTGAGCTGACCGGACAGGTGCCGGCATGGCTGCAGGCCGATCATGACGGCCTGACCGCAAAGGTCCTGCGCAAGCCCGAGCGCCGTGAGGTCGCGGCGCCGGTGCAGGAGCAGCTCATCGTTGAGCTGTACTCCAAGTAGCACTCTCGCCCGGCGGTGAAGTCCGGGCTGCGAGCTTTCACACCACGACGACGTTAGGACCCCGATGCTTGACTTTCAAATCCCCCGGATCACGAGTGAATCCGTCGATGAGAACCGTGGCTCGTTCGTCATCGAGCCTCTCGACCGCGGGTTCGGCTACACGTTCGGCAACTCACTGCGTCGCGTGCTCCTGTCTTCGCTGGCTGGCGCGGCCGTCACAAGCGTACGGATCGAGGGGGTAGCGCACGAGTTCTCGACGATCGGGGGGGTCAAGGAGGACGTCACCGACATCGTCCTGAACCTCAAGGGGATCGTCTGCCGCATGCACTCAGACGCGAGCGAGATCGAGGCCGCGCTGGTCGCCTCCGGCCCCGGGGACATCACCGCCGCCGACATCGACCTGCCCTCGGGCGTCGAGATCCTCAACCCGGAGGTTCACATCGCGACGCTCGACAAGAAGGCGCGCCTTGAGCTGTATCTGACAATTGGCCGCGGCCGTGGTTATCGCCCGGCCGAGGACAACAAGTCGCCCGACCAGCCGATCGGAGTGATCCCGATCGACTCGATCTTCTCACCGGTGCGTCGCGTCGCCTACGCCGTCGAGCAGGCCCGTGTCGGTCAGCGCACCGACTTCGACAAGCTGACGCTCGACATCGAGACCGACGGATCGGTCGACCCGCAGGCGGCGCTGCGCGAGGCGGCCGAGCTGCTGATCTCGCAGCTCGCGATCTTCACCGACGAGGACCGCATCGAAGAGCTGCGCGCAGGCCCAGCCGGCCAGCTCGACGGCGGTCTCGCCGGCGTCGGCGGCGTCACGCCGCTCGCGCTGCAGGGTGAGGAGTGGGGGATCCTGATCGAGGAGCTCGAGCTCGGGGTGCGCTCATACAACTGCCTCAAGCGCGCCGGCATCCAGACCGTCGGCGACCTGATCTCCAAGTCGGAGGCGGAGCTCAACGCGATCCCGAACTTCGGCAAGAAGTCGATCGACGAGGTCATCGAGACGCTCGAGGCTCGCGGACTGAGCCTGCGCGAGGACTGAGGACACCAGTCGATGCGCCACCAACGCAAACGCCACAAGCTCAGCCGCGACTCGGCGCATCGCAAGGCGCTGCTCGCGAACCTCTCCAAAGAGGTGATCGAGCACGAGCGGATCAAGACCACGCAGGCCAAGGCAAAGGCCGTCAGGCCGGAGCTTGAGAAGCTGATCACGCTCGCCAAGCGGGGCGACCTGCACGCGCGTCGGCAGGCGCTGTCGGCGCTCGGCCAGGACAGCTCGGTCGTGCATCAGCTGTTCGAGGTCGTCGCGCCGCGCTACGAGTCTCGCGACGGCGGTTACACGCGGATCCTCAAGCTCGGCCCGCGGGCCAGCGACTCGACCGAGATGGTTCTGCTCGAGCTCGTCTGAGCTCGCTTGCACCCGGCGGTTGCGCCGCCGTCAAGCCGCTCGTCGCCGGCGGCAGCCGCCGCCCCGTACAACCGTCCAACCGGTCGCGGGGCGCGGGTTTCCCACAGGTCGCAGCCCAGGCCAGCCCCTACGCTCGTTGTGGGGCGGGGCCAACATGCAACTGGAAGAGAGCAAGAATGCTCCGCAAGCTGTTGTACGTCGCCGTGGCTGTGGCCGCGGCGGCGGCGGTGACGGGTCCGGCGCTCGCCGCCGGTGCGCACGCGCACGCGCTCAAGACTTCGCACCCGGTCAAGAAGCACAAGACCTCCACCAAGACGGGCCCGCGTGGCCCGCGCGGGCCGCGCGGGACGGCAGGCGCTAACGGCAAGAACGGGACGACCGGGCCGGCCGGCTCGAACGGCATCAACGGCTCGAACGGCAGCAACGGCTCGGGGGGCACCAACGGGTCGGGGGGCACCAACGGCTCGGCCGGCGCCAACGGCGCGGCGGGCGCGAATGGCGTCGCCTACCTACGCACCGTCGTCGTCAGCCCCACGGCGAACACGCAGGCCGGTAACGGCGCCCTACTGGTGGCGGCGATCGCCGGCCTGGCGGGAGTGAGCTCCGGCAACCCGGCGCTCGTCATCGTGGAGCCCGGGATCTACGACATCGGCACAGGCCAGCTTTCGCTGCCCTCCTACGTCGATCTGCAGGGATCCGGCCAGGACGCCACGACGATCGTGGGCGAGGGCTTGACGGGGGTCAGCGCAGCCGCCAACACGCAGATCCGCGATCTCACCGTCAGCGACACCAACTCCTCCGGTGCCGCCACCGCGATCTCGACCGCCGGCGGCCTGCTGGACCTCGGCGCGAACGCGACAGGGACCCTCGCCGCCACGGCGGTGCTCGCGAACACGCCCAGCATGGCGATCGTCAATGTGACCGCGGTGGCCGCCACCACTGTGTCCGGGCTCAGCCTGGCCGTCGCCATCCAGACGGTGAACACGGTCGTGGTCCACGGCGGCAGCTTCAGCGCGAATGACAGCTTCGCCTCCGGCCGCACGACGGCGCTGTTGGCCATGAACGCGGCGAGCATCACCGGCGCGACGCTGCTGGCGAGCGGCGGCAGCGCCGCTTACCCCATAGATCTCGGTGGCAGCTCGCAGGTGGTCAAGATCATCGCGAGCACGCTGACCGGCTCGGGCGGGCTGTTCGTCCCGACCACCGACACGCTCGACATCGGCGGCTCGGAGATCCCGGGCGTGATTACCGGCGTGACCGGAACCGCGAACTGCCCGTATGACTGGCTCGTCGGGTACGCGACAGCAAACGCGAACTGCGGCTGAGCTGCACCGGGTGGCGCGCCCGCGGCGGGCGCGCCACCCGTATCCTGGCGCGCCAGGTGCACGACGGCCACGTCACGAAGCTCACGCTCGCCTACGACGGCGCTGCGTTCGCCGGCTGGGCGCGTCAGCCGGGGTTGCGCACCGTCCAGGAGGAGCTCGAACGCGCGATCGAGCGGATCCTCGGCCAGCCGTTGCAGCTGAGCGTCGCCGGGCGCACCGACCGCGGCGTGCACGCATGGGGCCAGGTCGCGAGCTACCGGCACGAGGCGCTCGATCCGCGCAACCTCAACGCGCTGCTGCCCGAGGATGTCGCGGTGCTCGCGAGCGAGCCCGCCGCGGCGGGCTTCGACGCCCGCCGCAGCGCGCGATCGCGCACCTACTGCTACCGGATTCTCGCCGGGAGCGTGCGCTCGCCCTTCGAGCACGGCCGCGCGCTGTGGCTGCCGGGACGGATCGACATCGACGCACTTGCGGCCTGCGCCCAGGCGCTCGTCGGCACCCACCTCTTCACCGCCTTCACGCCGACCGAGACAGACCACGTGCGCTTCGAGCGCGACGTCGTCGCGGCGCGCTGGGAGCAGCGCGGCGCGCTGCTCGAGTTCTGGATCGAAGCCGACAGCTTCATGCGCCAGATGAATCGCGCGCTCGTCGGCACGATGCTCGAGGTCGCGCGCGGCAGGAGGACGCTCGAGGATTTCACGGCTCTGCTCGAGGGGCGCCCACGCAGCGAAGCAGGGCCGACGCTGCCGCCGCACGGCCTGTATCTGGCAGGCGTCTCCTACGCCTGAGCGCCCGCGGCGCAACCGGCCGCCCCAATATCCTGGATCGTGTGCGCAGGGTCCTGCTGACCAACGACGACGGCATCGAGGCCGAGGGCCTCCAGGCGCTGCGCTCGGCGCTCGTGGAGCTCGACGACGTGCAGCTGGTGGTGATCGCGCCCGACGGCAACCGCTCGGCGATGGCGCGCTCGATCACGACGCGGCGGCCGCTGTGGGTGACAGAGGTCGACTTCGGCGACGGCAGCTTCGGCTACGCCACGGATGGCACGCCAGTCGACTGCGTGCGGCTCGCCAGCCTCGGCCTGATCGAGGGCTTCGAGGCGGACCTGGTCGTCTCGGGGATCAACCACGGCGCCAACCTCGGCGACGACATCACCTATTCGGGGACGGTCGCAGCTGCGCTCGAAGGCGTCGTCCTGGGGGTTCCCTCGATCGCCGTCTCGCAACAGTCGCGGGCGGGCGAGCTCGACTTCAGCGCGACCGGCAGCTACGACTTCGCGGTTGCCGCCGACTTCGTCGCGCGTCTGGTGGCATCACTCGTCGACTCCCCGCTTCCGGCCGCAACGCTGCTGAACATCAACGTGCCGGGGCGGACGCCCGCCGGTGTGGAGGTCACGCGCCTCGGCAAGCGCGTCTACCACGACGAGCTGCGCCTCGAGAGCGAGGAAAAGGGGCGCCGGCGCTACTGGATCTACGGCACCTCTCCGGGCTTCGAGGACGAACCCGGAACCGATCTCAACGCGGTCGCACGCGGTTGCATCGCGCTGACGCCGCTGCATTTCGACCTGACCTACCGGCCCGGAATCGAGGCGCTCAAGCGACTGGACCTGGGCCGCCTGCTGGCGACGTGAGCGAAACGGGCGACCCGGCCGTCCGCGCCGCCGAGCTGCGCGCCGTGCTGGCCTATCACTCGCAGCGCTACTACGTCGAGGACGATCCCGAGATCGGCGACGATGAGTACGACGCCCTCTACGGCGAACTGGTCGAGCTCGAGGCCGAACATCCGGAGCTGGTCACCGAGGACTCGCCCACACAACGGGCGGGTGCCGCCCCGGTCGAGCGGCTCGAGAAGGTCGTCCATCGCCTGCCAATGCTCTCGCTCGCGAACGTGCGCTCGGCCGAGGAGCTGCGCGCGTGGGTCGCCCGGATGCGTGCCCACCTCGCCCGCGAGGGGATCGAGAACCCCGAGTTCCGCTTCGTCTGCGAGCCTAAGATCGACGGCCTCGCGGTGTCGCTGATCTATCGCGACGGCATCTTCGAGCGTGGCGCGACGCGCGGGAACGGCGAGATCGGCGAGGACGTAACGCACAACCTGCGCACGATTGCGCAGATCCCGCGGCGGATCGAGGGTGCGCCGCCGCTGCTGGAGGTCCGCGGCGAAATCTACATCTCGCTGCCTGACTTCCAGGCGCTGAATGAGCGCCAGGCCGCGCTCGGCCTCTCGACCTTCATGAACCCCCGCAACACGGCGGCCGGAACGATCCGCCAGCTCGACCCTGCGCTGACGGCCCAGCGCCCTCTGTCGATGTGGGCGTACGCGATCGGCGCGGTCGAAGGGCTCGAGCTCAGCGACCAGTGGGATGTCCTCGCCTGGCTGCGCGAGCACGGCTTCCCGGTCAACCGCGAGATCGTCGTGCTGACCGAGGAGGAGGCGGTCGTCGAGCAGTGCCTCGACTGGCAGCGCCGCCGCGGCGCCCTCGACTTCGAGATCGACGGCGTCGTCGTCAAGGTCTCCGACTTCGAGCTGCAGCGACGCCTGGGCGCGGTCGGCCGCGACCCGCGCTGGGCAGTGGCGTGGAAGTTCCCGCCGACGACTGCCAAGACGCGGCTGATCGCCGTGCACTGGAACGTCGGCAAGTTCGGCGACCTGCATCCGTTCGGCGAGCTCCAGCCGGTGCGCGTCGGCGGCGTCACCGTGCGAATGGCGACGCTCCACAACGAGGAGGACCTCGCGCGCAAGGACCTGCGTGAGGGCGACGACGTGATCGTGCTTCGCGCGGGCGACGTGATCCCGCAGGTCGTCTCGCCGGCGCCGCACGCGGTTGAGAACCCGCGGCGCAACCCGCCTCCGGCGGTGCCTAGGCGCTGCCCGATCTGCTCGACGCCGACGATCAAGCCGGACGGTGCGGTCTTCACGAAATGCCCGAACCCGGCGTGTCCGGGCCGCCAGTGGCAGCTGCTTCGACACTTCGTCTCACGCGGCGCGATGGACATTGACGGGCTCGGCGAGAAGCAGGTCGGAGTGCTGCACGACCGCGGGCTCGTGCACACCGCCGCCGACCTCTACCAGCTGCGCGGGGAGCAACTGCTCGAGCTCGACGGCTTCGCCGAGATCTCCGCGCAGCGGCTGATCGCTGCGATCGACGCCTCGCGCGCGAGGCCGTTTTCGCGCGTGCTGTTCGCGATCGGCATCGAGGAGGTGGGGGAGGTGACGGCGCGCAATGTCGCGGCTCAGTTCCGCGACATCGACCGCCTGCTGTCGGCCACGCCGGAGGAGATCGAGCAGACCCCCGGGGTCGGCCCGAAGATGGCTGCCTCGATCGCGGAGCAGCTGGCGGCCCCCGCGATGGTGGAGCTGATCGAGCGCCTGCGGGCGGCCGGCCTGCAGTTCGCGGAGGAGGGGCCGCCGCCGGGCGAAGGCCCGCTTGCGGACCTGGTCTTCGTCCTCACCGGGACGCTGCCGACGCTGACGCGCGAGGCCGCGACCGAGCTGATCCTTGCCGCGGGCGGACGCGTCGCCAGCTCGGTCTCGAAGAAGACCGATTACGTGGTCGCCGGCGATAGCGCCGGTTCGAAGCTCGAGAAGGCGGAGCGACTCGGCGTCGCGGTCATCGACGAGAGCGGTCTGCTCGCGTTGCTGGGACGCTGAGCTTCGCGAGCGCGATCGTCATCGTGTCCTGCGCGTCCTCGGCCGCGGTCACGTCGACGTGGTTCATCAGGAAGGCGAAGGCGAAGGTGCCGTTGCACCAGCCGGCGAGATCGGAGGCGTCGCTCAGCGTGCCGGTCTTGGCGTTGCAGTGACCCGAGGCTGCGCTGGCATGCATGCGGTATTCGAGCGTGCCGCTCTCGCTGGCCACCGGCAGCGAGTCCGCGAGCGTCTGGCCGATCGGCTCGAGCGCCAAGACGCCGCCGGCGCTGAGGTCGCGCAGCAGCGTGACGACGTCGATCGGGCTCGTGCGATCGGCGCGCGAGAGGCCCGAGCCATCGGCGATCGCCGGCTTCAGGTGAAGCCCGGCGACGAACTGGGATACCACCGCTGCGCCGGCGGCGGTGGTACCGCCGCTTCCGAAGCGGGCCCCGAGCGCCTTCAGCAGCATCTCGGCGAAGAAGTCGTCAGACGGCAGCGCCGTCAGCCGCACGAGCGTCGACATCGGCGGAGAGTCGATGCTCACCAACAGGCGCGAGGAGAACAGGCTCGTGATGCCGGCGTGCGAACGGCCGGTGACGACGACGCCGTCGTGGCGCAGGGCGCCCGCGAGCTGGAAGGCCGCATAGGCGGGCGGCGAGCCCAGCGACCCGCTCTCGCCCCGGTCGAAGGCGAGCGCACTCAGATCGCCGACGAGGTTGGGGTCGACGCCGAAGTTCGTCGCCGGCCCGCCGCGGCGGCTGTCGAAATAGGACTCATCGCCGATGATCGAGCCCTTGAGCTTGCGGATGTGGGTCTTCTGAATCAGCAGCCGCGCGAGTGCGGTGACGGTCGTGCCGGTGCCGTAGTTGTGCTTGTCGAAGGCGAGGTCGCCGAATGTCGGGTCGCCGCCGCCGCGCAGGTAGAGGTTGCCGACGAAGACGCCCCCGGGCCTGAACTTGCCCTCGGCGTAGATGGAGGTCTGCAGCGTGCCGTTCGGTCCGAAGCGGGCGAGTGCCGTCGTGAGCGTGTAGAGCTTCTCGACCGACGCAGGGTTGCGCGCCACCGCGCCGTTGTCGTTGAAGAGGACCTCGCCGTTGTCGAGGTCGAGGACGTAGGCGCCGGAGTGGCCGCCGAGCGGTTTCATCGCGCTCGCCATCACGTGCTGCAGATGGGTGACCTCGGCGGCTGGAAGCGGCGGCGCGCTCGGGCTTGTCGGATGCTTCGGGCCGGTCTTGCCGGTCGGGCCGGTCTTGCCGGTCGGGCCCGTCTTCCCGGTCTTGCCCGTCGGCCCGCTGGTTCCCGTCTTGCCGCTGGGGCCGCTCGGACCGGTCACACCGCTGTGGCCGGTCGCGCCGCCGCTCGGTCCGGTCGGAGCCGTCGCGACGCCGCCAGACGCTGCGAGCGCGCCGGCCGGGCCGATCGCGAGGCAGGCCGTGAGCGCGAGCATCCTGGTCGTCGATCGAACTCGCACGCCGGCCAAGGATAGACGCGCTACGGCAGGCCGGCCTCAGGCCGGCCAACCGGCACGGACTCTTGCAGCAGCCGCCGTTGGGGCGACGGCTAGTGGTTCAGGAGGAGGACACCCCGGCTCACGTGCCGGCGTCCCCGGCACGTGAGCGGCTGGGGATCGGGCTACGCCTCGAGCGGTTGGCGGACCACTGCGAGGCGCCGCAGGTTTTCCAGGAACAGGGCCTTATCGATCCGACCTTGAAAGATCGGGACGCCCATCTCCATGCACTTCGAGATCACTTCGCGGCGTTCGAGGCCTGCTTCGCGCGCGAGCTCCGTGGGCGTCAGGTGATTCGCCATCGGTGCGTCCCTCCTGTGATCGTGACCGACCCTAGATATACAACTTCGTTAGGACGGATACAAGCTCATTCCGAAAACTTCGTTTAGACCTCGCGGCGGCCAGCCCAGTCGCTGAAATGGGCTCCTGCCCCGATGCCGATCGCTTCCGCACGTCTTTCGCCCATGCCCGGTCAGTAGGGGTGGATCTCTCCCGCCGTGGCGTCCGCCGTGCTGTGGGATACTGCTCGCCTTGTCGGGGCGTGGCGCAGCCTGGTAGCGCGCACCGTTCGGGTCGGTGAGGTCCCCGGTTCAAATCCGGGCGCCCCGATTGAGCGAAGGCCTGCCAGTCGTAGGCTTTTCGTTGATGCGCCGGCGGAGACATGATCCGCGCCAGAGGTATGGGCGCGGCAGAGCCGTGGCGCTGGTGGCCACGCCTGCCGGTCGCCTTTGCCACGGCCAGTGCATCTGGGGCCTGCTATCTCCGGCCGCAGCGACTAGGGTGCGCGATCAGTGGGGGTGATCGATGAGTTGATCGCCAACAACGTTGCCTTCGCAGGCGCGTTGCCGACGCGGCACCTTGACCTCCGCCCCGGCCGCCGGTTGGCGATCGTGACGTGCATGGACTCGCGCCTCGACGTGTTCGCCGCGCTGCAGTTACGTGACGGCGACGCGCACATCCTCCGCAACGCCGGCGGCGTGATCACAGATGACGTAATCCGCTCGCTGGCCGTGTCGCAGCGTCGGCTCGGCACCCGCGAGGTGATGCTGATCCACCACACCGACTGCGGCATGCAGGCCCTCACCGACGACGGCTTCCGTGCTGAGCTGCAACAGGCAACGGGCGTCGCGCCATCGTTTGCGATCGAGTCGTTCACGGATCTTGACGCGAACGTGCGCCAATCGATCTTGCGCGTCCGGCGATCCCCGTTCCTGCTGCACCGCGACGTGGTCCGCGGCTTCGTCTACGACGTCGACACCCACCTGCTGCGCGAGATCACCACGACCGACGAACCCTGAGCCCGGCGGCGCCCGTCGAGACCGCCGCCCCCCGCGGTAGCGCGCGGTCTCCGGCGCGTGATAGCCCGGCCATGCCGCGCCCGCCAGCTGCGGCCGCGAGCGTTCGTCGCGGGCGGCTGCTGGGATACTGGCCTGGTGCCGTTCACGCTGGCCGACCTCGATCGCGCGACCGAGCTCGTGCGCCGCCACGTGCCGGCGACGCCCACTCACCGCTGGCCGTTGCTCGCGGAGGCGCTCGGCGCAGAGGTCTGGGTCAAGCACGAGAACCACACGCCGACCGGAGCCTTCAAGGTGCGCGGCGGCCTCGTCTACGTCGAGCGCCTCACGCGCGAGCGCCCGCAGGTTCAAGGGTTGGTCTCGGCGACTCGCGGCAATCACGGGCAGAGCATCGCCTACGCCGGCCGGGCCGCCGGCCTGGCGGTGTCGATCTGCGTTCCGTTCGGCAACAGCCCCGACAAGAACGCGGCGATGCGGGCTTTCGGCGCAACGGTGGTCGAGGTCGGCCACGACTACCAGGCGGCGCGCGAGCACGCCGCGGAACTGGCCGGGGAGCGCGGCTTCGAGTACGTGCCGCCGTTCCACCGCGACCTCGTGCTCGGCGTGGCCACCTACGCGCGCGAGCTGTTCGAGTCCGTCGCCGATATCGACGTCGTCTACGTGCCGGTCGGCATGGGCTCCGGGGTGAGCGGCCTGATCGGCGTGCGCGACCTGCTCGGCCTGCGCACCGAGATCGTCGGCGTGGTGTCGGAGCTCGCGCCGGCGATCGCGTTGTCCTTCGCTGCCGGCGAGGTCGTCACGACCGAATCGGCCGACACCTTCGTCGACGGGGTCGCATGCCGAGTGCCTGACCCGGCGGCGATCGAGACGCTGATCGCGGGTGCTGCCCGGGTTGTGGCGGTCAGCGAGGACGCGACCGCGGCGGCGATGCGGCTGCTGTTCGCAGCGACCCACAACGCGCCGGAGCCGGCCGGGGCGATTGCGCTCGCCGGTGCGATGGCCGAGCGGGAGCGCATCAACGGCAGGCGCGTCGCGGTCGTTCAGACCGGCGGCAACGTCGACTCGGCGATGTTCGCCGATGTGCTGCGCGGGGCGACGCCGGTGGCCGCCGGCCCGTCGCGGCGCGCAGAGGCCGAGCAGCCGGTCGCCTGAGCGGAGTCTGCTCGCGCGCCAATCCGGCGCGCGGCGCCCTCAGGCGCCGCCGTAGCTGACGACCAGATCCGTCGCGACGCCGAGCAGGAATCCCCCGGCGAGCAGGTAGAGGCCGAGCTCGCGGTGGTCGTAGCGGCGGACAGCGGCCCAGATCTCGCCGATCACATAGAGGATCGCGCCGCCGGCGAGGGCGTAGAAGCTGAGCTCGAGCGGGGCCGAGTGAACCTGGAAGCCGACCATCGCGCCGAGGAACGTCGGGCCGCCGCCGACGAGACCGGCCAGGCCCAGCCATCGCCACGAGGGCCGCACGCCACCGAGCGGACCGACGATGCCGAAGCCCTCGGTCGCGTTGTGGAGGGCGAAGCCGATGATCAGCACGGTCGCCAAGCCGATCGCGCCGGCGCGCGCCGAGACCCCGATCGCGAGGCCTTCGGCGAAGTTGTGCAGGCCGATCGCGATCGCGATCGTCATCCCGGTGCGCAGGGCAGTCGCGCGAGCGAGCGCCCCCTCGGCGTGCAGCCGCGCGGTCTCCTCGGCCGTGACGACACCGCCGAGCGCGCCGCCCGCGATCGGTGCCGGCAGCGAGCGGCGCGCGGGCATCAGCCGCCGCTCGGCTGCGGCGATGCCGGCGGTCCCGAGGAGGAAGCCGACGGCGAGCAGCGCGAACAGCCACAGCAGGTGGCCGAAGCTCGCGTGGCCGTGCTTGAACTGGGCGAGCGTCGCCTGGACGATCGACTCGGCGTGAGCGGTCACGTCCATGAAGATGAACGCGAGGATCCCCGCGGAGAACATCGCGAGACCCACACGGACGCGCTCGTCGATGCGCTGGAGCCGCCCGACGGGCAGACCCAGGTAGATAGTTACGCCGGCGATCGCGCCGAGCAGGGTCGTCTCGAGGAAGCTCAAAGGCCAGCGGTGCTTAGGTCACCCTAATTAGGTGACCCTAACTTCTACCATACCGACGCCGCCGCGGTGGCGGTGCCTGCGCCGCCCTGCAGCGCGCGCTATTCCGCCGGCGGCGTGGGGATCGCGAGCACCGGGCGCTGGCTGTGCTGCAGCAGAGCATGCGAGAGCGTGTTCGACAGCGCCTCGCGGACGCCGTGCAGGGAGCGGGTGCCGGTGATGATCGCATCCACGTCGAGCTCGTCTGAGGTGTTCACCACCGCCTCCCACACCGACGTGCGCAGCGCCGCGGTGCGGGGCGTCGCGACGAGCCCGGCGTCGGTGGCGAGCTTGGCGCCGGCCTCCGCCAGCGCGGTCGCCTCGCGCTCGATGCCGGTGTCGGCCTCGCCGATGCCCTCGCCGAGATAGGGCCCAAGCGCCGAGTAGCGCGCAACGATCCGCTCCATCGGCTCCCAGACGTTGAGGACATGCGCGCGAGCGCCCGGGAACAGCAGTGCGGTCACGGCGATCGCGTGCGCGGCGCGCTCTGAGCCGTCGTAACAGATCAGGACTGATGCCAACGTGTTCCTCGCTTTGGTCTCGCCCGAACGAGAGCACCGCGCCCGCGCCGGGTCGTGAAGACCCTACCGGAGCTTGCAGCTGATAGCGCAAGCGACTCACAGCGAGAAAGAATGAGTATTGGACATACCACCGGTCCCTCCCTAGCCTTTGGATCTCCTCTCCTCCCCGTGCAAGGCCTCCGTGAACCCTCTTTGACCCCCCGGAGGCCTTGCACATTTAAGGAGCCGCTGAGCGCGACCGTCACTCGGCGGGCCGCGGGCTAGCGCGGCGCTCGCCGAGCGCGCGGCATCCGGGCGGGACGGGCCGACGCGATGAACGCGTCGCGCACCGGCGAGTCCCCACCCGAGCGCCACGCGAGCGACAGCTCGATCGTCGGCGTCGGCCCCGCGATCGGACGGAACGCCACGCCGCTGCGGTCGACCTGCCCGACCGAGGCAGGCACCAGCGAGACCCCGAAGCCGCCGGCCACGAGGCTGATGATGGTCTGCATCTCGGCCACCTCGAGCACGTCGTCCGGCACCCCGCCGGCCTCGCCCATGGTCGAGGCGAGACCCGCGAACAGCCCCGGCGCGTCGCGACGCTCGAGGATCACGAAGGTCTCGCCGCGCAGGCTCTCGGGGCGCAGGCGCCGGCGCGAGGCGAGCGGATGGTGCGACGGCAGCGCCGCGACCAGATTCTCGCGCTGGATCGTCAAGAGCTCGAGCCGCGGGTCGATATCGGTCTCCGCCATCGGGCCCCTGATCACGCCGAGGTCAAGCTCGCCGCGGACCAGCGCGTTCAGCTGTGCCACCGTCGGGAGCTCGCGCAGGACGAGCTCCACGTCGGGGTGTCCGGAGCGGAACTCGCGCAGGATGTCGGGAAGCGTCGGGCTGAACATCGCAGAGCCGACAAAGCCGATCGACAGCGTGCCGAGCGACCCGCGCGCGACGTCGCGCGCCCGCTCGGCGGCCCGCTCGACCGCCGCGAGCACCGATCGCGCGTCGTCGCGGAAGCTCTCGCCGGCCGCAGTCAGCGTGACCCGCCGGCGATTGCGTTCGAGCAGGGTGACCCCGAGCTCGCGTTCGAGCGCGCGGATCTGCTGGCTGAGCGGCGGCTGCGAGATGTGCAGACGCGCCGCGGCGCGGTGGAAGTGAAGCTCCTCGGCGACCGCGAGGAAGTAGCGCAGGTGGCGCAACTCCATGTCCGGCGGAACCCTACGCCCGCGCACCATGCCGATGCGCGAGAATCAATCAGGCAATGTCCTCCGAGACCACGGCATCACAACTCCCGACCACGCCCGCGGACGCGATCGAGATCTTCGCCTCGGTGCTCGCCCAGAGCGAGGAAGAGGGGTCCGCGGACGACTACTACAGCCGCCTGTGCGAGGGCATCACGCGCTGCACGGCGCTGCGCCGCGTCGTCATCTTCCGCTACGACTCCCAGCGTCGGCGGATCCTCGCCGCCGGCAGCTTCGGCGTCGAGCTGGCGCTGTTCGCCGACGACTTCTTCACGCTCGAGTCCGCCGCGTTCGCGCGCGAGGCGCTCGAGCAGGATCGCGTGCTCGAGGCCTCCGGGGATCTCGAGGGCCGCCTGCCCGCCGGCTACGTCACGCGGCTGCAGGCGCGCCATGTGGTCTGCTCGCCGATCTCGGCGCGCGGGCGCTGGCTCGGCGCGATTCTCGGCGACCGCGGCGGCGACGACTCGCCGCTGACCGACGGCGAGCGCGAGGTGCTGTGGATCCTCGGCAAGATGGCGGCGCTCGCGGCGATGGCGCGCGCCGCCACGCGCCAGCACGAGCGAGCCGCCGCGCTCGAGCAGCGGATCGACCTCGCGCGCGAGGTTCACGAAGGCGTCGTCCAGCGGCTGTTCGGCGTCTCGCTCGCGCTGTCGGGCGATCAACCGCTCGACGAGGAGACGCGCAGACGCTGCGCGGAGGAGCTGCAGCTTGCGCTCAGCGACCTGCGCACCGCCATCGAGCGGCCGTTGGGCCGCTCGGCCGCGGCTCGAACGACGACCCTCGCCGAGGAGTTCGAGCGGCTCTGCCACGAGTATCCGAACCTCGGAATCACCGTCGAGGGCGTCGGCCCGCTATCGGCGCCGGCCGCGCTCGAGCCGCTCGCGCAGTCGGTGCTCGCCGAAGCCGTCCGCAACGCCCACAAGCACGCGCAGGCGACACGCGTCGGCGTGCACAGCGAGATGCGCGACGGAACGTTCGTGCTCGAGGTCGTCAACGACGGCGTCAGCGACTCGGACGGGCCCAACGGGATGGGCCTGCGCCTGGCCGGGCTCGAAGCGCTGCAGGCGGGCGGCCTGCTCGAGTTCGGCGCGCGCGAGGGGACCTGGCAGGTGCGGCTGGTCGTCCCCTACGAGGAGCCATGACCATCATCGCCGAAGAGCTCGACGACGCCGAGGACAAAACCCGCCTCAGCGTGCTGATCGTCGACGATCACGATGTCGTGCACTGGGGCTTTCGCCAGATGCTCGGCACCAAGCCGTGGGTGGAGCGCACGCTCAGCGCGCGCACGGGCGAGGAGGCCTACGCGCTGGCTGAGCGATTCAAGCCGGACGTGGCGCTCGTCGACCTCTTCATCGGCGAGGAGTCCGGAGCCGAGATCTGCCAGCAGCTGCGCGAGCGCGCCCCGGCGACGAAGGTGCTCCTGATCAGCGGTGCCGGGCGGATCCTGCCGGAGGCGGCCAAGGCGGCCGGCGCGTCCGGCTTCATTCCCAAGGAATGGGGCGCGGCCGACATCGCGCGCGCGGTGCGGATGGTCGGGCTCGGCATGACCGTCTTCCAGCCGCAGGTCGCTGACGACGCGGCGGCCGCGTCGCTGTCGATGCGCGAGCGGGAGGTGCTCGACATGATCACCCGCGGCGCCACCAATCGCGAGATCGCCGCAGCGCTGCACCTCTCGCCGCACACGATTCACGAGCACACCTCGAGCCTCTATCGCAAACTCGGCGCTCGCAACCGCGCGGATGCGGTGCAGCGCGCCCACCGCCTCGGCCTGGCCGGCTGACGCCGCGACCCCCCACATGGGGGGAATACGTCCCCCTGAGCGGGGGTTATGTGGGGCCCGCGGCCCCGCGGCGACGGCTTCAGCGGCGATGATGACGGGATGCGCGTCGAACACGGCTCCGCCGTGCTGTTCCCCGGGCAGGGTGTGTCGGTGGCCAGTTCGCAAGCCCGCGTCGCCGATGCGCTGCCCTCGCTGCTCGCGCTGGCGGGCGAGCTGATCGGCGAGGACTGCTTCGAGCGCGCCGGCGAGTCCACGCGCTTCGCCCAACCCGCCATCTTTCTCTCGAGCCTGGCCGGCTTCCTCGAGCTCGAGGACGCCACCGAGGCGCTGGCGTTCGCCGGGCACTCGCTCGGCGAGCTCTCGGCGCTCGCGGCAGCGGGCGCGCTGTCCTTCGAGGACGCGCTCGAGTTGGTCGTTGCGCGCGGCCGGCTGATGGACGAGTCCGGCCGCTCCAGCGGCGACGGCAGCATGCTCGCGATCCTCAGGAGCACCCCCGAGGTCGCCGCCGAGCTGGCAGACGCCGCCGGGGTCTGGGTGGCCAACGACAACGCGCCTGGCCAGACCGTGTTGGCCGGCCCGCGTGCGGGACTTCGTCGGGCGGCCGAGATCGGCCGCGAGCGCGGCGTGCGCTCGCTCGCGCTCGATGTCACCGGCGCCTTCCACTCGCCCTGGATGGCGGCCGCGCAGGCGCCCTTCCGCGCGGCGCTCGCGCGCGCGGAGCTGCGCGAGCCTGCGGTGACGGTTTTTTCCGGGCTGACCGCGGCGCCCTTCACCGATGTGCGCGAGGAGCTCGCGCAGGCGTTGACGGGCCCCGTGCGCTGGCGCGAGACGATGGCTGCGCTGGCCGCCGACGGCGCCCGCACGTTCGTCGACGTCGGCCCCGACCAGGTGCTCGCGCGCCTGGTCGCGCGCAACGTCGAGGGCGCGACGGCGGTCTCGCTGGAGGAGCAACGTGTCGGCAACGCTTGAGCGGCGCGAGCGAGGCGAGACCGGCGGCACGCTGGTCGGGGCGGGGATCGTCGGGCTCGGTAGCGCGCTGCCGCCGAGGATCGTCCCAAACGCGGAGATCACCCCGGCGATCGGCGTTGACGACGACTGGATCGTGCGGCGCACGGGGATCCGCGAGCGCCGCTACGCGGAGCCGGGAGCGGCGCTGCACGAACTCGCTGCCGCGGCGGGCGCGGCCGCGCTGGCGGACGCCACGCTCGCGCCGGCGAGCGTCGACCTGGTCGTGGTCGCCAGCTGCAGTCAGGACTCGGTGATGCCCAACGCCGCGCCGCAGGTCGCGCACGCGCTCGGGGCAGGCGGCGCCGGCGCCTTCGACATCGGCAGCGCCTGCACCGGCTTCCTCGCCGCGCTGGCGGCGGTGCGCGGGATGCTCGCGTCGGGCGCGTCGCGCAACGCGCTGGTGATCGGCGCCGAGATCATGTCGCGCCACGTCGATCCCAACGATCGCAATACTGCTGCGCTGTTCGGCGACGGCGCCGCGGCGATCGTCGTGACGGCCGGCGCCCCCGGCAGCCTCGGCCCGGTCGTGCTCGGCAGCGACGGCGCCCACGCGCAGCTGATCGTCGCCGACCGCGACAGCGGGCTGATGGCGATGGACGGCCACGAGACCTTCAAGCAAGCGGTGCGGCGGATGGGGGAGGCGTCGGCGGCCGCCTGCCAAGCCGCAGGCGTCGCGCTCGCAGACGTCGACCTCTACATCTATCACCAGGCCAACACGCGGATTCTTGCTTCGCTCGCCGAGCGTCTCGCGCTCGATCCGGCGAAGGTCGTCGACTGCATCGCCACGCTGGGCAACACCTCCGCGGCGAGCGTTCCACTGGCGCTCGCCGGCGCGCGCGCAGACGGACGGCTGCGACCCGGGATGCGCGTGCTGCTGGCGGCGGCCGGCTCGGGCTTCACCTGGGGGGCCAGCGTGATCGAGTGGGGGCTCGCCGCATGACATCCGGGCCTTCGGCCGAAACTCATGACGGCTGCGCCGTGGTGACCGGAGCCTCGCGTGGGATCGGCGCGGCCGTTGCTCGGATGCTGGCCCGGGATGGCTGGCCAGTGGCGGTCAACTATCGGAGTGGCGAGGCTGAGGCGGCGGCGGTGGTGGCCTCGATCGAGGCTGCTGGTGGCCGTGCGGTGGCGCTGCAAGCCGACGTGGCGGACCCGGCGGCTGCCGGCCCGCTGCTCGAGGGCGCGGCCGCGGCGCTGGGCGCTCCCGTGCTGGTGCTCGTCAACAACGCGGGCGTGCGTGCCGACGGGCTCGCGCTGTCGCTGACCGACGAGGACTGGCAGCGCGTGCTCGAGACCAACCTCGGCTCGACCTACAGGCTGACGCGCGCGGCGCTGCGCGCGATGATCCGCGCCCGCTTCGGCCGGGTGATCAACATCGCCTCCGTCGTCGGCCCGCGTGCGAACGCAGGTCAGGCGAATTACGCCGCCTCGAAGGCAGCGGTGATCGGCTTCACCAAGACGGTCGCGGTCGAGGTCGCGCGGCGCGGCGTGACGGTCAACGCGGTCGCCCCCGGGCTGATCGCGACCGACATGACCGCGGGGATCCCCGACGTCCTGCTCGAACGGGTTCCGGCGCAGCGTGCTGGAACGCCCGAGGATGTCGCCGCAACCGTTGCGTTCCTGGCCTCGGCCGCGGCCGCATACATCACAGGCACCACCATCTACGTCGACGGCGGACTCTCCGCCTGATCGCAACGAAAGGAAGCACATGGCAGAACCCGCCCAGATCGAGAAGGTCATCACCGATTCGTTGATCAGCTTCGGCGCCAATGCCGAGGACGTCAACCGGGACGCCGAGCTGACCGCGCTCGACATCGACTCGCTCGACCTCGCCGAGCTCTCGCAGATCATCGAGGAGCAGTTCGGCGTCGAGCTGACGAGCGCCGACGTGGCGGAGATCCACACGGTTGGCGACGCGATCGACATCGTGGTGGAGCGCGCCTGAGGCGATGGTCGAGGTAGTCGTCACAGGGATCGGCGCTGTCACGCCGCTGGGCATCGGCGCGTCGACGCTCTACGAGCGTTGGGCGGCCGGCGTCTGCGGGATCGAGGACGGCGAGGGCCGCTGCCGCGAGTTCACCGCCACCGAGCACCTCTCGGTCAAGGACGCGCGGCGCGCCGACCGCTTCACCCAGTTCGCGCTAGTCGCCTCGATCGAGGCGCTCGCCAGTGCCGGCTGGGACGAGGGGCTTCCCTATGAGGCGACGCGGATCGGCTCGATCGTCGGCACGGGCATCGGCGGCATCGGCACGATCGAGGCCAACGACCTCGCGCTGTTCGAAGGCGGCCCCAAGCACGTCTCGCCGCTTGCGGTGCCGCTGATGATGGGCAACGCGGCCGCAGCGGCCGTGAGCATGCGCCACGGGCTCAAGGGCCCCTGCTTCGGCACCGTCTCCGCCTGCTCTTCGGGCGCCGATGCGATCGGCATGGCGATCCGCGCGATCCGCTACGGCGACGCGGTCGCCGTCGTCACCGGCGGCGCCGAGGCGGCGCTGACGCCGCTCTCGCGGGCTGCCTTCGGCGCGCTCGACGCGCTCTCCACCTCGGGCGTCTCGCGGCCGTTCGACGCCCGCCGCGACGGCTTCGTGATGGGCGAGGGGGCGGGCGTGCTGGTGCTCGAGAACGGCGACGCGGCGCGCGCGCGCGGTGCTCGCATCCTCGCCGTCGCGAGCGGCTACGGCGCGACCGCCGACGCTCACCACGTGACGGCACCCGCCCCGAGCGGCGAGGGCGCGGCGGCGGCGATCGCGCGCTCGCTCGAGGATGCGGGCGCCCAGCCGAGCGACGTCGTCTATGTCAACGCGCACGGCACCTCGACGCCGCTCAACGACCGCGCAGAGACGGTCGCATTGAAGACGGCGCTCGGCCAGCACGCCGCGAAGGTGCCAATCTCCTCAACCAAGTCGGCGATCGGCCACCTGCTCGGAGCTGCCGGTGCCGTCGAGGCGATCGCGACGATCCTCGCCCTGCGCGCCAAGCTGATCCCGCCGACGCTCGGCTGGGCCGAGCGCGACGGCGACCTCGATCTCGACTACGTGCCGGACCGCGCGCGAGCGCTCGAGTTGGGGGATGGCCAGCGTCCGCTTGCGATCTCCAACTCGTTCGGCTTCGGCGGCCACAACGCCGTGCTCTGTCTGGAGGCCAGATGACACTCGCACTCGTTCCACGACCCGACGAGCGGCTATCCCCGATGGAGCGCCTCGAGGTGCTCTGCGACCCGGGGTCGCTCGATCTCCTGCGCACCGAGGTGCTCTCGCGCCACATGGGCGAAAAGGCGCGTCCGGGCGACGGTGTGATCGGTGCCAGCGGCCGCGTCGACGGGCGCGTCGTCGCTGTCTTCGCCCAGGACGCCTCCTACGCGGGCGGCTCACTCGGCGAGGCCCACGCCGAGACTGTCGTGTCGGTGCTCGAGCTGGCCGAGCGCTCGCGCGTGCCCGTGATCGGCTTCGTCGAGTCCGCCGGCGCACGCATGCAGGAGGGGCTGGCGGCGCTCAGCGGCTACGCGAAGATCTTCCACAAGCACGTGGCGCTGTCCGGCTATGTCCCGCAGATCTCGGTGATCTGCGGGCCCTCGGCGGGCGGCGGCTCCTACGCGCCCGCGCTGACGGACTTCGTGATCATGACCGAGAGCGCGAGCATGTTCCTGACGGGCCCCGGCGTCGTCGCCAAGGTCACCGGCGAGAACGTGGACATGGCGGAGCTCGGCGGCCCCCGCGTGCACGAGCGCAACGGCGTCTGCCACCTGGTCGCGCCGACCGACCTGGACGCGGCGCTGTTGACGCGCGACCTGCTCGACTACCTGCCGCAGAACTGCGAGGAGCGCCCGCTGCGCTGGCCCACGCTGGATCCGCCCGGACCACCGCCCGACCACGCCGTACCGCTCGAGGACCGCAAGGTCTACGACGTCCGCGACGTCGCGCGCGCGCTGCTCGACGGCGGCCGCATGCTCGAGATCTCGCCGCGCTGGGCGCGCAACGTCGTCTGTGCGTTCGGTCGTCTCGACGGGCGCTCGGTCGGTGTCGTTGCGAACCAGCCGCGCTACCTGGGCGGCGTGCTCGACGTCGACGCTTCGCAGAAGGCGGCGCGCTTCGTGCGCACCTGCAACCTCTTCAACATCCCACTGCTGGTCCTCGTCGACACGCCCGGCTTCCTGCCGGGGACCAAGCAGGAGAAGGGCGGCGTGATCCGCCAGGGCGCCAAGCTCGTCTACGCCTTCTCGGAGTGCACGGTGCCGCGCGTGACGGTGATCCTGCGCAAGGCGTTCGGCGGCGCCTTCATCGCGATGAACAGCAAGGAGCTCGGCGCCGACTTCGTATTCGCCTGGCCCTCAGCCCAGCTCGGCGTGATGGGCGCGCCGCAGGCCGTCGAGATCATCCACCGCCGCGAGATCGAGGCGGCCGAGGACCCGATCGGCGCGCGCGATGCGCTCGCGTCCAGCTACGCGGCCGAGCACATGCACCCGGGCGCGGCGAGCTCCGAGGGGTACGTCGACGAGGTGATCGCGCCGGGCGACACGCGCGCGCGCCTCGCCACGGCGCTCGAAACGCTCGGCTCGGCATCGCTGCGCCGCTGGCCGGCCGGGAACATCCCCCTATGAGCCTGCTCGACGGCAAGCGCCTGCTCGTCACCGGCGTGCTGACGCGCGGCTCGATTGCCTTCGAGGTGGCGCGCCAGGCGCAGGAGCAGGGGGCAGCGGTGGTGCTGAGCGGCTTCGGCCGCGGCATGCGCCTGACCGAGCGCGCTGCCAAGCACCTGCCCGACCCGCCCGACGTGCTCGAGCTCGACGTCAACGTTCCCGAGGACATCGAGCGCGTCGCCGCGGCGCTGCGCTCGCGCTGGGGGCAGCTCGACGGCGTCCTGCACGCGATCGCGTTCGCGCCCGCTGACGCGCTCGGCGGCGGCTTCCTCGACACGCCTGCGAGCAGCGCGATCACCGCGTTTGAGACCAGCGCCTTCTCGCTCAAGGCACTGGCGGCGGCGCTCGCGCCGCTGCTCGAGGCCGGCGAGGCCGGCGGCTCGGTCGTCGGCCTCGATTTCGACGCCGCGGTCGCGTGGCCGGTGTACGACTGGATGGGGGTTGCCAAGGCGGCGCTCGAGAGCGTCTCCCGCTACCTCGCCCGTGATCTCGGTCCGCGCGGCATTCGCGTCAACCTCGTATCGGCTGGGCCGATCGAGACGATCGCCGCGGGAGGCATCCCCGGCTTCGAGGAGCTCGCCGGGCTGTGGCGCGCGGGCGCGCCGCTCGGCTGGGACACGCGCGACGCCGCACCGGTCGCGGCGGCGGTCTGCTTCCTCCTGAGCGACCTCGCACGCGGGATCACCGGCGAGATCCTCCACGTCGACGGGGGCTTTCACGCGATGGGCGCGCCGCTTCGGTGAGCGACACGATCCTGCTCACCGGCGCGACCGGGTTCCTCGGCATGGAGCTGCTCGCGCGCCTGATCGACCGTGGCGAGCGCTCGCTGATCTGCCTCGTGCGGGCGCCTGACGCGGCCGCCGCGCAGGGGCGCCTCGACGCGACGATCGCGCGCCTGTACGACGAGCCGCCGGCCGGCGCCGGGGATGTCCGCGCGATCCCCGGCGACGTCACCGCCGAGGGTCTCGGCCTGGCGCCCGCCGACCGCGAGGCGATCCTCGCCGAGGTCACCGCCATCGTGCACTGCGCTGCGGCGATCTCCTTCGATCAGACGCTCGAGCAGGCGCGCGAGGTCAATACCACCGGGACCCTGCGCGTGATCGAGCTGAGCCGCCAGCTCGCGGCCGGCGGAGCGCTGCGTCGCCACGTCCACATCTCGACCGCCTATGTCGCCGGCCTCCACAAGGGCCTCTTCAAGGAGTCCGACCTGGATCTCGGCCAGGGCTTCCGCAACACCTACGAGCACTCGAAGTTCGACGCCGAGATGGCGATCGGCGAAGCCGCCGACGGGCTCCCGCTCGTGATCGCGCGGCCGAGCATCATCGTCGGCGACAGCCGCAGCGGCTGGACCTCTGCTTTCAACGTCATCTACTGGCCGATGCGGGCGTTCTCGCGCGGGCTGATGGACGAGGTCGTGATCGACCCCGACGCGGTCTCGGACATCGTGCCGATCGACTACGTCGCCGACGGCCTGCTCGCGCTGCTCGACCACGACGAGGTGCGCGGCACCGTTGCGCTGGTGGCCGGTGAAGCCGCGCCCACCAACGCCGAGCTGATCGAGCTCGCCTGCCGCCAGTTCGGACGCGAGCCGCCGCGGATCGTCGCGTCGTCCTCCTCGCGGCTGGCCGACGCCCAGCTCTACGCCCCGTACTTCGGCAGCGGCGCGAACCTCGACGACGCCCGCGCGCGCGAGCTGCTCGGCCCGCTCGGCCTCGCCGCGCCGCTGCTGCGCGACTATTTCCCGATCCTGATCGAGTACGCCGAGCGTGCGCGCTGGGGCAAGGTCAGGATCACGCGCCAGGCGGCGGCCGCGGCCGTCTGAGCGGCCAGAGCGAGATGAGCAGTCGCCAGCGCCGCAATCCGAGTCCCTGCTCGTCGAACGTCCTTCGCGCGTCCCGTGCCATCGCCGTTGCTGCGCCTTCCGCGCCGCGACATCCGCACCGAAGCTGCCGGCTGTACAAAAACTGCGTGCAGCGGCCTTCAACCAGGAGCTGCGCGCCGCCGGGTCGGGACACCGCCCAGCACTCGGCCGCCTTGTATGTAAGTATGCAGGAGTGACCGACATGCGCATCGACCGCCTCCAGCACGCCGCCGCCGGCTCGGCGAGCCGGCAGGTCTACCGGGCGTTGCGCGACGCGATCATCGCGAGCGACATCGCGCCCGGGCAGCGGATCTCGGAGAACGAGCTGGCCGAGCGCCTGGCCGTGAGCCGCACGCCGATCCGCGAAGCGCTGATCCGCCTGCGCGACGAGCGCTTCGTCCAGATCGTGCCCCAGCTCGGCACCTTCGTCACGCCGATCAGCGTCGCCGCCGTGGAGGACGCCCAGTTCATCCGCGAGTCGCTGGAGTGCGCGGCCGTGCGGATCGCCGCGGTGCGCGCCGAGGACGGCGACCTCGCGGCGCTCGACGGGCTCGTGCAGCGCCAGGCCGAGGTCTCCGAGCACGGCGACCACGCGCGCTTCGCGGTGCTCGACGACGAGTTCCACGCAGCGCTGTGCGAGCTGGCCGGGCGCCCCGTCGCCTGGGAGGTCGCCCAGCGCGTGAAGGGGCACCTCAACCGCGTCCGTCGCCTGAGCCTGCCGCAGCCCGATTACCTGGCCGAGATGGTGGCCGAGCATCGGCTCGTCGTCGAAGCGCTGCGCAAGCGCGACCCCGACGCGGCCGAGACGGCGCTGCGCCACCACCTGCGGATGGTCCTCTCGGCGCTGCCCGCGATCCGCGCGCAGCACCCCGACTACTTCGAGGAGGAGCGAGCCTGATGGCGATCGCGACGGCCACGCTGGGCGGCCTCTACGAGCAGATGCTCCTGATCCGGGTCTTCGAGACCGAGGCCGAACGCCAGTACAAGGCGGCGCGGATCGGCGGCTACTGCCACCTGTCGTCCGGTCAGGAGGCGGCGACGGTTGGCGCGACGCACGCCCTCGACGCCGACGATCTGCTCGTCACCGGCTACCGCTGCCACGGTTTCGCGATTGCGCGCGGTGTCCCGGTCGACGCTGTGATGGCCGAGCTGTTCGGCCGGGTCGGCGGCTGCGCCCACGGCCGCGGCGGCTCGATGCACCTGCTCGATGTCGACCGCGGCTACTACGGCGGCTGGGGCATCGTTGCCGGACAGCTGCCGATCGCCACGGGGCTCGCGCTTGGCCTTGTGCGCCAGGGGCGCGCCCAGGCCGTGCTCTGCGAGCTCGGCGACGGCGCGATCAACATGGGCGCCTGGCACGAATCGCTGAACCTCGCCGCGGTCTGGCAGCTGCCGGTCGTCTTCCTCGTCATGAACAACGAGTACGGCATGGGCACAAGCGTCGAGCGCGCCTCGGCCGTGACCGACCTCTATCGACGCGCCGACGCATACGGCCTTCCGGCGGAGCGCGTCGATGGCGACGACCTGCTCGCCGTCGCCCAGGCGAGCGCGACGATGCTGACGGCGGCGCGCGAGGAGCGACGCGCCGGCGTGCTCGAGCTGATCACCTACCGCTACCGCGGGCACTCGGTCGCCGATGCGGGACTCGCGTACCGCTCACGCGGCGAGATCGACGAGCACATCAAGCACGATCCGATCTTCCGCGTCCGCGGGCTGCTCATGGCGGAGGGAGTCGACGACGACGAGCTCGACGCGATGGCGGCCGCGGCCGAGGCGCAGGTCGAGGCCTCCGTGCAGGCGGCGCTCGCGAGCCCGGCCCCCGAGGTCGGCACGCTCGCCACCGGCATGTACGCGCCGGGCAGCGCGAAGCAGTTCGCGAGGATGCTTCCCGGCGCCCCGTTCGGAGAACGCGAGCTCGTATTCGCCGGAGGGCTCGGGGAGTGAGCGCCGCTCACTCTCCACAGCTGATCGACGCGGAAGCGGCCGGCGGCGCCGCCGAGGGCTTCGCGACGATGAGCTACCGCGACGCGCTGCGCCTCGCGATGCGCGAGGAGATGCTCCGCGACGAACGCGTCTTTGTGATGGGCGAAGAGGTCGGCGTGTTCGACGGCGCCTACAAGGTGACCGCCGGGCTGCTCGCCGAGTTCGGCCCCGATCGCGTGCGCGACACGCCGATCTCAGAGGAGGGCTTCGTCGGCGCCGGCGTCGGAGCGGCGATGCTGGGCGAGCGCCCGATCGTCGAGATCATGACGATCAACTTCCTGCTCGTCGCGATCGACCAGGTCGTCAACCACGCCGCCAAGATCGGTGCGATGTTCGGGGGCGAGGCGCGCTGCCCGCTCGTGATCCGCACGCCCAACGGCGCCGGCAACCAGCTGACGGCGCAGCACTCGCAGTCCTTCGAGGGCTGGTTCGCGTCCACCCCCGGCCTGAAGGTCGTGGCCCCGGCGTCGCCGGCGGACGCCAAGGGGCTGCTCAAGGCTGCGATCCGCGATGATGACCCGGTCTTGGTCGTCGAGAACCTTGCGATCTACAAGGAGCGGGGCGAGGTGCCGTTGGATCCTGAGTACGTGACGCCGATCGGGCTGGCGCGAGTCGCCCGCGAGGGCAGCGACGTGACGCTGGTCGCCCACTCCTACGCGACCGTCCGTGCACTGCACGTTGCCGAGCGCCTCGAGCGCGAGCACGCGATCAGCGCGGAGGTCGTCGACCTCCGCTCACTGCGGCCGCTCGACGTCGAGACCGTCGCGGAGTCCGTTGCCAAGACCAGTCGCGCGGTGTGCGTCGAGGAGGGATGGCCGACCTACGGCGTCACCGCCGAGCTCGCGGCGCGCATCCAGTCGGCCTGTTTCGACGATCTCGATGCTCCGGTCGAGCGCGTCGGCATGGCCGAGGTGCCGATGCCCTACGCCAAGGAGCTCGAGAACGCCGCGCTGCCCAACGAGGAGCGGATCCTGGCGGCGGTGCTCGCCACATTGGGGCACGGGCGATGAGCGAGGTAGTGATGCCGCGCCTGTCTGACTCGATGGAGGAGGGCACGATCCTCAAGTGGCTCAAGGGCACCGGCGACCAGGTCGCGCTCGGCGAGCCGATCGCGGAGATCGAGACCGACAAGGCGACGATGACCTATGAGGCAGACGGCGCCGGTTACCTGCAGATCGTCGCGCCCGAAGGCGAGACGCTCGCGATCGGGGCGGTGATCGCGCACCTGCTCGCGTCCGCCGAGGAGGCCGCGGCGGCCCCCGTCGCGCCGGCCGCCCCGGCCGCCGCTGCGGCCGCGCCCG
>DATNHQ010000048.1:0-2238 GCA_035604915.1 Solirubrobacteraceae bacterium
GCGCGCCCGCGCGTGGTCACGATCTTGCCGTGGGCGATGAACATGCTGGCGACCAGCTGCGCCTCGGTGACGAGGCCGCCCGGGTTGTTGCGCAGATCGAGCACGATCGCCCGGACGTGTTGGGCCAGTAGCGACTGCAGCGCGCTGGCGACGTCGGCGTGGATGCCCGGCACGTCGAAGGTCGGCAGGTCGAGCACGCCGATCCTGACGGCGCCGTAGCTGGTGACCATGTCGTAGACCAGCGGCGCGTCGATCGTCGCGCGCTTGAGCGTCACCGTCAGGTGGCGGGCGCCGCGCGCGATCGTGAGCGTGACGGGCGTGCCCGGGCGCCCGACGATCAGGCTCGTGCCGACCCTGCTCGGCAGGCCGGCGAGGCGGCGGCGCCCGACGGCGGTGATCAGGTCGCCGGGGCGGATGCCGGCGCGCGCCGCCGGCTCGCCCGGGAACACCTCCTCGACAACGAGGCCGGGAGAGGTCGCCTCGACGGTGATGCCGATCCCGGCGAAGGTCTGCGGCTTGGGGTTGTTGAAGGCGTTGTAGGCGGCCGGGGTCTCGTAGACGGCGTAGGGGTCGCCGAGGCTCGCGATCGCGCCGGCGATCGAGCCGTTGATCAGCCCCTGGCGCGAGATCGGGTGGAGGTAGTCGCGCTGGATGTCGCTGAGCGCCTCGCTGATGACCGTGTCATGCGGGTTGGCGACGAAGATGCTGCGCAGGAAGCCCGGCATCTGCGCGGGATGCCCGCCCCACCACAGGCCGAAGCACAGCACGAGCGCCACGGTGAGCGGCTTGACCGTCGATCTAGGGTTCATCCTCAGGCGGCCAGCCTACCGAGCGCGCGCGGCGACCCGCGCCGGGCGGCGACCGCGCCGGGCGGCGGCGACGGGCGCAGTCCAGTCATTAGGCTTCAGCGGCAATGCCTGAGATCACGACCACCACCGCGCCCAACGGCCTGCCGATCCACCGCGTCTCGATCCCGGGCACGCGGGCGCTGACTGCGCTCGTCGCCTTCGACGCCGGCGCCCGCTCGGAGCGCCCGCAGGAGAACGGGATCGCGCACTTCCTCGAGCACCTCGTCTTCAAGGGCGGCGAGCGCTACCCGACCTACCGCGACGTCAACGAGACCGCCGAGCGGATGGGCGCGATGATCAACGCCTACACCAGCCACGACCTCGTCGCCTTCCACGTCACCTCGCGCGCCGAGTCGGCGCCGGCGGCGATCGACCTGCTCAGCGACATCGCCGGGCGCCCGCGCATCGAGCCCGACGAGCTCGACCGCGAGCGCGGCGTCGTGATCCAGGAGATCGCCCGCGCCGACGACCAGCCCGCCGTGCTCGCCGCGCACCTCGCCGACCGCGTCGCCTTCGGCGAGCATCCGCTGGGCCGACCGGTGCTCGGGCCCGCGGAGCACCTGCGGAGCTTCAGCCGCGAGCAGATCGTCGCCTTCCGCGAGCGCCGCTGGACGCCGGGGCGCGGCGGCGCCTTCCTCGTCGGCAACACCAGCCACCTGCCGGCGGAGGCGGAGCTCGCCGAGCTGTTCGGGCGCTTCCCGGGCGTGCCCGAGCCGGAGCACTTCGAGCCGGCGCCGGCGTTCTCACCGTCCAAGCAGGTTGAGGCCCGCGACAGCAACCAGTCGCACCTGCGCATGATCTACCAGCCGTCAATCGACGTCCGCAGCCGCCGCGAGCGCACCGCGCTCGGGATCTACGCGATCCTGCTGGGCGGCTCGATGGGCTCGCGCCTGTTTGACGAGATCCGCGAGCAGCGCGGCCTCTGCTATTCCGTCTGGGCGCACGGCCACCACCACGCCGACACCGCAACGCTGCAGCTCGGCGCCGGCCTGGACTCGAGCAAGTGCGTCGAGGCCTACACGCGGATGCGCGAGATCGTCGACGAGCTGCGCCGCGACGGCCCGCGCGAGGAAGAGGTCGAGCGCGCCCGGGCCTACGCCGGCGGGCGCACCGTGCTCGGCTTCGAGGGCTCGGACGCCGTCGCGCGCCACGCCGCCAACCAGACGATCATCCACGGCGACGACATCGACCCCGACGTGCAGATCGCGGCGATCGACAGCGTCACCTTCGAGGAGGTCCTCGAGGCCGCGCGCGGGATCAGCGAGGAGCTCGCGGTCGCGTGCGTCGGCCCCCACGACGTCGGTGAGTTCTGAGCGCCGCCGCGGGCTCAGGCGCCGATCGCGACCATCCGCTCGATCGCAAGGCGCGCGGCGCCGGCGATCTCATCGCT
>DATNHQ010000049.1:0-8783 GCA_035604915.1 Solirubrobacteraceae bacterium
CGAGGCTTCGCTCCGTCGCCATGCGCAGGTACTCGCCGTAGTGCTCGGGGCTGCGCAGCGAGCCGTCGGTGAAGCGCGGGTAGCCCTTGGCGCCGGCGCGCTCGCCGGTATAGAAGTCGTGGCCGACGGCGCCGATGACGCAGAAGCTCTCGCGCGGCACTCCCGCGAGCGCGCGCCCGAGCAGCCGGTCCGCCTGCCCCGCGCCGTAGACGTCGGCCGTGATGACCGTGTCGATGTCCTCGTCGGGTCTGAGCAGCGCGAGCAGCCGCCCGTCCTCGAGCGGCTCGCCGAAGTGCATGAAGCGACCGCCGCTCCAGGTGCCGAGCGCCGCGATGCCGGGGTCGCACCGAGCCTGCACGTCCATGCCAGCCAGTGTAGATGGGGCCGCCGCCGCGCAGGCGCCCCGCTAGGCTCGCGGTTGGTGAAAGTCCGCGATCCTCGCGTCTGCCTCGCCCCGGCCGCCCGCGGCCCAGCCGCGCGCCTGCGGGCCCCGGCATGACGGCCGGCGGGCTCGCCGCGCTGCTGGCGGAGGCATTCGATCTGTACCGCCGCAATGTGCGCGTCGTGCTCGGCGTGACGGTGCCGATCGTCGTGATCGTGACGGGAGTCACGGCGCTCGGGCTGGGGGAGCTGACCGCGCGATTCAACCCGGCGCCGCCGTCGCGCGACCTCCTGATCGACCTGCTCGCGAGCGGCCTCGTGACGGTGCCGCTGATCAGCTCGATCCTCGCGCAGTGGGTGCTGTTGACGCGCCGTGGCGAGAAGCCCGCGCTGGCCGACCTCGTCGGCAACGCGCTCGAGGTCTTTCCGACGGTGCTGCTGGTGATCGCCGCGTGGCTCGCGGTGTCCTTCGTCGGCCTGATCACGCTGATCCTCCCCGGCATCTACGTGTTCGTGAGCTGGTACTTCGTCGTGCAGGCGGTCGTGATCGACGGCGAGCGCGGCTTGCGGCCGATCGCCCGCAGCGCCGCGCTCGTACGCGGGCACTGGTGGCAGAGCGCCGGTACCGGTATGGCGTTCGTGTTGATCGCGGCGCTCGTCCCGCAGCTCGTGCTCGACTACGCCTTCACGCCGGTCGCGCGATCGGCCAACTCCTACGCGGTGGTCGTGCTCGTCGTTGCCGTCGCCCGCGTGATCGCGCTGCCGTTCGTGGCGATCGGCTCGACGCTGTACTACCTGCAGCTGCGGGAGGCGTCGCTCACCGCGAGCCGCTGAGCGCCGCCGTGTTCTGACCGCGTCGCTCGCTACGGTGCGGACTTGGCCACAACGCTCCCAGCAAGCAGGCACACGGGCCGCGGCGCGCCCGTTTCGCTCAAAGTCCGCGCTCAGCGCGGACGCCCACGCGCGCCGCTATCTAGACTGGGGTACAGAGCAGCCTGATGCCCCAGACGCCCGACCGTCAGCACCGACCGCGTTTCATCTTCGTCACCGGCGGCGTCGTCTCCTCGCTCGGCAAGGGCATCGCCGCGGCCTCGATCGGCAAGCTCCTCGTTGCGCGCGGGATGAGCGTCGCGCTGCAGAAGTTCGATCCCTACATCAACGTCGACCCCGGCACGATGTCGCCCTACCAGCACGGCGAGGTCTTTGTCACCGAGGACGGCGCCGAGACCGACCTCGACCTCGGCCACTACGAGCGCTTCACCGACGCCAACACGACGCGCGCCTCCAACGTCACCGCCGGCGGCATCTACAACGCCGTGATCCGCCGCGAGCGCCGCGGCGACTACCTCGGCGCGACCGTCCAGGTGGTCCCGCACATCACCGACGAGATCAAGCAGCGGATCGCGTTGATCGCCGAGTCGACCGACGTCGACTTCGTGATCACCGAGATCGGCGGCACCGTCGGCGACATCGAGTCGCTGCCGTTCCTGGAGGCGATCCGCCAGTTCCCGGTCGACGTCGGCCGGCGCCGCTGCATGTTCATCCACCTCACGCTGGTGCCCTACATCAACCATGCGGGCGAGCTCAAGACCAAGCCGACGCAGCACTCCGTCAACGAACTGCGCCGCATCGGCATCCAGCCGGACATGGTGGTCTGCCGCTCGGAGTCGCCGCTCTCGAGTGACATCCGCAAGAAGATCGCGCTGTTCGCCAGCCTGCCGGTCGAGGCGATCGTCTCCGCCTACGACGTCAAGAACATCTACGAGTGCCCGCTGACCTTCGAGGGGGAGGGCGTCGACGAGTTCGTGCTCGAGCACTTCGGCCTGAGCGCGCCGCCCGCACAGCTCGAGGGCTGGCGCGCGCTGGTCGAGGGCGCGCGCGACGCCACCGAGACGGTGCGGATCGCGATCGTCGGCAAGTACGTCGAGCTCGAGGACGCCTACCTGTCGGTCGCCGAGGCGCTGCGACACGCAGGCTTCCGCGACGGCTGCCGAATCGAGATCGACTGGGTCGACTCGGAGGCTCTGACCGGCGGCGGCGCCGCGCGGCGGCTCGAGGACGCTGACGGCATCCTGATTCCCGGCGGCTTTGGCAGCCGCGGCTTCGAGGGCAAGATCGAGGCGGCGCGCTACGCCCGCGAGCAGGGCGTCCCCTACCTGGGGATCTGCTTCGGCATGCACGTGGCGGTCTGCGAGTTCGCCCGCCACCAGGCCGGCATGGAGGGCGCCAACTCGACCGAATGCGACCCGGAGACGCCGTTCCCGGTGATCGACCTGCTGCCAGAGCAGAAGGAGATCGCCGACCTCGGCGGCACCATGCGCCTCGGTGCGACGCCGATCAAGCTGCACGAGCACACTCGCGCGCGCGAGATTTACGACGAGGCCGTCATCTACGAGCGCCATCGCCACCGCTACGAGGTCAACAACATGCTTCGCAAGCGCGTGGAGGCGGCGGGACTGGTGATGTCGGGGACCACGCCCGACGAGCGTCTCGTCGAGATCGTCGAGCTGCCCGAGCACCCGTTCTACATCGCCTCGCAGTTTCACCCGGAGTTCAAGTCGCGGCCCGAGCGGCCGGCGCCGCTGTTTCGCGAGTTCGTCGGCGCCGCCCTCGTGCGCTCGCGCGGGCAGCGGTCCGCCGTCGGCTCGTGACGGGCGCGAGCGAGGCGGAGCGCCGCCGCCTGCACGACACCTTCGCGGCACTCTGCCGCATCGAGAGCCCGTCGCGCAGCGAGCGCCCCTGCGCTGACGCGGTCGCCGCAGCGCTGCGAGCGCTCGGCATCGAGGTCAGCGAGGACAACGCCGGCGCCGCGATCGGCGGTGACTGCGGCAACCTGCTCGCCCGCATTCCGGGCGGCGGCGAGCGCAGCATCCTCTTCTGCGCCCACCTCGACACGGTCCCGGTCGCGGCGCCGATCGAGCCGGTGATCCGCGACGGCGGCTGGGAGAACGCCAACGAGGCGATCCTCGGCGCCGACAACAAGGCGGCGGTCGCGGCGCTGCTGGTGCTCGCGCGGCGGCTCAGCGAGGCGGCGCCGCCGGCGTCGGTCGAGCTCCTCTTCACGGTCGGCGAGGAGCTGGCGCTGGCCGGCGCCAAGGAGTTCGAGGTCGGCATCCTGCACAGCCGCATCGGCTACGCCTTCGACAGCGCCTCGCCGCTCGGCGGGGTCGTCGTCGCCTCGCCCACCCACTATCGCCTCGCCGCCCAGCTGCGCGGCGTCGCCGCCCACGCCGGCGTCCGCCCCGAGAACGGCCGCAGCGCGATCCTCGCGGCCGCCCGTGCGATCGCGAGCATGCGCCTCGGGCGGATCGACTCCGAGACGACCGCCAACATCGGCACGATCGTGGGAGGCAGCGCCGCCAACGTGGTCCCCGACCGCTGCGAGGTGGTCGGCGAGGTGCGCAGCCTCGACGCCGATCGCGCCGAGCAGCTCGCCTCCGAGATCGCCGGCTGCCTCGCCGACGCCGCCAACGACCCCGAGTGCGAGTGCGACCTGGACGTCACGATGGAACGCCAGTTCGAGGGCTACCGCGTGCGCCCCTCGAGCGCCGAGGTGGCGCTCGCCTTCGATGCGCTGCGCGACTGCGGCTACGAGCCGGCGCCGATCGCAAGCGGCGGCGGCAGCGACGTCAACGCGCTGCGCGCTCGCGGCCTCGCGGTGCTCAACCTCTCAAACGGGACGGAGCGAAACCACGAGCCGACGGAGCGCATCGCGACAGCGGCGCTCGAGGCGATCCTCGACGTGGCGATCGCTCTGGTCGAGCGGGCCGGGGGCTAGCCCGCCTCGCTCACTCTCCGAGGACGCGCGTCTGCGAGCGGATCCGCCGCGCCAGCGCCGCCAGCTGCTCGTGGTCGCGCGTTGTGCCGTGGACGGCGAACACGTGCCCCCAGCTGCCGTCGCGCCAGTCGACGCTCTGGCCCGGGCCGCGGTTGAGAATCACCCGGTCGACGCAGGGGTCGGCGCGCAGCTGCTCGAGCCCTTCGACGGCCACGATCCGCCGCAGCGCCGCCGGCGCGTGGACGTAGAGCACGAACGCCACGCCGCGCGGGCGCAGCAGCTCCTCGAAGGTGATCGACTCGCCGAGCGCGAGGCGCAATGCGATCGGCAGGAGCTCCACGTCGGTCACCGACGCCAGCATCGCCGAGGTGCCGCCGCCGAGACGGCCGTTGACCTCGATCACGCACGGCCCCTCCGCCGTCAGCTTGATCTCGGTGTGGAGCGTGCCCGTGACCAACCCGAGCGCCTCGACCGCCCTGCTCGCGAGCGCCAGCACGGCCGCGCGCTCATCGTCTTCGAGCGCCGCAGGGATGAAGAATCCGCTCTCGCGAAATGGCGGCGCGACAGGGGTGCGCCCCGTGATCGCGAGATGGCTGAGCGTGCCGGCGCTGACGATGCTCTCGACCGACACGTAGTCGGCGAACTCGCCGACGTCCCCCGTGCGGTCGGGCAGGAAGCGCTGGATCACCCAGTCGCGGGCCCGCGCGGCGTCGAGCTCGGCGATTCGCGTTCGCAGCTCTCCGATCGAGTCGACTGCTACGACATCGCGGCTGCCCTCGCCCCGCCGCGGCTTCAGCAGCGCCGGGAAGGGCACCGCATCAGCCAGCTCCTCCCAGGCGGCGCGGTCGTCGTCAGCGGGCACCAGCCACGCCTCGGGCGCCGGCACCCCGGCGGCCGCGAGCGCGCGTGGCTGGCGGTACTTGTCGGTCAGGCGCGCGGCGACCTCGGGCGTGTGGAAGCGAAGCCCCAGCCGCTCCGCAACCTCGGCAGTCCACTCCAGCAGGCTGTCGGCGAGCCCGAGGATGCCGTGCGGCGCGTGCGGCGCGATCCTCGCCGCCGCCTCCTGCGGCGACGCGCCGGCGACGTCGACCACCTGGCCGAGGCGTCGCAGGAGCTTCGACATCAGCTCGACGTCCGCCATCGAGCTGTCGATCACCCAGACGAGCTCGCAGACGCCGGCGGCCGCCGCCGCGATGTCCATGGCGCCGAAGGAGAAGGGGTGGTAGACGAAGGCAAGGCGGCGCGGCGCGTCCGCAGCCTCCGCTGGGAGATCGGCCGCGGCCCTGCTCGCGGCAGCGCCGCGTGCCATCACGCCTAGTGCTCGGCGGCCACGAACGCCGCGACGCGTTCGCCGATCATCAGCGAGGCGGCGTTGGTGTTGCCGCTGGTGACCGTCGGCATCACCGAGGCGTCGGCGACGCGCAGCGACTCGACCCCGCGCACGCGCAGCTGCGGGTCGACGACCGCGTCCTCGTCGGTTCCCATCTTGGCCGTCCCGACCTGGTGGTGGTAGGTGATCGCGGTGCGGCGGATGTAGTCGCGAAGCTCGGCCGACGTCTTCACCTGCGGGCCCGGGTAGAGCTCGCGCGCGCCCCACTGCGCAAGCGCCGCGGAGGCGCCCATCTCGCGGCAGAGGTTCACCGCCGCCTCGACCGCGTCGACGTCCGCCGCGCAACTGAGCGCGCGCGGGTCCAGCGCGAGCTCGGCGTGCGGGTCGGCCGAGGTCAGCCGCACGCTGCCGCGGCTGACGGGGCGTATCAGGCCGCCGAGCATCGAGAAGCCGTTCGCCGGCCCGCTCATCCACGACTCATAGAGCGGTGCGCTGAAGTGGATCGGCTGGATGTTCGGGGCGACCAGCCCGGGCTCGGTTCGCCAGAAGAGGTGGCTCTCGGCCGCCCAGCAGCCCGGCGGTGGCGGACCGATCTCGCGCTCGGCCGAGTAGATCACGGGGGAGAGGATGTGGTCGTGGAGGTTCTCGCCGACCCCGCGCAGATCGACCGCGACCTCGATCCCGTGCGAGCGCAGGTGCTCGGCCGGCCCGATCCCCGACAGCATCAGCAGGCGCGGCGACTCGATCGTTCCGGCCGCGACGATCACCTCGACGGCGGCGCGCGCGCTCCGCGCCACCCCGCCCGCCTCGAAGCGCACGCCGACGCAGCGGCCGCCCTCGAGCATCAGCGACGTCGCGTGGGCGCCCAGCTCGACGGTCAGATTGGGGTTCTCGCGGACCGGCCCGAGGTAGGCGATCGCGCTGTTCTGGCGGCGCCCGCCGGCGACCGTCATCTGGACGTAGGAGAAACCGTCGGGCTCGCCGTCGTTGCAGTCCTCGTTGAAGGGGATCCCGCACTGCTCGGCTGCCTCGCGGAAGGCTCGCGCGATCGGCGAGGGCTCCCAGGTCGTGTCGATGTGAAGCGGGCCGCCGACGCCGTGGAACTGGGAGGCGCCGCGGTCGTAGTCCTCCATCGCGACGAAGATCGGCAGCACGTCCGCCCAGCCCCAGCCGGCGTTGCCGAGGTAAGCCCAGGCGTCGTAGTCCGCGGGTGCGCCGCGGACGTGGATCATCCCGTTGAGCGCGCCCGAGCCGCCGAGCACCTTCCCGCGCGGCCAGTGCAGGCGGCGACCCGCGGCATCTGGCTGCGCCACCGTGTAGTAGGCCCAGTCGACCTCCGAGCGCCACAGCTCATGCACGCGCGCCGGCTCGTGGATGGCCGGATTGTCGTCGGCGCCGCCGGCCTCGAGCAGCAGCACGCGCATGCCCGCGTCGAGCAGCCGACGCGCCGCGACGGCCCCCGCCGAGCCGCCGCCGACCACCACGACGTCGGCCTCGATGACCTCCTCGCCCACCGGGTATTAGTACCGCGTTCGCCAGGCCGGACGCGCTTTCGCATAGGCTGCCTCGCGTGATCGAGCCCGACGCCGCCGAGCTGCGCGTGCTCGGGGCGCTGATCGAGAAGCAGCGCACGACGCCCGACGCCTACCCGCTGTCGCTCAACGCGCTGCGCCTCGCCGCCAACCAGTCGACCGGGCGCGAGCCGGTCGTCGACTACGACGAGGCGACGGTGCGCGAAGCGATCGCCCGGCTCGTGCGGCGCGGCTGGGCGCGCCTGGCGAGCGGTCCCGGCAGCCGCGCCACCAAGTACCGCCACCTGCTCGATGAGGCGCTGTCGCTGAGCGCCCCCGAGCTGTCGCTGCTGGCGGTGTTGATGCTGCGCGGCGCGCAGACGCCTGGCGAGCTGCGCGTGCGCAGCGAGCGCCTGCACCATTTCGCGACGCTCGAGGCGCTCGAGTCGCACCTCGACGCGCTCGCGGACCGGCGCCTGATCGTGCGGTTCGAGCGCCGGCCCGGCCAGAAGGAGGCGCGCTGGAGCCTCGGCGAGGGCTTCGGGTCGGCCGGCGAGGATGATGATCGGGGCACCGCCGCGTCGCTCGAGCCGGCGCCCTCGCAGGCGCCCTCGCCGCACCCGGCGACGCTCGAGGCGCGGATCGGCGCGCTCGAGCGCGAGCTCGCGGCGCTGCGCGGCGTGGTCGAGCAATTGCGCGTCGGCGGCGGCTAGAGGGGACGCCGCGCGCGGGGCGAAAGCTCGGGCGATGGCAACGACAACGGCGGCGCCGCCAGCGTTCGAGCAGACGGTGCTCGACTTCCTCGTGTACCTGGAGTTCGAGCGCGGCCTCTCGCGCAACACGCTCGAGGCCTACCGCGCCGACCTGCTCCAGTTCGGCGTCTACCTGCGCGAGCACTCCTACGACGCGCTGACTGTCGGCCACGCGGAGCTCTCGGGCTTCCTGACCGCACTCGCGCGCGGATCGGCGGAGCGCCCGCCGGTCGCGGCGGCGACACTCCAGCGCAAGGCGGCCTGCCTGCGCTCGTTCTACCGCCACCTGCGACGCGAGGGCGTGATCAGCCACGACCCGACGGCCGAGCTGCGCGGGCCGCGCAAGACGCAAAAGCTGCCGGCGGTGCTGAGCCGCGACGAGGTCAACCGGCTGCTCGGCGCCCCGCAGGGAAGCGGGCCTACGGTGCTGCGCGACCGCGCGCTACTCGAGGTGCTGTACGCCTGCGGGCTGCGCGCCTCCGAGGCGGTCGGGCTGTCACTCGAGGACATCGACCTCGAGGAGCAGTTCCTGCACGCACGCGGCAAGGGCTCCAAGGAGCGCCTGGTGCCGATCGGCCGCGAGGCCGTGGCCGCCCTGCGCGCCTACCTGGCGCGGGGGCGCCCGCCGCTCGTCGGCCTGCGAATCGAGCGCCATGTGTTCGTCAACCGCCGCGGCGGGGCGCTCACCCGCCAGGGTCTCTACAAGATCGTCCAGGGCTACGCCGAGTCGGTCGGCCTGCGCGAGCGCATGAGCCCACACACGCTGCGCCACACCTTCGCGACGCACCTGCTCGCTGGCGGTTGCGACCTGCGCACGCTCCAGGAGATGCTCGGCCACGCCGACATCGCCACGACCCAGCTCTACACCCACCTCTCGACGGAGCGTCTGCGCGACGTCTACTTTGGCGCGCACCCCCGCGCGCACCAGTGAGATCGCCCGGCGGACGCGCCCGCCACTAAGCTGGCCGCGAAGCGATGAGCCGCCGCGCATTCGTGGTCGTGATCGACGCCTGCGGAGCAGGCGCGCTGCC
>DATNHQ010000050.1:0-3897 GCA_035604915.1 Solirubrobacteraceae bacterium
ATCCTGATCGTCCACGACAACGCCTACTCCGAGACGACCTACGACGGCTACGTGGCGCCGTCGTTCCTCGCCACGGCGGGCGCAAAGGACGTCGGCGTCGAGGTCTTCTCGCTCTCGAAGGGCTACAACATGACCGGCTGGCGGTGCGCCGCGATCGTCGGCAACCGCGAGGCGATCGCCTCCTACTGGCGCCTGAAGACGAACGTCGACTCGGGCCTCTTCGAGGCGGTGCAGCTGGCCGCGGCGGCGGCGCTGTCGCCGCAGCTGGATCCCTACAAGGCCCGCATGAACGAGATCTACCAGCGCCGGCGCGACCTCGTCTGCGCGGCGCTCGAGCGGATCGGCGTCAAGGTCACGCCGCCGCGCGGCACGGTCTACATCTGGGCGCCCGTGCCGGAAGGCTTCGACAGCGCCGCCGCCTACTGCGAGCACGTGCTCGAGGAGGCGGCGGTCGTGATCTCGCCCGGCGGCGCCTACGGCGCCAGCGGCGAGGGCTTCTTCCGGATCTCGCTGACGACCCCTGACGACCGGCTGACGGAGGCGGTCGAGCGGCTCGGCCGCCTCGCGCGTTGAGCTCGCCGACACAGCGGCCGCGCCGCAGCGGCGCCGCCGGCCACCAGGGCGTGACGCCGCGTGAGGGGCGCGCGCTCCAGCGCGCGCTGTGCATCGCCTCGCAACCGCACGCCGAGGACCTCGCCGAGCTGCGCGAGCTGCTGCGGACCGCCGGCGTCGCGGTCGTCGGCGAGCTCGTCCAGCAGCAGACGCAGCCGCACCCCAACAGCTACCTCGGCTCGGGCAAGCTCGCGGAGCTGAAGGAGCTCGCCACGGCGCTCGACGCCAACGTCGTCGCCTGCGACGACGAGCTCACACCGCGTCAGGAGCGCACGCTCGAGACCGCGCTCGGGATCGCGGTCGTCGACCGCACGGAGATCATCCTTGACATCTTCGCCCGCCACGCCGGCAGCGCCGAGGGCAAGCTGCAGGTCGAGCTCGCCCAGCTCGAGTACAACCTCGCACGCATGCGCGGGCTGTGGTCGCACCTCGAGCGCCTCGGCGGCGGCGTCGGCACCCGCGGACCGGGCGAGACCCAGATCGAGACCGACCGCCGCCTGGCGCGCAACCGCATCTCCGTGCTGCGCCGGCGCCTGCGCGACGTCCACGCCTCGCGCGCGGTCATGCGCAGCGAACGCGAGCGCTCGGCGCTGCCGGCGGTCGCGCTCGCCGGCTACACCAACGCCGGCAAGTCGACGCTGCTGAACGCGCTGACGGGCGCGCAGGCGGCGGTCGCAGACCGCCTCTTCCACACGCTCGACCCGACCACGCGCTCGCTCGAGATCAACGGCCGCACCTATCTGCTGAGCGACACCGTCGGCTTCATCCGCAAGCTTCCCCACCAGCTCGTCGACGCCTTCGCGGCGACGCTCGAGGAGACCCGTCGCGCCGCGCTGATCATCCACGTCGTCGACGCGAGCGCGGCGGAGGAGGAGATCGAAGCGATGATGCGGGCGGTCGAGGACGTGCTCGAGGAGATCGGAGCCGGCGAGCGGCCGCGGCTGCTCGTCCTCAACAAGGCCGACCTGCTCGACGAGCTGGGGCGCACGCGCGCCGTCAACGGCCACCGCGACGCGCTGCTGGTGTCAGCCCAGACCGGCGAGGGGCTCGAGCCGCTGCGCGAGCGGATCGAGGAGGCGTTCCTGGCGGGCCGCGAGGCCGTCGAGCTGCTGCTGCCCTACGCCGAGGGGGCGCGGCTCGCCGAGCTGCACGAGCTGGCCGGCGAGCTCGAGCGCGAGGACACCGCCGAGGGCGTGCGCGTGCGGGCGCTATTGCCACCCGCCAGCGCCGCCCGCTTTGCGCGCTTCGCGCAGCGCGGCCGGCGCCCGTGACGCTCGAGGTCGCACGCCTGGACGCGGCTGCGATCGTGCCGACGCGCGCCTACGACGGCGACGCCGGCCTCGATCTCTACGCCGCGCACGCCGCAAAGCTCGCCCCCGGCGAGCGCGCCAGCATCGGCACCGGCATCGCCGTCGCGATCCCGGCCGGCCACGCCGGGCTCGTGCTGCCCCGCTCCGGGCTCGCGTTGCGCCACGGCATCGCGCTCGTCAACGCCCCGGGGCTGATCGACGAGGGCTACCGCGGCGAGCTGCGGATCCTGTTGCTGAACACCGACCGCGAGGACGCGTTCGAGGTCGCGGCCGGTGACCGCATCGCCCAGCTCGTGCTCGTCGCGGTCGCGTCGGTCGACGTCGTCGAGGTCGCCCAGCTCGGCGTCAGCGCGCGCGAGGGGCGCGGCTTTGGCTCGAGCGGCTAGAGCGCAGCGCGCGAGCGCGGGTGGGCCGGCGCCAGCCGCGGATCGACGACGTCGCCGTGCTCGGCTGCGGCGTCGATGAGGCGTCTGCGCCGCCGCTCGGCCTCGAGCTAGCGACCGCTCGCCGCCACCAGCGTGACCGCTGTCGGGACGAGCTCGGCGGCGTGGTAGACGGCTGCCGCGTCCGCGTGTGGGACGTCGGCCATCCGCCGCGCGCGCAGCTCGAGCGCCAGCTCGTCGCCGCGGAAGGGGAAGGGGTCGACGCGCGCCACGCCGGCGTCGATCAGATCGAGGCGCAGGTCGACGTGTACGCCCTCGGCCGCCGGCACGCGCGCGATCACGCGGCCGCCCGGCGGCTGCTCGAGCTCGCGCAGCGTCATCGCGATCAGCGGCGGCGTTATCTCGGGGTCGGTCGGCGTGCGCAGATCGAGCAGGCAGATCGCGAGCGAGAGCAGGTCGAGCGCCTGGAGCACCTCGTAGTCGCGCCAGAGCGCCGCCTCGAAGGCGCTGCGCAGGCCGCCGTGCTCAAGCCACAGCTCACGCGTGCGCTCGGCGACTCGGCGCTCCTCGGCCGCGACGACCTCGAGCGCCAGCGGATGCTCGTTTGGCGGGCCGTCCTGGACCCCCCAGCGCGACGCCCACAGCCCGGCCCGGTGCATCGACGCGAGGACTCCGGCGCGGCGGTCCTGGCGGTAGATGCGGTCGACGCCCTCGCCGTAGGGGCCGACCGTGTCGCCCAACGGCACCTCGAGGAAATGGGCCGGGCGGCCGGCATCCTCGTTGAGGAACGGCGCGGCGTCGAGCGGCTCCCAGCCGTCGTCGTGGCGTGTGGCCGCGATCGCGAGCGATTCAGGCGCCGCGCTGGCGGCGAAGCGTTCGTTGCCCCATGCCGACGCCATCTCACCGGCCACGCGCGCGTGCTCCCGCTGCGCGACGAGCTGGAGGCCGTCGCGGCGGCGGCTGATCAGCACGGCGCGGGGAGCGGGCGCAGCTCGTGTTCCTGCAGGTCGATCGCCAGCGCGAGCAGCTCGGCCTCGCATCCGCGCGGCGCGATCAGCGAGACGCCGACCGGAAGGCCGCTGCGCGCACCGAGCGCCGCCGGCAGCGCGGCGACCGGGAATCCAGTCATGTTCCAGGTCGCGGTGAACGCGATCAGCGGGTCGGCCTGGCCGCCGAGGTTGCCGCTGTCGTAGCCGGCCCCGCGTGGCCGCGCAGTTTGCGGCACGGTCGGCTCGAGCAGCGCATCGATGCGGTGTGCCTGAAACCACGCCTCCCAGGCCACGGTCGCCCGCGCCCGAGCGGCCTGGGCGTCGATGTAGCGGCTGGCGCTGTCGAAGCCCGCGGCGAGCTCGACGAACTCGCGGATCGAGGTGCGGTAGTGCTCGGCGCGCGCGGCGTAGCGGGCGTGGTGCGCGGCAACCTCGGCGAACAGGATCGTGCTGAAGTCCTCCATCGAGCCGGCGTCGGCCGGCTCCAGCTCGACGATCTGAGCGCCGAGCCGCTCGCAGGCTGCGCGCGCAAGCTCGAGCCCCTCGCCGACGTCGGCATCGAGCTCGACGGCCTCGGTGCGGCTGCTGAGCGCGACGCGCACA
>DATNHQ010000051.1:0-5542 GCA_035604915.1 Solirubrobacteraceae bacterium
CCTCGACTTCGACCGCGAGCAGTCGATCGGCCGGTTGCGGGGCTTCCAGGGCAACTACGGCTGCTTCGTGCGCTCCTACGCCTACATCCGCTCGCTCGGCGCGGCCGGCCTGCGCGACGTCTCCGAGACCGCCGTGCTCAACGCCAACTACCTGCTCGCGCGGCTGCGCGAGCAGGGCGTGTGCGAGCTTCTGCCGCCCGCCTACGACCGCATCTGCATGCACGAGTTCGTGCTCTCGGGCGCGCCGATGAAGCAGCAGCTCGGGATCCGCACGCTCGACCTCGCCAAGCGCCTGCTCGACCACGGCTACCACCCGCCGACCGTCTACTTCCCGCTGCTCGTCGAGGAGGCGCTGCTGATCGAGCCGACCGAGACCGAGACCAAGGAGACCCTCGACGAGTTCGCCGCCGCGATCGCCGAGATCCTGCGCGAGGCCCGCGAGGACCCGGAGCTCGCGCGCACCGCCCCCCACACGACGCCGGTGCGCCGGCTTGACGAGGCCGCCGCTGCCAAGCACCCGGTTCTGCGCCAGGCGCTCTAGTCGAGCAGGTCGGGCTCGAGCCGCTGCTCGAGCGGCTCGCCGCCCTCGCCGCGGGAGACCAGGTAGGCGGCGCGCCCCGGGGTGTCGGCGAGGATGCGGTGGACCTCGGTGCCGACGTAGTGGATCGCAACCCCGTCGTCGGTCGCGTAGCCCCATGGCAACGTGCCGTCGCCGACGAGCGCGTGGTAGAGCGGGCGGCGGCCTGGCTCCGAGTCGTAGTGCACGCAGGTCGAGAACGGCAGCAGCCCGAGCCCGCCGTCGATCGCGCGCAGCTCGCCGAAGGAGTCGGTGGTGCCGCCGAGGTGCCAACAGATCGCCCCGGCGCTGACGCCTCCGAGCACGGTGCCGCGCCGCCAGGCCTCGCGGAGGATGCGATCGAGCTCGTGCACGCGCCAGACGGCGAGCAGGTTCGCGACCGAGCCGCCTGCCACCCAGATCACGTCCTGCGCCAGCAGATGGCGCTCAGGGTCGACGTTCGGCTGCGGGAACAGTTCGAGGTGGCTCGCCTCGACGCGCTCGCCGGCGGTGGCGCCATAGAAGCCGCGCAGCAGGTAGCGGTCGTCGCCCTGCGCGGTGCCGACGAAGCAGATCTTCGGCCGCTCGCTCTCGGCGAGGTCGAGCGCGTACCGCACGACCGGCCCCATCCGCCACTGGTAGGGGTTGCGGCCGCTGTCGATGAGGCCGGTGCTACCGGCGACGATCTGGCGCATCGGCGCAGATTGCCACGACGGACCGCCGGACGCGCGCCGCTAGATACGCTCCGGCGCCCATGCGCATCTTCTCCGGCATCCAGCCGACCGGCCGCAAGCACCTCGGCAACTACATCGGCGCGATCACCCAGTACGTTGCGGGCCAGGACCGCGGCGACGCGATCTACTGCATTGTCGACCTGCACGCGCTGACCGTCGAGTTCGACCCGACGGAGCTGCGCGAGCGCACCTACGACACCGCTGCGATCCTGCTTGCGGCCGGCCTCGACCCGGCGCGCTGCATCCTCTTTCGCCAGAGCGACGTGCTCGAGCACTCCGAGCTCGCCTGGCTGCTCGGCTGCGTCACCTCCTACGGCGACCTCCAGCGCATGACCCAGTTCAAGGACAAGGCGCCCAAGCAGCGCGAGCTCGTCTCCGCCGGGCTGTTCTTCTACCCGGTGCTGATGGCGGCCGACGTGCTCGCCTACCGCACCGACGAGGTCCCGGTCGGGGAGGACCAGCGCCAGCACCTCGAGCTGATGCGCGAGATCGCGCGCGCCTTCAACGCCCGCTTCGGCGAGACGCTGGTGGTGCCCGCGGCGCGCATCCCCGAGGTCGGCGCGCGGATCATGGACCTCCAGGACCCGACCAGCAAGATGTCGACGACCTCCCAGAGCGAGGAGGGGACGCTGTACGTGCTCGATCAGCCGGAGATCGTCGCGCGCAAGCTCAAGCGCGCCGTCACCGACTCCGGCGAGGGCATCGTCCGCTCGCGGCAGAAGCCCGGGATCACCAACCTGATCGACATCCTCGCCGCCGTCCGCGGCGTCGAGCCGGCGGCGATCGAGCGCGATTTCGGCGACGCGCGCTACGGCGACTTCAAGGCCGTGCTCGCCGCCGAGGTGACGGCCTACCTTGCGCCGGTCCGCGAGCGCTACGCCGAGCTGCGCCCGGACGTTGCGCGCCTCGAAGCCCTGCTCGCCGACGGCGCCGATCGCGCCCGCGCGCTCGCCGGGCCGACGCTCGCCGACGTGCGCCAGGCGATGGGCGTCGGTTCGGCGCCGCGCTGAGCGGCGGCGTCGGCGTCAGGCGCTAGCGTTCACGCCGTGTACCTCGCCGAGCTCGAGCTTGACCTCGACGTCTTCAGCGGGCCCTTCGACCTGCTGTTGACGCTTGTGCTGCGCGAGGAGGTTGACCTGCGCGAGCTCTCGCTTGCCGAGGTCATCGTCGCCTACCTCGATCACCTCGAGGCCCGTGGCGAGCTCGACCTCGAGGTCACGACCGAGTTCATCGTGCTGATCGCGGCGCTGCTCGAGCTGAAGTCGCGGCTGCTGCTACCCGGCGAGGAGCTCGAGGAGCTGCTCGAGCTGCAACCGGGAGAGGCCGCCGAGGAGCTGCTCGAGCGGATGCTCGACGCGCGCCGCTACCGCTCGGCCGCCGCACACCTGCACGAGCTGCTCGCAGCGCAGCCGGCGCTGCGCTTCCGGGAGGCGCCGCTGCCGGCGCACCTGCGGCGCACCTCGCTCGAGGAGGTCGAGCACCAGATCTGGCAGCCGGAGGCGCTCGGCAGGGCGATCGGCGGCCTGCTCGCGCTGCCGCCCAAGCTCGACTTCAGCCACATCAGCGTCGTGCGCGTGTCGGTCGCCGAACGCGTCGCCCACCTGCGCGCGCTGCTGCGCTCGGCCGTCGCGCTGAGCTTCGACGACGCCGTGCGCGACGCCGACAGGATGACGGTCGCCGTCACGCTGTGGGCGCTGCTCGAGCTGCACAAGCGCGGCGAGGCGAGCTGGGAGCAGCCCGAGCCCTTCGGCGAGATAACGGTGCGCCGGCTCGCGGGCGCGCAGGTCGCCGGGGACGGCCGGCGCCGGTGAGCGAGCTCGCTCGCATCCTCGAGGCGCTGCTGTTCCTGGCGAGCGAGCCGGTCGCCGTCGAGGAGCTGGCGGAGGCGACCGGCGAGAGCGCCGACGCGGTCGCCGCCGCGATCGCGGAGCTGGCGCTGGCGTGGGCGCCGGGCCGCCGCGGCCTGCTGCTGCGCGAGCTGGCCGGTGGCTACACGCTCGCGAGCGACCCCCTCGCCGAGGACGCTGCGCGGGCGCTGCTGGCCAAGCCAAGGCTCGCAACGCTGACCGCCGCCCAGCTCGAGACGGTCGCGATCGTCGCCTACCTGGCGCCGGTGTCGCGACCGGAGATCGCGCGGATTCGCGGCGTCAATGCCGATTCGCCGGTCGCGTCGCTGCTCGACCGCGGCCTGATCGAGGAGAGCGGCCGCTCGGAGTTCGGCGCCGTCACCTACCGCACGACGACGCTGTTCCTCAAGCTCTTCGGCCTGCAGGGCACGAGCGAGCTCCCGGAGCTTGCGCAGTGGGATCCGACGCCCGAGGAGCAGGCCGCGCTGCGCGACCGCCTGCTCGCCGCGGGCGAGGCCCGCGCCGGAATCGCACCGGAGGGGTAGCGACGGGCGACGCCGCCGCGGGCGACGCGCCCGCGTCGCCCGCAGTCGATCTGCTGGTTGCGCGCGATCGTGACGAGCGCTGCGACCGACACGTCGGGCCGCGAGCAGGTTTCGACGCCGCCACAGCGGTCAACTAGGCTGAAGCGGTGAGCGGATCGGATGGCGCCGCGGGGGGCGAGGCCGTGATGCTGCGCGGCCTGGAGAAGTCCTGGCGAGGCCCGGCGGGTCCCGTGCATGCCGTGCGCGGCATCGACGTGTCGATCGCGCGCGGTGAGACCGTTGCCCTGCTCGGTCCAAACGGCGCCGGCAAGTCGACCACGATCGACATGATCCTCGGCCTCGCGCGCCCCGACGAGGGCAGCGTCACGGTGCTCGGGCGCTCCCCGAGCGAGGCGGTCAGCGAGGGCCTCGTCGGTGCGATGCTGCAAACAGGCCAGCTGATCCGCAACCTCTCCGTGCGCGAGCTGGTCGCGATGGCCGCCTCGCTCTACGCGCGGCCGATGGCGGTCGATGACGTCCTCGAGCTGGTCGGCCTGGAGGCCGTCGCCGGCCAGCGCACCCAGAAGCTCTCGGGAGGTGAGACCCAGCGCGTCCGCTTCGCGGTCGCGCTGATCGGCGACCCGGAGCTGCTGATCCTCGACGAGCCCACGGTGGCCATGGACGTCGAGGGCCGCCGCGCCTTCTGGCTCTCGATGCGCCGCCTCGCCGCCGAAGGACGGACGCTGCTGTTCGCGACCCACTACCTCGACGAGGCCGACGCCAACGCCGACCGGGCGGTCCTGCTCGCGCGCGGCAGCGTCGTCGCCGACGGACCGACGACCGAGATCAAGGGCCGCGTCGGCACCCGCACGATCCGCGCGACGCTGCCCGACGTCGCGGTGTCCGAGCTCGTGGCGCTGGCGGGCGTGCAGTCGGGCGACCGCCACGGCGAGTCGATCTCGCTCGTCTGCTCCGACTCCGACCGGGCCATCCGCGAGCTGCTCGAGCGCTACGAGCAGACGCGCGACATCGAGATCACCGGCGCCGGTCTCGAGGACGCCTTCCTGCGCCTCACCGGCGATGTCAACGAGCAAGAGGCGCCCGCGCCGTGAGGTCGCTCGCCTACACCCGCTTCGAGTTGCTGCGCACCTTCCGCGAGCGACGCCTGTTCATTTTCGCGTTCGGCTTTCCGTTGATCCTCTACTACGTGATCGCGGCGCCCAACCGCCACGTCACCAACCTCGACGGCACCGGCATCTCACTGCCGCTCTACTACATGACCGGCCTGGCCTCCTTCGGCACGATGATGTCGATGATGTCCGCCGGCTTCCGCATCGCCGGCGAGCGCCAGGCCGGCTGGACGCGGCAGCTGCGGATCACACCGCTGACGACGCGCTCCTACCTGCGCGCGAAGGTCCTCACGGCGTACGCGATGGCGGCCGTCAGCCTCGGTCTGCTCTACATCGCCGGTACCACACTCGGCGTCACCCTGCCGGCCGCGACGTGGCTGAAGATGACCGGGCTGATCGCCGTCGGGCTGATCCCGTTCGCGGCCCTCGGGATCGCTCTGGGCCATGTGCTGACGGTCGACTCGACCGGCCCCGCGACGGGCGGGATCGTGTCGCTGCTGGCGATCGTCAGCGGCACCTGGTTCCCGGTGCACGGCTTCCTGCACACGGTCGGGCAGTTCGTGCCCTCCTACTGGCTCGTCCAGGCCGCGCATCTCTCGTTGCACGGGAGCGGCTGGGGGACGATGGGCTGGCTCGTCGTCGCCGCTTGGACCGTCGTGCTCGGGGTGATCGCGGCGGTCGCCTTCGCGCGCGACACCGGCCGCGTGTAGCGGGCCTTCCCGAAACGGCGTCAGCGGCGGCCGAACTCGCG
>DATNHQ010000052.1:0-14928 GCA_035604915.1 Solirubrobacteraceae bacterium
GCCACGGCCGAGCTGGCCGCGGCGATCGCGGCGGCGCTGGAGCGGCGCGGCATCGACGCGGAGGCGCGGCCGATCGGCGAGATCGGAGAGGTCGGTGGCTACGACGCCGTCGTCCTCGGCAGTGCCGTCTACGTCGGTCGCTGGCTGCGCGAGGCGCGACGGTTCGCCGAGCGCAACGCGGCGACGCTGGCGACGATGCCCGTGTGGCTCTTCAGCTCGGGCCCGGTCGGGCCCGCCGGGGAGTCCGGCTCAGCCGACGCCGACACGCTCGCCGAGCTCACCGGCGCACGCGAGCACCGCGTCTTCGCGGGTCGAATCGACCGCGCGCGCCTCGGCCTCAGCGAGCGCTTCGTGGTCAGGCTGGTGCGCGCGCCCGCCCGCGACGATCGCGATTGGGCGGCGGTCGAGCGCTTCGCCGCCGACATCGCCTACGCGCTGGCGGACGATGACGGCGCGCTAGCCCTCCGACATACGGCCGGGTTGCGCGCCAGTACGTAGCGCCATCGTGGTGCTCCCCGATGGCGGCCGCGCGCAGGCGTCATAGCTTCGCTGTTGCCCGGCAACCGATCGAGAAGGAGGCGTTGTTTCATGTCAGGAACACTGACGCGTTGGGACCCCTTCGCCGAGCTCGGTGAGCTGCGCAGCCGTTTTGATCGCCTGTTCGACGACGCAGTCGTCGCTCGCGAGCATCGCTGGACGCCCGCGATCGATGTCGTTCGCGAAAACGGCAACCTGGTTCTACGCGCCGATCTCCCCGGCGTCAAGCCTGAAGAGGTCAAGATCGAAGTCGATCACGACATGCTGACGGTGCTGGGGGAGCACGAAGAGCACAAGGAGGAGAAGGACAAGCACTTCGTGCGCCGTGAACGCCGCTACGGCGCGTTCTCGCGGTCGATGGCGCTACCACCGGGCGTCGACGCCACCAAGATCACGGCGAAGACACACGACGGCACGCTGGAGGTGACGATTCCGCTCCCGGAGGACACCAAGAAGGAGCCGGTGTCGATCACTCCCACTGCCGTCTGACTCACCCGAAGGCCGGCCGGCCCCGGCGCTGCGGCGCCGAGACCGGCCGCCGCCTGCGCCCTGGCGATAGCCTGCCGCTCGTGAACGCGCACTCGATCCATGAGCTGCGCCACACCGCCTACAACGCGGTCTGGGACAACGCGATCGCCCCCGCGCTCGAGGTCGAGTCGGGCGAGGTGGTCGAGCTGCACGCGCGCGACGCCTCCGACGAGCAGCTGGGCCGCTCCTCGCAGGCGCAGGACGTACCGCAGATCGACTTCGATCGCGTCAACCCCGTCAGTGGCCCGGTCTTCGTGAAGGGGGCGCGCCCAGGCGACACGCTCGCGGTCGAGCTGCTCGAGTTCCGTCCGCGCGACTGGGGCTGGACGGCGATCATCCCCGGCTTCGGCCTGCTTGCCGAGGAGTTTCCCGACCCCTGGCTTGCGATCTCGAGCGTCGACTCGGAGCAGGGTGTCGTTGGTTTCGGCGAGCGCGTGACGCTGCCGCTGCGCCCTTTCTCCGGCAACCTTGGTGTCGCGCCCGCCGAGCCGGGCAGCCACTCGGTGATCCCGCCGCGCCGCTGGGGCGGGAACCTCGACATCAAGCACCTCGGCGCCGGCGCGACGCTGCTGTTGCCGGTGGGCGTCGAGGGGGCGCTGTTCTCACTCGGTGACACCCATGCCGCGCAGGGTGACGGCGAGGTCTGCGGGACCGCGATCGAGACGGCGATGGACGTCCTCGTGCGGCTGAGCGTGCGCCGCGACATCGCGATCGACGCCCCCCAGTTCGTGCTCCCGCCGCCGGCGCACGCCGAGCGTTCCGGCTTCCACGTCTGCACCGGGGTCGGCCCGGACCTGCTCGAGGCGGCGCGTGACGCGATCCGCGCGACGATCTCACACCTGCACGAGCGCCACGACTTCGAGCGCACCGAGGCCTACGCGCTCGCCAGTGTCGCCGTCGACCTGCGCATCCACGAGGTCGTCGATGAGCCCAACTGGGTCGTCGGCGCCTTCCTGCCGGACGCGATCTTCACGCAGCCGCCGGGCGAGCGCTGAACGCGGCGCTCGCGGCCCGCCAGCCGGCCGTCAGCTAGCTCGGCGCCTGCGCGCCCACGAAGTCCGCGAGCGCCTGCTTGCCCGTGCCGACGATCGGGTCGCCGTGGGCCAGCAGGAGCGTGTCGAAGTCGAGCGAGAGCAGCCGCTGGTAGGCCGCGCACAGCCCGGCCTTGGTCCTCGGCGGGTCGTCCATCAGCCAGTCGGGGACGAAGCCGAGCGGGCCGTCCCCTTCCCAGCGCACGACGCCGTCGGCGCACGCGAGCGCGCGATGGGCCGGGATGTAGAGGGCGGTCTCGTCGGGGCAGAGCGCGCCGACCTCGTGCGCGACAATGCCGCCGGGCAGCTGATCGCCCACATCGAAGGCCTCGACCGGCCCGCGCCCGGCGAGCTCGTGAAGCCCGCTTCGCACGCAGTGGACGCTGGCGCCGAAGGCGTCGTGGAGCGCCCACGCGTGGCGGTCGTGGTGGCGGTTGCTGAGCAGCACGTGCGCGGGCGGGCCATGGCGTTCGAACCATTCGAGCCCCTCGTCAGGGATCAGCACGTCGATCGCCACGCGCTCGGGCTCGAGGTAGTAGGAGCTCACGAGCAGCCCGATGCGCTCGCGCATCGCCCGCCAGTGCCAGAGCCCGGGGACGATCTCCTGCATGAGCGCGAGCCTACCGGGGCGCGCGACTCAGCCGGCGGCGATCAGCTCGCGAACCCAGGCGCCGACGCTCGCGACGGCCTTGTTGCCGGTCGGGAAGGCGTTGACGAACGAGAAGAAGCCGTGCGGCTGGTCGTCGTAGGTCAGGATCGTCACGTCGACGCCCGCCTGCGCCAGGCGCTCCGCGTAGCGCGTGCTGTCGTCGCGCAGCGGGTCGTATTCGGCGACGACGACGATCGCGGGGGGAAGGCCGGAGAGGTTGGTCGCGCGCAACGGCGCGACCTCCTGGTTCGAGCGGTCGGCATCGCTTCGCACGTAGTGGCTGAAGAACCACGCCATCTCGCGCGTGCCGAGCAGCAGCGGCAGCTCGTCGCTGCCGTGCTGGATGTAGGAGGGGGTCGTGAGGTCGGTGTCGGTGACCGGATAGACGAGCAGCTGCGCCGCCAGCGCGGGGCCGCCGCGGTCGCGCGCGCGCAGGGCGCAGACCGCCGCGAGGTTGCCGCCGGCGCTGTCGCCGCCCACCACCAGCGGGCCGGGCTCATTCTCCCCGGCCCAGCACAGCGCCGCGAAGCAGTCCTCGAGCGGCACCGGAAAGCGATGCTCGGGCGCGAGCCGGTAGCCGATGCTGAGGACGCTCGAGCGCGAGCTCTCGGCGAGGATCCGGCACATCGAGTCAGACACGGTGATGTCGCCGAGCACCCAGCCGCCGCCGTGCAGCCAGACGATCGTGCCGTGTGCACCGGCGGGCCGGTAGCGGCGCGCGAGGATCTCGGCGCCCGCCACCGGGATCGCCACGTCCTCGACGTGCTCGACGGCTGGCCCGGGGCCGATCAGCGCGACGAGCTCCTCGGAGCCGGCGCGAGCCTCCTGCGGTGTCATCTCATCGAGCCTGGGCAGCCCTTGCGCGCGCGCCGCCTCGAAGAACGCCAGCGCCTGCGGATCCAGTGGCATCGTCTCGCCTGCTCCCTTCGAGTCGCTCGGTCGGGCCGTCGCTTTCGCGGCGGCACCCTGGTCGGGCCGTCGCTTTCGCGGCGGCACTCTACTGCCGCGCGGGGCTCAATAGCGCCCGCGGTGGACGACCTCCTCGAACAGCCGGCGGTTGATCTTCGTCAGCGGCGCGAGCGGGCGGTCGGCGGGGTGGCCGAGTGCGACCAGGTAGGCGCAGAGGCGGTCCTCGGGTAGGCCGAGCAGGCGCCGCGCGAGCTCCTGGTCGCCGACCGCGGAGTGTCCCGATCCGATGCCGAGGTCGGCGGCGGCGATCATGATCGACATCGTCGCCTGGCCGAGGTCGTACTGCGCGATCGCCGCGTCACGAGCCGTCTCGAGCACCGGTACGACCAGCGCGATCGTGGCGGCCGAGCCGGCGACGTGGCCGGCGCCGACCCAGACGGTCGCGAGCTCGCGCAACTGCTCGCGGTCGGTCACGACGACGAAGTCCCAGGGCTGCCAGTTACGCGAGGACGGCGTGCGCCGCGCGGCCTCGAGGATCTGGTCGAGCTGGGCCGGCTCGATCGGCTCGTCGGTGTAGGAGCGCACGTTGCGCCGCGCGCGAATCGCCTCCCAGGTCTCCATGCGGATGCTCCGTTCGTGGTCGCTCTGCGCTCAGCTGGGTGCGGGATCTGCCGCGTAGCTCTCGCCGCCGAGGATGTGCAGCGAGACGTAGGGCTCCTCGCCCAGCACCCAGCTGTCGTGGCCGGGCGGAATGTAGAAGAAGTCGCCGGCGCGCATCACGAGCTCGCGCCCGTCGTCCATCAGCGCCACGGCCGCGCCGCTCTGCACGAGGCCGACGTGCTCGACCTGGCAGGAGCGCTGGCCGCTCGCCGCACCGACGTGCTCGGACCAGCGCCAGCCCGGCTCGTAGGTGGCGCGGCCGAGGGTCATCGGGCCGACTCGGTAGACCTCGAAGCGGCCCTTCGGAAAGGTCCGCACCTCGGTCGGCTCGGCGAGGTTGATCAGCTCGGCGTCAATCGCGCGATTATCGCAGCGGCCAAGCGCCACGCCGAGCGCGTGGCCGACGGCACCCGCGCGCGCTCGCGGCGGCCAGGCGGCACGCCGAGCGCGTCGCCGACGGCACGCGCGCGCGCGACGGCGGCCCCGCCAACAACGACCACGGGAGGCGCGCTGCCTGCGCGCCTCCCGGTGCGGTGGACCTGCGACGCGCGTCGCGCCGTGGCCGCGTGTCTTACTGCTGAGCGTGAACCTGCTCGCCCTGGCGGTGCGCCGAGCGCTCGACGTCGAAGACGACGCCGCGGGCGAGGATCAGGACGTTGGTGACGGCGGTGTCGACGACGTACTCGTTGGCGGCGGTGAGGCCGACGCGGCCCTCCGGTGTGCCCGGGCGCGAGCCGACGACGAGCAGGTCGAGGCCCTCCTGCGAGGGCAGCGCGAGCGGCGTCCCGGCGCGGGCGGCGAACCGCTCGGCCGTGGTGCGGGCAGCCTCGTCGACCTCGCCGCCGGCGACGGCGATCGTGCGCAGGCCGGCGCCCGTACGCTCACGCAGGCCGGCGGCGGCGACCGCGATCGAGACGGGACCGCCGTCCATCAGGCGCAGCGCGGAGCTGCCGGGCTGCACGTGGCCGGGGGCGGTGTGCCAGTCGGAGCCGAACACGATCAGGTCGGCGCCCTCCTGCTCGGCGAGCGCCCACAGGCCCTCGCCCGTGGAGCCGCTGAGGATGACGTGGCGCGAAACCTCGGGGTGGCCGAGCCACTGGGCGCCGCGCTCGAGCAGCTCTTCCGCCTGGTGCTGCGCGGCCTTCTCCGCGGCCGGGTCGCTCTCGGTGGTGTGGCGAACGTAGGCGAGCGACACGCGCGCGCCGGCGTCACCGAGGATGCGGCCGAACGCGAGCGCGTCGGTGTCGTTGTCGGTTCCGTCGTAAGAGATGATCACGTGTGTCTGCATGGCCGTGGTTCCTTGTTCAAGATGGTTGCGGCCCGGCGATCTGCTCGCCTCGCCGCCGGTTTTGTTTCCAGTGTTTCCTTAGGCGCATATTGGCACTCTCCTGCCATTACTTCAACTAATGTTAGTTATAGCTCGTATAAGTTCGACTTATGCTTAACGTCAACCGTTTGCGGATCCTGATCGAGGTCGCTGCCCGCGGCTCGTTCTCGGCTGCAGCCGACGCGCTCTCCTACACGCAGGCGAGCGTCTCCCAGCAGATCGCGGCGCTCGAGCACGAGACCGGAGTCACGCTGCTCGAGCGGCTGCCCCGCGGCGTGCGCCTGACGCCGGCCGGCGAGGTCCTGCTCAACTACGCGGAGGGGATCATCGCGCGGCTGCACGCGGCCGAGGCCGAGATGGCCGCGATCGCCGGTCTGCGCGGCGGCCAGCTGCGGATGGCGTCCTTCCCGACCGCCGGCGCGACGCTGATGCCGCTGGCGATCGCGATCTTCCGGGCGCAGCACCCCGAGGTCGAGCTGACGCTCGCGGAGGGCGAGCCGGAGGAGATCGCGCCGCGACTGCTGGCGGGCGAGTTCGACCTCGCGCTGCTGTTCGAGTTCGAGGACACCAGCGAGCCGCCCGGACCCGAGGTCGAGCGCATGGCGCTGTTCGAGGACCCGATGTTCCTGGCGCTGCCGGCCGACCACGCGCTCGCTCGGCGCCGCACGCTGCGCCTGGAGAACCTGCGCGCCGAGGCCTGGATCCAGACCTCCGCGGCGAGCCCCTGCGCGCGCCACGTCGTGCGCTCCTGCCACGCCGCCGGCTTCGAGCCGATCGTCTCCTTCGAGAGCGACGACTACCAGACCGTGCAGGGCCTCGTTGCCGCCGGGGTCGGCGTCGCGCTGATCCCCAAGCTCGCACTGGCGGGCGCCCGCGACGACATCGCGATCCGCGCGCTGTCGCCGCGCAACCCCGTGCGCGACGTGATCGTCGCGACCCCGGCGGGAACGCGGCTGACCGCGGCCGCGACCGCGATGCGCCAGATCCTCGCCGACGTGTCGACGCGCTTCGTCGGCCCCGAGATGCTCTGAGGCGCCGGCGCCCGCTAGGCGCTCTCGCGCACGCCGCGATGGGGCTGCTGGGTGCCCGCGCGGCGCCGCTGCGGGCGGGGCTCCTCGACGGCGATCAGCGCCTCGCCATCCGCGCTGCGGGGCGCGACCGCGGCAGCGAGCACGGTCGCGACACCCGGCTCGCGGCGGACGCCGCGCGCCGGGACGGCCACCGCCTGGGCGCCCAGACGACGTGTGCGTGCGAGCAGCCAGTAGAGGCCGCGCTGCAGCGCGAACGCGAGCGGTACCGTGGCGGCGGCGGCCAAGACGTCGAGCACGTAGTGGTTGGCGGTCCCCATCACGACGAGGGCGGTCAGCAGCGGGTAGGCGATCCCGAGCAGCGCGAAGACGCGCCGGCGCATCAGCAGCCACAGCGACAGGCCGCTCCAGATCGCCCAGGCGATGTGCAGCGACGGCATCGCCGCGAGCTGGTCGGCGTCGTGCACGAGCGCGCTGCTGCTCCACGACACGAGCGCGTGCGAGGTGGCGATCACGTCGACGTAGCCGAGCTTCGGGAACATCCGCGGCGGCGCCAGCGGGTAGCGCCAGAACACCGCGAAGGCGATCAGGTTGATGATCACCAGCAGCGTGCGCTGGCGGCGGTAGAGCTCCGGGCGCTTCCACCACAGCAGGGCGAGCACCGTGAAGGTCACCACGCCGTGGGCGAAGAAGTAGTAGTAGGAGGCGATCGAGCCGAGCGTGGCATGGACCGCGAGCCACGTGTTGATCGCCAGCTCGGGGCTCAGGTGCAGCGAGTGCTCGAAGGCGAGCAGGCCCACGGCGTCGTGCACCGCGAGCTGCTGGCGGATCGGGGCGAGGTTGTTGACGACGTCATAGAGGTAGAACAGCCAGCCGATCACGACCAGCTCGATCCAGAGCGGCGCGCGACCGTCCCCGCGCCGCCCGATGCGCCACCACACTCTCTCCAGGAGCGTGCGAGAGCTTATGACCACTCCCTCGACCGATCCCATACCCCAATCATCGACTATCGCCCCCCTCGGCCGCAAGCCCCGCGGTAACGAGTGTGACCGCTAAAGGATCGTGCGGAGCGTTTGCGCTCCGACGTTGCCGCCGCCCAGCACGACGACGTGGCGTCCGACGCCGGCCTGCGCCCGCCACGACGCCGCGAGCGCGAGCGCGGCGGCGCCCTCGAGCGCGAGGCCGTGCTCGAGCAGCGCCGTGCGCATCGCGGCGGCGATCTCAGCCTCCTCGATCTCGACGAACTCGTCAACCAGCGCCGCGCAGATCGCGACGGTGATCGCGCCCGGCTCGATCCCGCCGGCGGTGGCATCCGACAGCGTCGGGCCAAGCGGCGCCGCCACCACGCGCCCCGCGGCGACGGCCGCCCCCATCGCGGGCGAGGCGGCCGGCAGGCAGCCGACAATCGTGCAGTGCGGCCAGCGCGCGCGCACCGCCAGCGCGACGCCGCTGATCAGCCCGCCGCCGCCGACCGCGACGAACAGCGCGTCGGGGGGATCGGCGAGATCGTCGAGCAGCTCGAGCCCGAGCGTGGCCTGCCCGAGGATCACGCGCGGGTCGTTGTAGGGGGGGACGAGCAGCGTCCCCGGCGCCTGCTCGGACGCCTCGCGCGCGGCGAGCTCGGCGAGCAGCGGGTCGCCCGCGATCTCGACCGGCTCGACGCCGCCGGCGCGCAGCCGCGCGATCTTCGCCGGCGCGGCGCCGGCCGGGACGAAGATGCGGCACGGCAGCCCGAGCGCGGCGGCGACGAACGCGACGGCGAGGCCGTGGTTGCCGGTGGAGGCGGCGACGACGGCCCGCGGGCGCGCGCCGACGGTGAGCGCAGCGGCGGCGCCGCGGACCTTGAAGGAGCCGGTCCGCTGCAGCGTCTCGAGTTTCAGCAGGCGCGTCGTGCCGGCGACGGCGTCGAGCTCGAGCAGCGGCGTGTGCCGCACGAAGCGGGCGATCCGCGCGCGCGTCTCGCGCGCCGCCGCGAGCGAGCGATCGAGGTCGCGCTCGAGCGCCCAGTCGCGCCCGCCCGCAGGCGCGCGAGCGCTCACGCCCGTGCGAGCTCCCGGCGCGCGCGCAGCGAGGACGCGCTCACACGTGCGCCAGCGCCCGCGCGAGTGCGTCGCCGCCACCCGACAGGACCGGCTCGCCGTGGGAGGTCAGAACGAGCTCGACGTCGAGGGCGCCGAGCACCGCGAGTGCGTCGCGCATCTCCTCCGGCGTGGGCCGGGGCTCGAGGTAGCGAAGCCACGACCGGGGGCACAGCGACAGCTCGCCGCCGCCGGCGCCGAGGACGCGGTCGCCGGGGACCAGCGCGCGGTGCTCGGCAAGCCAGTAGACCGTCTCGTCAAGCGCCGGGAAGGCCAGCGCCTCGACCTCCGCGGGGAGTGCCGCCGAGGCGCCGTAGCGCGACACGAAGCGCTCGCGGCTGCGCTCGTGGAAGCCGATCGTGAGCGCCACGACGACGGCGCGGCCGGCGCAGCGCGCGTCGGCCCAGGCCCAGAACGCGCCGTCGGCGTCATCCGCGAGCGGGTCGATGAAGACGGCCTGCGCGGGCGTCTCGTAGAGCACGCAGCCGACGTCGCGCTCCCAGGCGCCGGTGGAGCCCGCCGGGGCGGGCTTCCAGTCGGGGTGGGGGGCGGTCCACCGCCACAGGCCGGGTCTGATCTCGACGGGTGCCAGAGGCGCGAGCGTAGCGCTAGTGGGCCGCGCGCATCGCCCGCTCGCGGGCGCGCTGGCGCACGCCCGCGGCCGCCCACCACAGCGCCAGCCCGCAGAGCGCGAACGGCAGCAGGATCGCCAGCACGACCAGCGCGATCGCGAGGATCTCCTGGAGCGCGTGCAGCGCGTCGTGGTAGGCGCGCGTGAGCGGGCTGACCGCGACTGCATGCTTCTTGGCCGCCGCGCCGGGCACGACCTGGACCGACAGCGTGGCGTTGCTCGCCTCGCCGCGCAGCCGCGCGATCGTGGCGCGCTCGATCGTGATGCGGTGCTCGACCGCGCCGATCTGCTTGCGCAGGTCCGCCGCAGCGGTGGCGCTGGCGGCGGTGGCGAGCTGCGTGCGCAGCGACGCGAGCGCCTTCAGGCGCCGGGCGAGCAGGGCGTTCTCGCCCTGGTAGGAGCTCGTGATGTCCTGCGTGGTCTGGTTGAGGGCGCGCACGCTCGCCAGCGAGGACAGCGTCGCGATCAGGCGGCCGAGGTGTCCGCTGGGCACGGCCAGGCTGAAGCTCGCGTAGCTACCGGGTCCTGACACGTCGACGTTGGAGTGCTCGACGACGCCGCCCTGCTGCTCGGTAGCGGCGACGATCTGGTTGGCGACCGCCTGCATCTGGGACGGCGGGCTGGCGAGCGTCAGCGACGAGCCGCGCGCGATCAGCCGCGGCGGGTTGGCCGCGAAGGAGCTGCCCGGCGTGGCGGCCGCCGACGGAGCGGGCGCCGTCGCCGTCGCACCGACCCCGTTCACGCCCGCGCCCTGGTGGATCTCCGGCGTCCCGAGCGACGGGGTCGAGTGCGGCACCGTAGATGGCGCGCCCGAACGCAAAACGCGGCTCGCATTCTTGGCGGCGCCGCTGCTCGGCGAGAGCGTGTGCACGGTCCCGTGCGTGCTCCCACCCCCGAACAGCGCATCGCGCACGCCTCCGGACAAGAGGATCGTCAACGCGACAGCCGCGGCAACCGCGCCGCCGCCGGCGAACGCCAACCGCCCGCCACCCAGCCACCGCCGGCTGGTGTGCAATGAAGATCGCGCTCCGGCTCCGAGGCGGCGCCCACGACCTTCGAAGCGCGCCGCCAACTCCGCCGAGAACTCCGGCCGCATCTTCATTGCACACCCCCGGACCGAGTCCACCAGCGCGGCGAGCTCCAGATGCTCCTCCGCGACCGGCTCGCGAGCCAGGATGCGCTCCAGCGCGTCGAGCTCCGCGAGCGCGCGCGCATTCAGTTCATCGCGTGACACCGCACACCTCCCTGAGACGTTCGATCGCGCGGTGCAGGCGGGTCCCGGCATTGGACTCGCTGCAGCGCAGGACACGGGCGAGCTCGGCGTTCGAGAGCCGCCCGACAAACTTGAGCAGGATCACCTCGCGGTCGCGAGGGTCGAGCGCGGCGAGGCCCTCGCGCACGAGCAGCCGCCGCTCGGCCAGGTCGCCGTCGAGCTCCTCGAGCTCCTCGGCCGCCCGCTCGTCGGCGACGTCGCCGAGCAGCGCGCCGGTGCGCCGGCGCCGGCGCAGCTCGTCGAGCGCCGCGTTGCGCGCGATCGCGAACAGCCACGAGCGCGGGCTGCCGCGGTGGATGTCGAACAGCGCGCGGCGTCGGTAGGCGCGCTCGAACGCGATCGCCGTGATGTCCTCGGCTGCCGCACGGTCGCGCACGATCGAGGCGACGTAGCCGAACAGATCCTCGGAGCACGAGCGGTAGAGCGCCTCGAATTGCTCGCTCGCCTGCGGCCCCCCGTCGGGGATGACCGTCAACGCCGTCATCCGCGAATCATCCTCACAGCAGTACTACGCGCACGCGCCGCTGGCGTCACAGCGCCCGAACAAGTAAAATTTGCTAGAGCAACCAATGACCCAGACCAGCCCGCACCGCAGCCGCGACGCGATCCAGGCGAGCGCCGACGGCCTCCCGCAGTGGAGCCACGACTACGCCGGCGCCTGGATCGGCCTGCTCGCGACCCACCGCAGCCTCACGCGCGAGCTCGACGCCGAGCTCGAGGCGGCGCATGGGCTGACGCTCAGCGGCCTCGAGCTGCTCGTGCGCCTCGCGAGCGCCCCCGAGCATTGGCTGCGCCTGTCGGCGCTGGCCGCCGGCGCCGGCCTCAGCCTCAGCCGCGTCTCGCGCATCGTCGACGCGCTCGAGGCGCGCGGCCTGCTCGAGCGCCGCCCCTGCGACGCCGACGCCCGCGCGATCAACGCCGTGCTGACGCCGGCGGGGCTCGAGCTCGCCAGGGCCGCTCAGGAGACCCACCTCGCCGCCGTGCGCCAGCGCTTCTTCGACCGTCTCAGCGACGGCGAGATCGCGACGCTGGCCGCGGTCTTCCTGCGTTTCTCGCCGGACGCCGCGGCCGCCTGCTCAGCCTAGGGCCAGGCCGCGCTCTCGACATCGCGAGCGTCGCGCGAGCCGCGCCGACACCAAAGCCGACCTCAGCCGGCGGCTCGCCTATCTGACGAGCACCGCGATCGCGGCGGGGTCGCTGGCCAGCAACGAGCCGTCGTCGCGCTCCTCGACGCTCGCGCCGACGGCGCGCAGGCGTGCCAGCACGGCCTCGCGCTCCGCGGCCGCGGTCGTCTCGAGCGTCCAGTGGATCAGGCCGACCGTGTCGGGCGAGTAGGCTGGCACGCGCTCGCCGCGCCAGAGGTTGTAGGCGACGTGGTGGTGGTAGCCGCCGGCGGACACGAACACCGCGTGGGGCATCTGCGCCATCACCGCGAAGCCGAGGCCGTCGCGGTAGAAGCGCGTCGAGGCGTCGAGGTCGCCGACGTGGAGGTGGACGTGTCCCATGCGCAGGGCCGGGTCGGCCAGCGCGCGGGTCTGCTCGTGCTCGACCGTCGCGAACAGCGCCCGCACGTCCAGCGGCTGCGGGCCGTGGCTGTAGAACTGGCCGTCGTCGAGGCGCGGCCACTGCTCGCGCGGGCGGTCCGCGGCGAGCTCGACGCCGATGCCGTCGGGGTCGGGCAGGTAGATCGCCTCGTGCGTGCGGTGGTCGGAGGCGCCGTCGATCCGCGTCCGCGTCTCGGCCACGCGGCGGGCGACGCGGGCGAGCTCCTCGCGGCTCGGGTAGAGCAGCGCGAAGTGGTAGAGGCCGGCCTCGCGGCGCGGCTGGCGCGCGGCCGGCTGCTCGCGCAGCGTGACGATCGCCTCGCCGCCGGCGTGAAGCGTCGCGGTGCCCTCGGCGCGCTCCGCCACCGCCATGCCGATGACGCGGGTGTAGAAGTCGATCGAGCGCTCGAGGTCGGTGACCTGGAGCTCGACCGCGCCCAGCCGCGTCGCGTCGGCGAGGCGCGCGGCGGGGTCAGGGGTCTCGGGGGTCTTTGGTATCGCCTGGGTCATCGTGTCCTCCGGGCGCCGCGGCGCCGCTCTCAGTCTGACAGCGGCGGCGCCGCGGGGGCCGGTCGCTCAGTCGGCCTGCCTGATCGCGGAGACGTCGATCGCGATCTTGACGGTGTCGGACACCATCAGGTTGCCGCTGCCGAGCGCCGCGTTGAAGCGCATCTCCCAGTCGGAGCGCTCGAGCTTGCCGGTGATCTCGAAGGCGACGCGATCGTTGCCGTAGGGGTCGACCTCGGCGCCGAGGAACTCGGCGTTGAGCGTGATCGGCCTGGTGATGCCGTGCATCGTGAGGTTGCCCTCGATCGTGTAGTTCTCCTCGTCGGCGGCGCGCACGGAGGTGGACTCGAAGCGCAGCTCCGGGTTGGCCTGCGCGTCGAAGAAGTCGGCCGAGCGCAGGTGCTCGTCGCGCTGAGGCTCGCCGGTGTCGATCGAGGCGGTCTTGGCGACGCCGCTGACGCGCGCGCTCGCGAGGTCCTCGCCGATCTCGAGCGTGCCCTCGAACTCGCGGAACTTGCCGCGGACGGTGGCGATGCCGAGGTGCTTCACCGAGAAGCCGAAGGTCGTGTGGGCGGGGTCGGTCGCGTAGCTGCCGGCCGGAATCGTGGGGGTTGCGGTTGCTGACGCCATGAGGGTTCCTTGTCGTCGTGGGGTGGGGAAATGCTTGCCAGAGCAAGCATAGCACATGCTTGCGCAAGCAAGTGTCTTCCCCGGGCGGTTCTTTGGCGTCGGCGCGGTTCGCGGTGCGCTCGCGATTTCGAGACTACGTGGCGGGTCAGCGCTTCGCCGGGAGCGGGATCGACTGGGCGAAGCGGAAGACGTTGTCGGGGTCGTAGACGCCCTTGACCTTGCGCAGCCGCGGCAGGTTGGAGGCGTAGTAGGCCTGCAGCGAGTTGGCGAGCGTCGGGTCGATGTAGTTCTGGTAGGCCTGCCCGTTGCCGTAGGGCGCGAGCTTGGCGGCCGAGCGCTGCAGCCACGCCTGCGCGCTCGCGACCGTCGCCTGCGGCGTGCCCGGGCCGAGCGAGGCCGACATCTGCAGCTGGCAGAGCGCGTCGCGGTGCACGAACGCGGTGGCGGCGGGGGCGACGGCGTTGATCGCGCCGCCGTAGCTGTCGAATGCGAGCCCGCCGCCGAGCGCGGGCAGCTCGCCGCGAAAGCTCGTGACGGCGTCGAGGACCGCGGCGATGCCGGCCGATGGCAGCGGCTTGGCGAAGTACGCGGACTTCGCGAGGAACGCCGTCCGCGGCAGCGTGCCCGGCGTGCCCGGGGACTGCAGGTGGCATTGGGCGAGCGTGACCTCGGCGCAGCCGCCCTCGATCAGCATCGCCTCCAGGTAGCTCGCGCTCGACAGCGAGCTCGAGCTCGGGGTCGCGGCGACGGCCCTGGTGAGCTTGCCGACGAGCGCACCGAGCGCCGCCGTCGAGCCGACGTAGACGCCGGTCGTCCGCGCGATCAGGCCGCTTGAGCCGGCGCTCAGCAGCAGGCAGTTGGACCACAGCTCGTCGGGCGCGTGGGCGATCCACTGAAGCCAGGCGCCGAACAGCTCGCCGGCCGCCGCCCACGGGAACTCGAGCGTGAACAGCGCCAGCTCCGGCAGCGGCCGGGCGTTGAAGCGAAACGACGTGACGATCCCGAAGTTGCGCCCGCCGCCACCGCGGCTCGCCCAGTAGAGGTCCGGGTGGCTCGAGGCGTGCGCGTCGAGCACGCTGCCGTCGGCCGTGACGACCGTCAGTGCGTCGATCGCGTCGGCGGTCAGCCCGTACTTGCGCCCGACGACGCCGATCCCGCCGCCGAGCGCGAGCCCGGAGATGCCGACGCTCGGACAGGAGCCGCCGGGGACGAGCACGCCGCGCTGCGCGAGCGCGCTGTACATGTCGATCAGGCGCGTGCCGGCTCCGACGGAGGCACGCGACCCGGAGACGCTGACGGAGTTCATCGCGCCGACGTCGATCACGAGCCCCGCCCCGGTCGAGTAGCCGGCGTAGCTGTGGCCGCCGCAGCGGGGAATCGGCGCGAGCGCGTGGCTGCGGGCGAAGTGCACGAGTCGCTGCACGTCGGTGCTCGAGCGCGGATAGGCGACCGCCGCCGGCGCGGCCCCCTCGAAGCGCAGGTCGTAGACGAGCCTGGCCTGGGCGTAGGAGGCGTCGCTCGGGCGCACGAGCGTGCCGGCGAGCGAGCGCCGCAGCGCCGCCCACTGCGCGGCGGTCGGGGCGCGGCCGGCGGCGG
>DATNHQ010000053.1:0-19993 GCA_035604915.1 Solirubrobacteraceae bacterium
TAGCGCGCCCGAGGAGGCCGCCGGAGACGAGACGGCGGAGGCTCCAGCGCAGGCGCAAGCCGCCGTCGAGGAGCCCGCCGCCACCGCGCCCGAGAGCTCGGCAGCGCCCGAGCCGGAGCCGGAGGCCGCCACCGAAACCGCGGCCGAAGCGACCGAAACCGCCACCGAAGCGACGGAAACCGCGACCGAAACCGCCACCGAAACCGCCACCGAAACCGCCAACGAGGCGGCTGCCGCCGAACAGGAAACCACCAGTGCCTGAGATCTCAGCCAAGGACGTCAAGGCGCTCCGTGACCGCACGGGCGCCGGCATGATGGACTGCAAGAAGGCGCTCACCGAAGCCGGCGGCGACGTCGACAGGGCAATCGAGCTGCTGCGCGTCAAGCAGGGCAAGCGCATCGAGGACCGCGGCGAGCGCGTCGCCTCCGAGGGTACCGTCCAAACCTACGTCCACCACAACGCCAAGATCGGCGTGATCGTCGAGGTCGACTGCGAGACCGACTTCGTAGCCAAGAACGCCGATTTCGTGTCGTTCGCCCGCGAGGTCGCCTCGCACATCGCGGCCGCAGCGCCGCGCTGGGTCAGCCAGGAAGAGGTGCCGGACGAGGCCCGCGAGGCCGAGCTGCGCGTGTTCGAGCAGGAGGCGGCGGACCGCCCCGAGGAGATCCGCGCCAAGATCGCCGAGGGCAAGCTCGCGAAGTGGTACAGCGAGGTGGTGCTGCTCGACCAGCCGCATGTCAACGCCGACAAGCACGAGGGCAAGACGATCGGCGAGCTCCGCCACCAGATCGCGGCCGCCACCGGCGAGAACGTCCTGATCCGCCGGTTCTCGCGCTTCGTCGTGGGGGAGTAAGCGCGCCGGATGAGCAAGCCGGCCTTCAAGCGCGTCCTGCTCAAGCTCTCGGGCGAGGCGCTGATGGGCCGGCTCGACTACGGCACCGACCCCGAGCGCGTGGTCGCGCTCGCAGCCGCGGTGCGCGGTGTGATCGAGTCGGGCGTGCAGCTCGCGATCGTTCCGGGCGGCGGCAACATCTACCGCGGGCTGCGCGGCGCCGCCGAGGGCATGGACCGCGCCACCGGCGACTACATGGGCATGCTCGCGACCGTCCTCAACGCGCTGGCGCTCCAGGACGCCTGCGAGAAGCAGGGCGTGCACACGCGCGTGCAGTCGGCGATCACCGTGCAGGAGGTCGCCGAGCCCTACATCCGCCGCCGTGCGATGCGCCACCTCGAGAAGGGGCGCGTGGTGATCTTCGCGGCCGGCACCGGAAATCCGTTCTTCACGACCGACACCGCGGCGGCGCTGCGCGCGAGCGAGGTCCACGCCGAGGCGATCCTGATGGCCAAGAACGGCGTCGAGGGCGTCTACAGTGCCGATCCGGCGCTGCACCCGGACGCCCAGTTCATCCCGCAGATCACGCACATGGAGGCGATCCAGCGCCGGCTCGCGGTGATGGACGCGACCGCTCTGACGCTGTGCATGGAGAACCGCTTGCCGATCCACGTCTTCAACGTCGACGACCCCGCCAACATCGGCCGCGTGCTCGCCGGAGAGGCGATCGGAACGCTGGTCACGACGCCCGCGCCGTAGCGGGCCCGCGTTCGCTCCGGACGCCGCCGAGGCGTTATCCTGGTCCCGCGATGGCCACGTTTTCCCTGCAATGGCTCTGATCGACGAGCTCATCGACGATGGGCGCGAGCGCATGCGCAAATCGGTCGAGGCGACGGTCCACGAGCTCGGATCGGTCCGCACCGGCCGCGCGAGCCCGTCGCTGCTCGACCGCATCCAGGTCGACTACTTCGGAGTGCCGACGCCGCTTCGCCAGCTTGCGACGATCTCCGCGCCGGAGGCGCGCCTGCTGACGATCCAGCCGTTCGACGCCTCCACGATCAAGGCGATCGAGAAGGCGATCAACACCTCCGACCTCGGGCTGAACCCCTCCAACGACGGCAAGCTGGTGCGCCTCGTGATCCCCGAGTACAACGAGGAGCGCCGGCGCGAGCTGGTCAAGGTGGCGCGCCACATCGTCGAGGAGGGGCGCGTCGCGATCCGAAACATCCGCCGCGACGTGATGCACGACCTGCGCGAGCTCAAGGATGCGGGCGAGACGGGCAGCGATGAGGAGCGCCGCGCGGAGGGCGTGCTGCAGAAGGTGACCGACGGGAGCATTGGTGAGCTCGACGCGCTGCTGAAGGGCAAGGAAGCAGAGATTCTCGAGGTGTGATGAGCGGGGACGCGGGCCGGCCGCGGTACGTCGCGATCATCACGGACGGGAACGGGCGCTGGGCGAAGCGCCACGGCGTCTCGGTCGCTGCCGGACACAACGCCGGCGCCGACACGGTCAAGGCACGGCTGCGCGACGCCGTCGAGTTCGGCGTGCGCGAGCTGACGGTCTACTCGTTCTCGACCGAGAACTGGGCGCGGCCCGCCAAGGAGGTCTCGGCGCTGATGCGGATGTTCAGCCGCCGGATCCGCTCCGAGACCCCCGAGCTGCGCGACGAGGGCGTGCGGATGCGCTTCATCGGCCGCCGTGAAGGGGTGTCTGCGGCGCTCGCGCGCCAGATGGACTGGGCTGAACGCGAGACCGCCGCCAACGAGCGGATCACGCTCTTCGTCGCGTTCAACTACGGTGGGCGCGCCGAGATCCTCGACGCCGCCGCGCGCTTCCAGGGCGGCGACGAGGCGGACTTCCGCGCGCTGCTGTACGCGCCCGAGATGCACGACCCGGACCTGATCATCCGCACGAGCGGCGAGCAGAGGCTCTCCAACTACCTGCTGTGGCAGTCGGCCTACTCGGAGCTGGTCTTCCGCGACGAGCTCTGGCCGGACTTCACGCGTGCGGCCTTCGAGGAGTCGCTGGCCCAGTACGCCGGCCGGCGGCGCCGCTATGGCGGTCGGTAAGCGCCGCCAGGCCCCCTCCGGGCAGCTGCGCCGGCGCCCGCGGGATGTGGCGCGAGCGCAACGGCCCGGCGGCGGGCGCTCCCCCAAACGCTCCGAGCTGCGCGCGCGCGTGCTCGTCGCGATCCCGGCGATCGCGCTCGCCTCGTTCATCGTCTACGAAGGGGGCCTGCTCTTCGCGGCCGCGCTGCTCCTCCTCGGCTGGGTCTGCCTCCACGAGCTCTACCGCATGACGGGGCGGGCGCACCCCGCCAAGCTCGCCGGCTTTCTGGCGCTGCTCGGGCTGCTGGCGGCCGCGCACTTCGGCACGCGCGACCAGGTCCTGCTCGTCGCGGTCGCCGCGCTGCCGGCGAGCTTCCTCGTGACGATCGCGGCGCCCCGCGGCAGCATGATCGGGGTCGCGATCACCGTGCTCGGGGTGTGGTGGGTTGGCCTCGCGCTGGCGCACGCGGTGCTGCTGCGCTCGCTGCCTCACGGCGGCGGCATCGTGATCGATGTGCTGGTCGGCACCTTCGTCGGAGACAGCGGCGCCTACCTCGGCGGGCGCGGCTTCGGGCGACGGCCGCTGGCGCCGGCGATCTCCCCGAACAAGACGGTGGAGGGGCTCGTGATCGGCATCTTCTGCGCGATCGTCGGGGTCTGGTTCGCGAGCCTCTACCAGCCCTGGCTGCAGAAGGGTGACGCGATCCTGCTCGGCGTCGGCGTCGCGATCGCGGCGCCGATCGGCGATCTGTTCGAGAGCTACGTCAAACGCCAGGCCGGCGTCAAGGACAGCGGTAGGTTGTTCGGCGCCCACGGCGGCGCGCTCGACCGCCTCGACGCCGTCCTCTTCAGCGCAGTCGTCTCCTACTACGTTTGGCAAGCGATCCTGACCAGCCGATGAGCAGCTCCAAACGCATAGTGATCCTCGGTTCGAGCGGCTCGATCGGCGTGCAGGCGCTCGCCGTAATCGCCGCCTCCGAGGAGCTCGAGCTGGTCGGCCTGTCGGCGCGCTCGAACTGGGAGGTGGTGCTCGCGCAGGCGCAGAGATTCGGCGTCACGCGCGTCGCGCTGAGCGACGAGGCCGCCGCGGCCGAGGCGGCGTCGGCGTGGCCGGCGGGCGAGGTCAAGGCCGGCGCGGAGGGCGTGATCGAGCTGATCGTCGAGTCCGGCGCCGACCTCGTGCTGAACGCGATCGTCGGCTCGGCCGGCCTCGGCCCGACGATCGTCGTGCTTGGCGAGGGCATCGACCTGGCGCTCGCCAACAAGGAGTCGCTGGTCGTCGGCGGCGAGCTGGTGACGGCGCTCGCCGAGGCGACCGGCTCGCGGATCCTGCCGGTCGACTCCGAGCATGCGGCCCTCCACCAGCTGATCTCGGCCGAGCGCTCGGCCGGCGCGGGCACGATCGAGCGGCTGACGCTGACGGCCTCCGGCGGCCCGTTCCGCGGCCGCAGCCGCGAGCAGCTCGCGGCCGTCACCGCCGTGGAGGCGCTCGCGCACCCGACCTGGTCGATGGGGGACAAGATCACGATCGACTCGGCGACGCTGATGAACAAGGGCCTCGAGGTGATCGAGGCCCACCACCTGTTCGGGCTGCCCTACGAGCGCATCGACGTGATCGTGCACCCGCAATCGATCGTGCACGCGCTGGTCTCGCTCTGCGACGGCGCCGTCCTCGCGCACCTCGGCTGCCCTGACATGCGCGTGCCGATCGCCTACGCGCTGCACCACCCCGACCGCGCCGAGCTGGCGGTCGAGCGCCTCGACCTCGCAAAGGTCGCCAGCCTGACCTTCGAGGCGCCCGACCTCGACGCCTTCCCCGCGCTGCGGCTCGCGCGCGAGGCGGCGCTCGCCGGCGGCACCGCCCCGTGCGTGCTGAACGGCTCCAACGAGGTAGCGGTGCGCGCCTTCCTCGACGGCCGGATCGCGTTCACGCGGATCGCCGAGGTGATCGAGGAGGCCCTCCAACAGCTCGGCTCGCAGCCGCTGCGCGAGTTCGAGGCGCTGTTCGACGCCGACCGCCGCGCCCGCGAGGTCGCCAGCGCGGCGCTTGCCTGAGCCGGCGTTTAGGCCCCGCTGAGGCGGCCTGCGAGACTAAAGAAGTGACGTGGGTGATCGCGATTGCCGGCTTCTGCGCGCTGATCGTGCTGCACGAGGCCGGCCACTTCGTTGCCGCGAAGGCCATGGGGATGCGCGTCGAGCGCTTCTCGCTGTTCTTTCCGCCGCGCCTGGTCGGCTTCCGCCGCGGCGAGACCGACTACCAGATCGGCCTGCTGCCGCTCGGCGGCTACGTGAAGATCACCGGCATGACGCCCGATGAGCTGAGCAGCGTCGACCTGCGGATCGCCGAGCGCAGCTACTACATGAAGGCACCCTGGAAACGGGTCGTCGTGATCCTCGCGGGACCGTTCGTCAACCTGCTGACGGCGTTCGTGCTGTTCGCGGTGGTGCTGATGTCCGGCAACCTCGACGGCGCCGTCGCGATCGGGAACCTCGCGCCGTCGCAGACGACGCTCGTCGCCGTCGACACGAGCCCGCTCAGCGCGATTGCCAAGGGCACCGGGGCGGTCGGCCACCTGAAGGTCGGCGATCGCATCCTCGCGATCGACGGCCGGCGCGTGAGCGCGACATCGCTGGCGAGCCAGCTCCAGGCACACCGCTGCGCCGGAGCGCTCGTCAACGGCTGCGCCGGCACGCCCGCGCGGCTGACCGTCCGCCGCCAGGGCCACACGATCAGCGTGAAGGTGACGCCCCACTACGACGCTGCCGACAGGCGGATGCTCCTTGGCGTCGGGCTGAGCGGCGTCACCGCCGCCCACTTCAGCCTGTTCGGAGCGCTCGGCACCTCGGCGGCGGCGATGTGGGACACCGGCACCTCGACCGTCACGCACTACTTCGACGCGCTCGTCAGCTCGAAGGTCCGCGGTCAGCTTCAGAGCGCCGTAGGCATCACCCAGGACACCCAGCAGGCGGTCGCTCGCGGCCCCGGCCTCGCGCTCGTCGTGCTGGCACTGGTGTCGCTGGTGCTCGCGGTCGTCAACCTCTTCCCGTTCCTGCCGCTCGACGGCGGCCACGTCGTGTGGTCGCTGGCGGAGAAGATCCGCGGCCGGCGGATCTCGATCGCGACGATGTGGCGCTTCAGCTCGATCGGCGTGATCCTGCTCGCGTTCCTGGTCCTGAACGGGATCAGCAACGACATCAGCCGCCTCGGCGGCTGATCCTCACGGCAGCGCCACGCACACCCAGCTCTTCGTGAAGGGCCCGAAGCGCTCGCGCTCGGCGGCGCCGAAGAGGTCCTCGATCTCGCCGCGGCGAAGCAGCGGCACGTCCTCCCAGTCGCCCTGAGCGCCGAGGCGCCAGTAGCGGCGGCGCAGCGCCGACGGCAGCCACTGCGCGCCGGGCAGCAGCGAGTGGGGCTCGATCGGGAACGAGCGCGCCGGCGTCTGCACGTACCAACCGCGCGCGACCCTGCGCAACTCGGCGGCGAACGCCGCTCGGCGCGCCGGCGGGACGTGCTCGATCACGCTGTTGGCGTAGGCGAGGTCGAACTCGGCGTCGGCGAAGGGGAGCCCCGCCGCCGCGTCGGCGAGCACGAACGGACCGGGGTAGCCGGGGCGCGCCACCAGATCGACGCCGGTGATGTCGAGCTCCGGCGCGAGCCCGCGCAGGCCGAGGCCGCCGCAGCCGATGTCGACGATCCGCATCTGCGGCGTCGGCGCGACGAGCGCCAGGAAATGCGCGTGCCGGCGTGCCCGGGCGCGCTTGGCGAAGGGCTCGGCGAGGCGAGGCAGCGGCCCCTGCGCCGTCGGGTAGACGTCCGGGTTGCCCAAGAGCGCAGCGTATTCGGTGGCGTGCGTAGACTGCAGGCATGCCTTCGAAACGCCAGATCCACGTCGGCGGCGTGCCGATCGGCGCCGGCGCGCCGGTTGCGGTGCAGACGATGACAAAGACCGAAACGGCCAACCTCGCCGCGACGATGGAGCAGATCCGGACGGTCGCAGCGGCCGGCGCCGACATCGTCCGCTGCGCTGTCCCGCGCGAGAAGGACATCGTCGCGCTGCAGACGATCGTCAAGGAGTCGCCGATCCCGGTGATCGCCGACGTCCACTTCAACTACACGCTCGCGATCAAGGCGATCGACGCGGGCGCTCACTGCGTGCGCATCAACCCCGGCAACATCGGCGGCCACGACAAGCTCGGGCTCGTCGTCGAGCACGCCAGGGCGGCCGGCACGCCGCTGCGCGTCGGCGTCAACTCCGGCTCGCTGCCCTCGCATCTGATGGAGCTCGAGTTCTCGAATCCCGTCGAGGCACTCGTGCGCGCCGCGGTCGAGACGGTCGAGCTGATGGAGCGTCTCGACTTCACGAACTTCAAGGTCTCGATGAAGTCGACCTCCGTTCCCAACACGATCGCCTCAAACCGCGAGCTCGCCGGGCGGATCGACTACCCGCTCCATCTCGGCGTGACCGAGGCCGGGACGAAGTGGTCGGGCTCGCTGAAGTCGGCCGTGGGACTCGGCACGCTGCTCGCCGACGGCATCGGCGACACGATCCGCATCTCGCTCTCGACCTTCCACGCCGAGGAGGAGGTCAAGGTCGCCTGGGAGATCCTCAAGGCGCTGAAGCTGCGCGAGCGCGGGCCGGTGCTGATCGCCTGCCCGACCTGCGGGCGCCTGCAGTTCGACATGGACAGCGTCGTCGCCGAGGTCGAGCGGCGCCTGGCCGAGTACGACGACCCGATCGAGGTCTCGGTGCTCGGCTGCGCGGTCAACGGCATCGGCGAGGCGCGCCACGCCGACTTCGGCATCACCGGCGCCAAGGACCGCGCGATGATCTACTCGAAGGGGGAGCCGCTCAAGCTCGTCGCGACCGAGAACCTCGTCGATGAGCTGTTCGCCGAGATCGACCGCTACTACACCGCCGGCAAGCGCGTGCTGCGCGACGAGGCGAGCGCTGCCGCGGCGCGCGTCTGGCTCGCGCAGAACGAGGATCCCGACGCGATGACGCCCGAGCGGATCGCCGCGCTCGAGGCCGAGGCCGCGCGGGCGACGGTCGACGAGGCGGAGTCGCCCGTCGCCGGCCGGCGTTTCACCCGCGCGTAGGCCCACGCTTGCCGGGTGGGTGCATGCACCCACCCGCGGGTCGGCGCATGCGCCGACCCGTCAGAGAATGGGCTCAGGCGCTCAGGAGACGGCCGCGAAGCGCGCGGCGACCTCGTCCCAGTTGACGACGTTCCACCACGCGTCGATGTAGTCGGGGCGGCGGTTCTGGTAGCGCAGGTAGTAGGCGTGCTCCCAGACGTCGACGCCGAGCAGCGGCGTCTTGCCGTCGGAGATCGGGTTGTCCTGGTTGGCGGTGCTCAGCACCGCCAGGCCCGAGCCGTCGTGCACGAGCCAGGACCAGCCGGAGCCGAAGCGGCCGAGGCCGGTCGCCTTCACGTGCCCCTGGAAATCGGCGAAGGAGCCGAACGTCGAGGCGATCGCGTCGCCGAGTGCGCCGGCGGGCGCGCCGCCGCCCGAGCCGGACATGCTCGTCCAGAAGAGCGAGTGGTTGTAGTGGCCGCCGCCGTTGTTGCGCACCGCGTTGCGCTTGTCCTCTGGGACCTCGTCGAGCTTGGTCAGGAGGTCCTCGATCGGGAGGTCAGCGAGGGGCGAGCCCTCCAGCGCGTTGTTGACGTTGGTGACGTAGGTGCCGTGGTGTTTGTCGTGGTGGATCTCCATCGTCTGCGCGTCGATGTGCGGCTCGAGCGCGTCGAATGCGTAGGGAAGATCGGGGAGTGCGTATGCCATGGTTCTCCTAGCGGGTGTGGACTCAGACGAGACAATAGCCCCCGCGGCGTCCCCGGCGGTTGCGAACTCATAGGCTTCTGGCGTGACCCGCCTCTCGAGCTACCTGCTGCCCACCGAGAAGGAGGCGCCGGCTGACGCGGAGGCGCTCTCGCACCGGCTGATGGTGCGCGCCGGCCTCGTCCGCCAGGTCGGCTCGGGGCTGTGGAGCTGGCTGCCAGCCGGCTGGCGCGTGCATCAGCGCGTCACGGCGATCGTGCGCGAGGAGATCGACGCGATCGGCGGTCAGGAGATGCTGATGCCTCTGATCCAGCCGGCGGAGGCGTGGAAGCGCACCGGCCGCTACGCGATCGAAGAGCTGTTCAAGCTGCGCGACCGCCGCGAGGCCGAGCTCGTGCTCGCGCTGACGCACGAGGAGCTGGTCACGACGCACGTGGCGCAGGTCGTGCGCTCCTACCGCGACCTGCCGCTGATCCTCTACCACTTTCAGGTCAAGGGGCGTGACGAGGCGCGCCCGCGCGCCGGCGTGCTGCGCACGCGCGAGTTCATCATGAAGGACTCCTACAGCTTCGACCGCGACGCCGAGGGGCTCCAGCGCTCCTACGAGCTCCATATCGAGGCCTACGACCGCATCTTCGACCGCACCGGCCTGCGCTGGTACCGCGTCGAGAGCGATGTCGGCCTGATGGGGGGGACCGGCGCGCACGAGTACATGGCGCCGTGCCCGGCGGGCGAGAATGACGTCGCGCTGGCGCCGGGCTACGCCGCCAACGTCGAGGTCGCGAGCGCGCAGGCGCAGCCGGTCGAGTTCCCGGCGCCGCTGGGCGCGCCCGAGGATGCGCTCACTCCGGGCGCGACCACGATCGCGGCGGTCGCGGGCCAGCTCGGGGTGGCGGCGGGGGCGACGCTGAAGGCGTTCCCGGTCGTCGCCGACGGCCGCGGCCTGTTGATGGTCGTCGTTCGCGGCGACCACCGTGTCAACGAGTTCAAGCTCGGCGGCGCGCTGGGGACGCCGTGGCGTCCCGCGAGCGCGGCGGAGATCGAGGAGCGGATCGGCCCGCCGGGATTCATCGGGCCGGTCGGTATCGATCTGCCGGTGCTGCTCGACGAGGGCGTCGGCGAAGGCCAGTATGTCGGCGGTGCCAACCGCCCCGACATGCACCTGCGCGGTGTGCAGCCGGGCCGCGACTTCGCCTTCGAGCGCGTCGACGTGCGCAGCGTCGAGGCCGGCGACCTCGTCGGCGGGATGCCGCTCACGATCGAGCCGGCGATCGAGGTCGGCAACATCTTCCAGCTCGGCACGCGCTACTCGGAGGCGCTCGGCGCGAGTTTCCTCGACGAGCAGGGCTCCGAGCAGCCGATCTGGATGGGCTCATACGGGATCGGCATGGCGCGCATCGTGGCGGCCGCGGTCGAGCAGTTCGCCGACGAGCGCGGCATCTGCTGGCCCGCCGCGATCGCCCCGTTCGCAGTCCACCTGGTGGCGGTCGGCAAGCCCGGAGGCGAGGAGCGGGCGCTCGCCGAGACCGTCTACGCCGCGCTGCGGGAGGGCGGCGTCGACGTGCTCTACGACGATCGCGAGGCCGGCGCCGGCGAGAAGTTCGCCGACGCCGAGCTGCTCGGCGTGCCGCTGCGGCTCACGGTCGGCCGCCGGGCGCTGGAGTCGGGCGAGATCGAGGTCGTGCTCCGCCGCGGCATGGAGGCCAAGCCGGGGATCGCCCCTGCCGATGTCCTCGCGCAGGTGACGGAGCTGTGCCGCGGGCTTCACTGAGCGCCCGCCGCCTGCTCGGGTTCGACCGCTCCGGGCCGCCGCCGCCGCAGACCGAGCCCGGCGCGCCGCTTCGCCCATGGACCGTCCCCAACGCGATCGGCTACGTGCGCGCGGCGCTGATCCCGGCGATCCTGGTGCTCGATTACAGCTCGCGCAGCGGCACCGACACGGCTGCGGCGATCTGCTTCTTCTTCGCGGGCATGGGCGACTACGCCGACGGGATCGCCGCCCGCGTGACCGGGCAGTACAGCCGCCTGGGCGTGCTGCTGGACCCGGTGCTCGACCGCCTGCTGGTGCTCGCCGGCCTCTGCGTCTGCTGGTCCTACGAGCTGCTGCCGCGCTGGCTGGTGGCGGTGGTCGTTGCGCGCGAGGCGCTGATGCTGGCGGTCGGCCAGGCGTGGGTTCGCCGCGGCCTGACGCTGCGCATCAACTGGCCCGGGCGGATCGCGGTCGGGCCGACGATGTTCGGGATCTGGCTCGCGCTGCTGGGCGACGGCGATGCGGCCGAGGGATTCGTCTACGCGGGCATCACGCTGGCGATCCTGGCGACCGGGTACTACTTCCGTGACGGGCTGCGCGAGCTCAGAGTCTCAAGCTCAGCTTGACCCTCTGGCAGGCGCCGCTATACTCGCCTAGACCTCTGCCCCGTAAGGAAAGAGCCGCACATGGCTATGGATGAGACCTTCCCCGACCTTGGCATGCTCGACGACAAGGAGCTCAAGGAGCTGATCGACCAGTACAGCAAGGAGGAGCTCGAGGTGTCCTACCGCCGGCGCCTGCTGCACGGCAAGATCGACATCCTCCGCGCCGAGTTGGTCAACCGCCTGCGCGGCAAGCACGCGCGCGGCCAGGACATCTTCAGTGGCGCGGATGTCGAGCGGCTGACCGAGATCCTGGCCGGCCGCGCCTCGCCGCCGACGGACGCCGAAGCGGAATAACGGCGGGCTCGTCTTGGCTCTGCACTGCCCGGAGTGTGGCTTCGTCAACCCCGAAGGCGCCAACTACTGCCAGAAATGCGGTGCGCTGCTCGAGCTCGACGGCGCCGGCGAGCCGACGACGGCCACCTACCGCATCGGCGAGACCGGCGACTTCATCCCGGTCGAGTTGGGCGACGCCGGGACGAATTCCGTGGCGCTCGTCATCCGCGCCGGCGGCGGCCGCGCCGGCGAGAGCTTCGCAGTCGAGGGCGAGCGGATGACGATCGGCCGCCGCCCCGACTCGGCTGTGTTCCTCGACGACATCACCGTCTCGCGCGATCACGCGCTGCTCGTGCACCGCGGCAGCGACTGGTACATCGACGATTGCGGCTCGCTCAACGGCACCTACGTCAACCGCGAGCGGATCGACTCGCGGCGCCTCAGCGACGGTGACGAGCTCCAGGTCGGCAAGTACAAGCTCACCTTCCGCGGCCGATGAGCACGGTCGAAACGATCGAGGGCCCGGAGCCCAAGCGTCCGCCGTCGAAGGCCTCGACGATCGGCGCCGTCTGCAAGGCCCTCTCGGCCGAGTTCCCCGACATCTCGATCTCGAAGATCCGCTACCTCGAGGACCAGCGCCTGCTGACGCCGCGGCGCACGCCCGGCGGCTACCGGCTCTACACGGCCGGCGACGTCTCGCGCCTGCGCACGATCCTGCGCCTGCAGCGCGACGAATTCCTGCCGTTGCGGGTGATCCGCCAGGAGCTCGCCGCCGGCGCGTCCGAGACCGCCGAGGTGTCCACGACGCCGGCGGAGGCGCGCCGCCGCTGGCGCCCGAACGTCAGCGTGACCGACTCCAACTCGTATTTCACGCTCGAGGACGTGCTCGAGGAGACCAAGGCCGATCCGAAGCTGGTCGCCGAGCTCGAGGAGTACAGCGTGATCAAGGGCGAGCTGCGCAACGGCCGGCGCTACTACGACGACACCGAGCGCGAGATCGTCCGCGCGGTGACCGAGCTCGCGCGCTACGGCGTCGGCGGGCGCAACCTGCGCGTGTTCCGATCGTCCGCCGACCGCGAGGCGAACCTGCTCCAGCAGATCCTCGCGCCGGCGCTGCGCTCGCGCAATCCGCAGCGGCGCAAAGAGGCCGTAGAAGCGCTCGAGAACCTCGCGGCGGTGGCGACGCACCTCAAGCATCTGCTGCTCGTCCGTGACCTCCGCAAGATCGCCAATTAGCGCCTACGCCGGGAGCGAGCCGCTGGAGATGCGGTGGTGGGGGTGGGGCCGCGAGGACCGCCGCCTGCCGCTGACGCGCGCCTTCGCGAAGCTGCTCGACACGCGCCTCGGCCTCGACGGGTCCTCGCGCGAGCCGGTGGCCCTGGCGGAGGTCGCCGTTGCGGAGCCGGCGCTGTCAGAGCGCGCGCGCCAGCGCCTGGAGCAGAGCGTCGGCGGCGCCGGCTGGGTGCGGAGCGATCCGCTCTCGCGGATCATCCACAGCGGCGGCAAGAGCTACCTCGAGCTCGTGCGCATGCGCGCCGGAGCACCGTTGGGAGCGCCCGACGCGGTCGTCTTCCCGGCCAGCCACGAGCAGGTGCTGGCGGTGCTCGCGACAGCCTCCGCCGAGCGCGTCGCGGTCGTCCCCTTCGGCGGCGGCACGAGCATCGTCGGCGGCCTGGCGCCGACGCCGGGGGCCCAGCACGCCGTGATCTCGCTCGACCTCGCCCGCCTCGCCGGCGTCTACACGGTCGATCCGCGCTCGCTGACGATCAGCGTCGCCGCCGGCACGCGCGGGCCGGCGCTCGAAGCGGCGCTTGCCGAGCACCACCTCACGCTCGGCCACTATCCCGACAGCTTCGAGTTCGTCTCGATCGGCGGCTGCGCGGCGACGCGGTCGGTCGGGCAGGCCTCGAGCGGCTACGGCCGCATCGACCAGGCGATCCAGGGCGTGCGGATCGCGACGCCGATCGGTGAGCTGGCCTCCGCCGCGCTGCCGGCGAGCGCGGCGGGACCGGCGTTGCGCGAGCTGATCGTGGGCTCGGAGGGGGTGCTCGGCGTGATCACCGGCCTCTTGATGCGTGTGCGCACGCGGCCGGCCCGCCAGCGCTACGAGGGGGTGGTGTTCGAGACCTTCGCCGGCGCGGCCGAGGCACTGCGCACCGTGGTTCAGGACCACGCGACGCCGGACGTCGTGCGCCTCAGCGACGAGATCCAGACGGCGATCCTGATGGCGGCCGGCGAGTCCGCCGGGCGTCGCGCCCCGCTCGGGTGGCGCGGCCTGCGCGGGCGCGACGGGGTCCTGATGATCGTCGGCTGGGAGGGGCAGCGCGACTCGCTCGACCGCCGCCGCCTGCACACGATGACGCTGCTTCGCCGCGGCGGCGGCACGCCGATCGGCGTCCAGTCGGGGAGGGCCTGGGCGGCCGCGCGTTTCGCCGCGCCATACGTGCGCGACGAGCTGCTCGGCCATGGCGTGCTCGCCGACCAGTTCGAGACCGCCGGCACCTGGAGCGGCCTCGAGCCGCTGCGCGCCACCGTCACGGCCGCGATCATGGAGGCGCTCAACGCCTGCGGCACGCCGCCGCTGGTGGGTTCGCAGATCTCCCACGCCTACGACACCGGGGCGTCGCTGACCTTCACGGTGCTCGCGCGCGCGCTCGAGGGCCAGGAGGAGGCGCAGTGGCGCGCGGCCAAGGACGCCGCCAGCGCCGCGATCGTGCGCGCCGGCGCGACGATCTCCCACCACCACGGCATCGGCCGCGACCACGCCGCCTGGGCGGAGGCGGAGCTCGGCGCGCTCGGCGTTTCCTCGCTGCGCGCGCTGAAGGCGCACCTCGACCCCTTCGGCGTGATGAATCCGGGCAAGCTGGTGACGGAGTACTGACGGCTATCGTGGCGTGAGCGATGAGCCTGCCGCCGCTACGGGTCCCGCCGGAGGAGACCTTCGACGCGCTCTACGGGATGCGCCGCTTCGACATCACCGAGGAGAGCGCGCACGGCGAGGTCGTCGTCCGGCGCGAGCTGATGCAGCCGTGGGGCCTCGTCCACGGCGGCGTCTACGCGTCGATGGCCGAGTCGCTCGCCTCCTGGGCCACGGCGCTGGCGGTGGCGCCGGCCGGCAACATCGTGATGGGGATGTCGAACAACACGAGCTTCCTGCGCCCGATCAGCGCCGGCACGATCCACGCGCTCGCGAAGCGCCGCCACCGCGGCCGTACGACCTGGGTCTGGGACATCGACATCACCGACGATGACGGACGCCTGTGCGCGAGCTCGCGCGTGACGGTTGCCGTGCGGCCGTTCGCGGAAGTCAGCCGCGATAGCGGTTCGTGATCGGCATGCGCCGGTCGCGGCCGAACGCGCGCTCGGTCACCTTGATCCCGGGCGGAGCCTGGCGGCGCTTGTACTCGGCGCGGTCGACGAGCGCGATCACCTGCTCCACCGCCGCCGCCGGCAGGCCGAGCGCGATCAGCTCGTCGCGGCCGCGGTCCTCCTCGACGTAGCCGCGCAGGATCGCATCGAGGGTGTCGTAGGGGGGTAGCGACTGGTCGTCGCGCTGGTCCGGGCGCAACTCCGCCGAGGGGGCGCGCTCGAGGATCGAGGCGGGGATCGGCGCGCCGTTGCGGTTGCGCCAGCGCGCGAGTGAGTAGACGAGCGTCTTCTCGATGTCCTTGATCACAGCGAAGCCGCCGGCCGAGTCGCCGTAGAGGGTCGAGTAGCCGACCGACATCTCGGACTTGTTGCCGGTCGTCAGCACGAGCCAGCCGAACTTGTTGGAGAGCGCCATCAGCAGGTTGCCGCGGATCCGCGCCTGCAGGTTCTCCTCGGCGAGGTCCGGCTCGAGGCCAGCGAACTGCTCTGCGAGCTCGCTCTCATAGGCCGTGAAGACCCCGGCGATCGGCAGCTCGATCAGCTGCACGCCGAGCGTCGCCGCCAGCGCGCGGGCGTCGCCCTGGGTGTTCGAGGATGAGAACTGCGAGGGCATCACGATCACCGACACCTTCTGCGCCCCCAGCGCGTCGACCGCGATCGTGGCGACGAGCGCCGAGTCGATGCCGCCGGAGAGGCCCAGGAGGACGTGGTTGAAGCCGTTCTTGGCGACGTAGTCCCGCAGGCCGAGGCAGAGCGCGGCGTAGACCTCGGCCTCCTCGGGCTCGATCAACGGCGCGATCCGCGCGGGCGCGGGCGCCGGCGGCGCCGCCGGCAAAGGCAGCGTGGCGAGCAGCTCGACGACCGGCTGCGCGCCGCGCAGCAGCGCGCGGTGGCCGGAGCTGCGCCGGCGCTCGGCGGCGGGGGCGGAGAGGTCGACGTCGCAGATCAACATCTCCTCCTCGAACTGGGCGGCGCGGGCGAGCAGCGCACCGGTGTGGTCGACAACGAAGGAGTGGCCGTCGAAGACGAGCTCGTCCTGGCCGCCGACCAGCGCGCAGAAGGCGAACGCGGCGATGTGCTCGCGCGAGCGCTGGATCACCATCAGCTCGCGCTCGAGCCCCTTGCCGGCGTGGTAGGGGGAGGCCGAGATGTTGACGATCAGCGTCGCGCCGGCGAGCGCGAGGTCCGAGGACGGCGGCCCCGGTTGCCAGATGTCCTCGCAGACGGTGATCCCGACGACGTGCTCGCCGAGCTCGATCACGCCGCCGGCGCTACCGGCCTGGAAGTAGCGCTGCTCATCGAACACGCCGTAGTTGGGGAGGCGCATCTTGCGGTAGATGGCGGCGAGCTTGCCGTCGGCGAGGACGGCCGCTGCGTTGTGGACGTCGGCTGCGCGCTGGGGGAAGCCGACGATCGCGATGAGGCCCTGCGTCTTCGTGGCGAGGCGGTCGACCGCCGCGCGCGCGTCGCGCAGGAAATGCTCCTTGTAGAGGAGGTCCTCGGGCGGATAGCCCGTGACCGAGAGCTCGCCAAAGAGCACCATGCCGGCGCCGCGTTCGCGCGCCGCCTCGATCGATTCGGCGATCGCAGCCTCGTTGGCGGCGATGTCGCCGACGGTCGGATCGAGCTGGCACAGGGCCAAACGCAGCGTCGCCATGCTCGAATTATCGAACAAGCCACAGTCGTGGTCGCAGAGCGCGGCGCCGGCGCGGGCGCGAAGGAGACCTTGCCGAATTGAAGCGGCGCACCCCGCGCGCCGATGAGCGAGGTGCAATGGCCGAAACGCCGCTCGTGTTCCTCGCCGAACGGGGCTTCACGCTCGACTTCCACGTGCTTGACGGTCTCACCTGGGCGGACCTGCGCTCCGTCAAGGATCCGGCCTTCGTGATCCACGGCTACAGCCGTGCCGCCGACCCGCATGCGGCCGCGCTGCAGGCGGCCGAGCGCTGGCGCGAAGAGCAGTCCGGCTGAGGCGGGAGCGCTCAGCGCGGCCGTTTGAGCGGGGCCTTTGGCAGCTCCCGCAGAGACTCCTTCAGCAGCGCCGCGAGCCGTTCGAGATCGCCCACCGCGTCGTAGTCGGCCAGCAGGCCGAAGCAGAGCCTGCCCGCGTAGCTCACCACGGCGATGCTGAGGGCCTGGTTTCGCACCAGCGGCAGGGCCGGGTAGACGGCGCGCAGCTCGTGTCCGAGCAGCCGCAGCGGCGTCTGCGGGCCGGGGACGTTGGCGATCGCGACGTTGAAGGCGTGATGGCTTGCGGTGAGGCGGGCCGCGCGCGCGAGCACGCTGGCGGCCGCGAGCCCCTCTGCGTCGAGCAGCTCGGACGCCGCGCGGGCGCGGCCGGAGGCGCGCAGGCCGTCGAGCGCGCGACTGATCTCGGCGTGGCGGCGCCGCGGGTCCTCGATCCCCACCGGCAGCGGCGCATAGCTCGCCAGCAGCCGCCCCGAGCCGGCGTCGGCGAGCGGGACCAGCGCCCGCAGCAGGAGCCCGTCGGTGTCCTCGCCGTGCTCGTCCAGGTAGCGCCCGAGCGCGCCGGCGACCGCGGTCAGGATGACGTCGTTGAGGGTGCCGCCGAGGCGCTCCTTGGCGCGGCGGGCCCCCTTCAGGCCGGCATCGAGGAAGGCGAAGCGCCGGTGGCTCCCGCTGCGCGTGTTCAGGCGCGAGGCGGGCGGCGCGCCGAGCCGCTCGAGTAGGTCGAGCTCGCGCCAGCGCAGCTCCTCGCGCGCCCGGCCGCCGAGCAGGCGGGCCGACTCGAATGCCTCGCGCGGGCTGGTGGCGCGCTCCGCGAGCGCCTCGAGCAGCAGCGCCAGCGCCGGCGGGGGCGGGCCGGGCGAGCGCCCGGGCACGGCCGGCGCACCGCCGCCGTCGAACAGGACCGCGAGGAGGTCGCGGTTGCCATCACCGTCGATCAGCGCCGCGTGGGTCTTGGCGATCAGCGCGAAACGGCCGCCGGCGAGGCTCTCGACCAGCCACAGCTCCCACAGCGGCCGCGCGCGCTCGAGCGGGCGCTCGAGCAGGTGGGAGGCGAGCGCCATCAGCTCGTTCTCGCCGGCGCCGCCGGGGAGGGCGGTGGCGCGGACGTGGTGCTCGAGTGAGAAGGCGGGATCCTCGGCCCAGCGCGGTCGGCCCTGGCCGAACGGGACCGTGACGACGCTGCGGCGGTAGCGCGGAACCAGCGCCAGTCTTGTGCGGACGCGCTCGAGCAGCTCGCCGAGCGCGGGCGCGTCGCCGTCGAAGAGCGCCACTACGCCCGCGTGCAGGGGCATGCGGCGGCGCTGCTCGAGCGCGAGGAGGCCGGCGTCGGCTGGGCTCAGGCGCTGAGGATCGTGCAAATCGACACTAAGTTTGACGGCCGCGTCCGTGCGACCCGCTAGGGTAGGGAACAGTTGTTCTACCTGCCGAGTCGTGATCGCGTAATTGCGAGTCGAGCGGGGGACCCATTGCCGGTAGCTGTGGCGCGTCTGGTGCCCGGCTCCGGTTGGGGCGAATCGGCCGCCTTTCTGCGGCTGTAGCGACTGAGGGCGTGCTCGCCGTTGAGCTGCGCCCGCGGCCGCGAGCCCGACAGCTAACCCCGTAGGCAGCGGAAATCAAGGAGGACCTCGTATGAGGCCGCAGTTCAAACGGCACGCCCGGCGTGCCACCGCCGCTGCGGGCGCGCTCGCCCTCGGCGTCGCAATCGCCTTCGCCGCCGTGACACCGCAGGTGTCCACGGCGCAGGCGCGCGTCAAGCACCATCGCCACAGCCACGCCGCGGCGCCGCTGCGCCTGCACGCGCGCCTGCTGCACCCGAACCTGCTGCTCGGCGGCGACATCGCCTTCATCGGCAAGACCACGCCGGCGGCCGATCGCCGCCGGATCGCGATCGAGGAGCTGACACGCGGGCGCTGGGTGGCGATCGCGCACACGCTGACCGACGCCAACGGCTACTTCCGCAAGCGCCTGTGGCCGCGCCGGCTCGGGCGCCTCGCGCTGCGCGTGCGCGCCGACGGCATCCCCGCCGGACGCACGCTGATGGCCGGGAGCTTCGCGACCGTCTACCACCAGGTCGTTGCGTCGTGGTACGGGCCGGGCGGCGTGACCGCCTGCGGCGAGCAGCTCGGCTCGGCGACGCTTGGCGTCGCCAACCGGACGCTCCCATGCGGTACCAAGGTCACGCTGCGCTTTGGCGGCCGCGCGGTCACGGTCCCGGTGATCGACCGCGGGCCGTTCGTCGCCGGCCGCGACTACGACCTGACCTACGCGACGAAGCTCGCGCTCGGGGCGGGCGACGTCTCGACGATCTGGGCGAGCGCCTGAGGCGCGGCGCTCAGAACGGCAGCGCCAGCTGAACCGGAGCGCTCTGCACCGGCGTGTCGGCCTCGTCGGCAAACGACGCGACCCGCACGCCGAGCAGGCGCACCGGGCGGGCGGGGGCGTAGGCGCGCAACAGCTCGAGCGCGACCGCCGCGATCGTCTGGGAGGAGTCGGTGAAGGTCGCGATCGTGCGCGCGCGCGTGATCGTCGTCCAGTCGTCGAGGCGCACCTTGATCGCGATCGTGCGGGCGCGGCGGCCGCGTGCCCGCAGGCCCTCGCCGAGCTCGCTCGCCATGCCCGCGAGCGCCTCCTCCAGTGAGTCGCGATCGGACACGTCGGTCGGGAAGGTGACCTCGCTCGAGCGCGACTTGGCGATCCGCACCGGCTCGACCGGGCTTGTGTCGTGGAAGTGTGCGCGCGAGCGCAGCTCCGCCGCCATGCGCTCGCCGAAGCGCTGGGCGAGCAGCTCGGCGGAGGCCGCCTGGAGCTGGCCGACGGTGTGCAGGCCGAGCCCGCCGAGGCGCTCCGCGGTCTTCGGGCCGATGCCGTTGAGGACGCGAACAGGGTGGGAGGCGAAGTGCGCGACCGCCTGCTCGCGGCTCATCGCCACGAACGCCGCCGGCTTGAAGGACGCGCTGGCTGTCTTCGCCACCAGCCGCGAGGGGCCGATCCCGACCGACAGCGTCATCTCGGTGCGCTGCGCCACCGTCTCGACGATCTGGCGCAGCAGCGCAACCGGGAACGGCTCCTCGCTGAGGTCGAGGTAGGCCTCGTCGATCCCGGCCTGCTGAATCACCTCGACGCGCTCGCGCACGAGCCCCCAGACCTCGGCGCTGGCGCGCCGGTAGGAGTCGAAGTCGGGCGCGACCACGACCGCGTCCGGGCACAGCGCGCGTGCCCGCGCGGCCGGCATCGCCGAGTCGACGCCGAAGCGCCGGGCCTCGTAGCTCGCGGTCGTCACGACGGCCCGCGGGCCCGTGCC
>DATNHQ010000054.1:0-3892 GCA_035604915.1 Solirubrobacteraceae bacterium
CATCACGTCGAAGGGCCCGGCGTGAACCGTGCCGCCGAGCTCGGCCGCGCGCGCGGCGCTCGCGTCGGCGCTGGCGACGGTCACATACGACTGCCACACGGGCGGCACGCCGGCGTCGCGCTGCGCCTGCGGCTGCGACGCGATCGCGGCGACCTGCTTGCCGGCGAGGCTCATCATCGAGTAGAAGGCGCCGTCACCGACAGGCATGTCCTCGGCGGTCCACCCGAAGAGGCCGCCGTAGAAGGCCTTGGCGGCCGCCTGGTCGGTGGTCGCGAGGTCGACCCAGCTGAAGGTCCCGGGTGCGTACGTCGTGCGCTCGCCCATCTGCTCGCTCCTGTCTCGGGGTCAGGGCTGCCCACTGTAGCGGCGTGCGGCGAGCGCGTTGTGAAGACGTCGCGCGTCGCGACCCGCGCATTCACCGGCGCGGGTCGCGAACGCCGAAGCGGCTCAGTCGGGGGTGCCGGTGCCCAGGCGGATCGTCGCGGTGTGCGAGACGCCGGAGCTGTCACGCCAGCCGAGCGAGACGCTGTCACCGGGGTGATGGGTTTCCATCACGTTGAGTAGGGCAGCCGGCGAGCTGACGCCGGCGCCGCCAACGCTTGTGATCAGGTCGCAGCGCGAGAGCCCGACGTTCGCCCCCGGCGATCCCGCGATGGCGTCGGCGGCGATCAGCACGCCCGCGTAGTTGGCCTGGGAGGTCGGGCAGTTGTAGTAGGTGAGCGTCGCGGCGCGGTTGGCCGCCACGTAGACGCCGATGATCGCGGTCGCGCCGATGTGGATCGTGCGGGTCGACTGGCCGTTGAGGATCATGTTGGCGATCGGGATCACCTGGTTGATCGGGATCGCGAAGCCCGCGCCGCTCGCCGACTGGAAGTCGAAGCCGATGGAGGCGGCCGTATCCATGCCGACGACCTTGCCGTGGCTGGTCAGCGGGCCGCCCGAGTCGCCCGGCTGGATCTGCCCGTTGATCTCGATCAGGCCCGTCAGCTGCTCGGAGTCACCCCCCGGCTGCGTGGGATCGCTGGCGGTGATCGAGCGTCCGAGGCCGGAGATCGATCCTCCGGCGACGCTCGGCGTCCCGCCCACGCCGCCGGCGTTGCCGAACGTGAGCACGCTGGCGCCGACGTGGAGGGTGGAGGAGTTCCCGAGCGGAACGGTCGCGAGCCCGGATGCGCCCTCGAGCATCAGCACGGCGACGTCGTGCTGGCGGTCGTAGCCGACCACGCGGGCGGTGTAGGTGCGGCCGTTGCCGAGGTCGGTGGCCGAGATCGAATTGGCGCCCTTGATCACGTGGTTGTTGGTGATGACCTCTCCGTTGGAGCTCACGACCATGCCGGTGCCGGCGGCGGCGCCACTTTGGGTTTCGGTGTTGATGTCAACGAGGCCCGGATCGATCTTCTTGGCGACCGACGCCGCGGCCGCCGAGGAGGCGGACGTGCCGCCGGAGGGCGTCGTCGAGCTGCCGCCGTTCTGGAAGGGCAGCTGCCCGAAGATCGAGTTGCCGTTGTTGTTCGCCGCGGCGCTCGAGGTGGGGTTCGTCGGCCACAGCACATGCGAGAGCGCCGCCCCGCCGAAGGCGGCCAGCGCGACAATCAGAACCGCGGCGGCGAGAAACGGCCGCGCCGGGCTGCGCGGCGGGCCGTCGGCCGGCGGAGGCGCCGGCGTCGCGGGCTGCGGGGGTGTCGGGTTCTCGTCGGGAAAGATCATCGTTCACACGCCTGCACAGTCAGTCGAAGGTGTCTCTTCTAATCATCTGTCGTCGCGTCCACAGACAGTCAAGCGCATCGACCTTAGGGACTCCTCAACGCCCGTTATGGGCGCGGTAACCAGATCAACGCTTTCAGGCGCCCGCTTTCGCCACGGCCGTGGCACACTGGACGCGTGTTCGAGCGCTTCACCGAGGATGCTAGGCAGGTTGTGGTGCTCGCGCAGGAGGAGGCGCGGACGCTGCGGCACAACTACATCGGCACCGAGCACATCCTGCTCGGGCTGCTGCGTGAGCAGGAGGGTCTGGCGGCGCGCGTGCTCGAGAGCCTGGAGGTCAGCATCGAGCGCGTGCGCGGCCAGGTCGTGCGCATCGTCGGCCCCGGTGAGGAGGTCACCTCGGGCCAGATCCCGTTCACGCCGCGCGCCAAGAAGGTGCTCGAGCTGGCGTTGCGCGAGGCGCTCGCCCTGGCGCACGATTACATCGGCACCGAGCACATCCTGCTCGGCCTGGTGCGCGAGAACGAGGGCGTTGCGACCCGCATCCTGCTCGACTTCGACGCCGACGCCGAGAAGATCCGCAACAGGGTGCTGCGGATGCTCTCGGGCACAAGCGCGCGCCTGGGCGAGCACGGGCCGACGGTACGCATCGTCGCGGGTCCCGAGGGCGGCCTGCAGCCGCGCCTGCGCTGGGATGACGCGAGCGTTCGCGCCGGCCCGGACGGCCCGGAGCTGCTGGTCCCGATCCAGCTCGAGCAGCGCGCGTGCGCGCTGTTGGCGAATTCGGCTGTCTGGCAGCACACCGCGCTCGCGGGCGCCCGCCACGAAGTCGCGCGCGGCAGGGTCAGGCTCAGCTCTCCGTCGCTGCTCGAATCCGTCGACCCGCGCGAGCTGCGCCGGCTGCTCGACGCCGCGCTGGCGGAGGCTCACGAGGAGGCGCTGCGCGCGCGCAGCCGCGAGGCGGTGCTCGCCGAGGCGTTCCTCGCCGCCCTGCAAGAGGAGCCGCAGCGCTAGTCAGGCGCGTTCGCGCGACTTTTCGCGGAGCCTGATCGCGGCGCGCCAGCTCAGCCGCGAGCCTCCGCGCACGAGCGCTCCGGCGTAGATGCGGGCCGCCGCGCGGGAGGTGGCGTAGATCGCGACGAGCATGATCGCCACATCGAGCGGCATCTCCCACCACGCCAGCCCGCCAAAGGCGATGCGAGCCGGCATCAGCGCCGGCGCGAGCGGCGGAATGAAGGACAGCACGCGGACCCAGACGGCGTGCGGGGAGGCGACCACGGCGTAGGCGAGCAGGTAGCCGACGATCAGCGGGAAGCCGATCGGCCCGGTCACGAACTGGACCTCCTCCTGGCGGGCGACGATCGCGCCGGCCGCGGCGAAAGCGAATGAATAGAGCGCGAAGCCGAGTGCGAACCAGAGCAGGATCGCGGGCAGCAGCAGCCAGACCGTGGAGGGGATCTCGGCACTGTGCACGGCGGCATTGGCGATCAGCCCCGCGATTGCCGCGATCGCGAGCTGGCCGAGGCCGCAGAGGCCGATCCCGATCACCTTGCCTGCGAGCAGCTGTCGCGGTCGCACGGCCGCGATCAGCACCTCGGCGGTCCTCGAGGTCTTCTCCTGGGCGACGCCCGTCGCGACCGCGCCGCCGTAGAGGGCGAGGGTCAGATACAGCAGGAAGGCGGCGGCAATGGCGGCGATCGATCGCGCCGCCTGGTGCGAGGGTGGCGGCGCGATCGCAACCGTCTGCAAGGGCACCGGGGCCTGCGCGGCGCGGATCGTCGCATCCGAAAGCCCGGCGGCGCCCAGCACGCTGCGTTGGTGCGCCGCGTCGATGACCACCGCCAGCAGGCCCTGGATCTCGGGAGACAGGCTCTGGGCGACCACGGCGCTCGCGCCACGCGGGCCGATCCGCAGCGCCACGTCGAGGCGGCCGCGCTTGACCTGCGCGCGCGCGGCGGCCGGGCTCGGCGGCTCGCTCAGCGCGATCGGGCTCTTCGCGAGCTGGGCGGTGGCGAGCAGTCGCGGCGCCAGCGCCTGCGCTCCGGCGCCCACCAGACCGATGCTCGTCGGGCGCGCCGGCCCGCGGACCAACCCGGGGATGACCACGGCGGCGACGACGCAGACCGTCATCACGGCTGTCGTGATCCGCAGCGGACGGCTGCCGACCCGCTGGGCGATCTCGCGCGCG
>DATNHQ010000055.1:0-2418 GCA_035604915.1 Solirubrobacteraceae bacterium
ACATCGACGCGCGCCGCCCGAGGGCGCCTGCGGGGCGTCGCTTCTTCGGTCATCGCTCGAGCGCCTCGAAGAGCTCGTGGCGCGGGTCGCCGTTGAGCGCCTTCGCCAGCTGGTCGACGGCCTTGCGCTGATTCTCGCTCAGCTCGCCGGGAACGTCGATCACGAACCGGTAGTGGATGTCGCCGTTGCCGGTGCCGTTCAGCTTCGGCGGGCCCTCGCCGCGCAGCCGCTGGATCGTGCCATGACTGGTGCCCGGCTTGACTCGCAGGCGCTTGCGGCCGTTCAGCGTCGGCACTTCGATGTCGCCCCCGCGCAGCGCCTCGACGACAGTGATCGGTACCTCGACTTCGAGGTGCTCGCCCTTCTGCCTGAAGACCGGTGAGGGCGTGACGCGCGTGATCACGAAAAGGTCACCTGGCGGCCCGCCGCCGCGGCCCGGCTCGCCCTTGCCGGCGAGGCGGATGCGGCTGCCGTCGTGCACGCCGGCGGGGATGTTGACGCGCAGGCGCTTGACGCCGCGCGTCGCGCCGGTGCCGTGGCAGGTCGGGCAGGGCGACTCGATCACGGTGCCGCTGCCGCCGCAGCGCGAGCACGGCTGCGAGATCGAGAACATCCCCTGTCCCTGCGACTCGATGCCGCGGCCCTCGCAGCGCGGGCAGACGCTTGGGCTCGTGCCCGGCCGCGCGCCGGTGCCGGCGCAGGTGCCGCAGCGCTCGGAGACCGGGATCGTCAGCGGCACCTGCGCGCCGTGGACGGCCTGGTCGAAGCCGATCTGGATCTCGGCCTCGAGGTCGCGTCCGCGCTCGGGGCCGGTGCGCGCGCGCCGGCCGCCGGGGCCGGGCGCTGAGCCGCCGAAGAGGTTCGAGAGGATGTCGGAGAAGTTGCCGCCGTCGAAGCCGCCGGCGAACGGGTTCGGCCCGCGCCCGCCGAAGACGCCGTCGCCGCCGCGATCGTAGGCGGCCCGCTTGTCCGGGTCCGACAGTACGTCGTGGGCCTCGCTGATCTCCTTGAAATGCTCCTCCGCGCCCTCATCGCCCGGGTTGCGGTCGGGGTGGTACTTGCGCGCGAGCTTGCGGTAGGCCTTCTTGATGTCGTCCGCGGTCGCCTTCTTGTCGACGCCGAGGACGCTGTAGGGATCCCTGCGCGCAGCCATCGCCGCCCGCCTCCTAGCCGGCGACGAGCACGCGGGCGGGGCGGATCACGCCGCCTGCGAGTCGGTAGCCGGACTGGTAGACCTCGCCGATCTCGCCGGGCGCGCGGCCTTCGAACGGCTGCTGCGCGACGGCCTCGTGCAGCTCGGGGTCGAACTGCTCGCCGGCCTCTCCGAACGGCGTGACGCCGACGCGCTCTAGCGCGCCGAGCAGCTCGCGCTGGACCAGGCGCAGACCGTCGATCAGCGCAGCGTCGGCATCGGCGTCGGCGGCGTGCGCCAGCGCGCGGTCGAGGTTGTCGAGCGCGGGCAGGAGCTCGCGCGCAAGGCGGGTCAGCCCGCGGCCCTCCGCCACGCCAGCCTCGCGCGCGACGCGCTTGCGGTAGTTCTCGAAGTCGGCCTGCGTGCGCTGCGCGAGCGCGAGGTACTCATCGCGCTGCGCCGCCGTGGCGGCCAGCTCGTCGAGCTCGGGAGCCTCGCCGCCGTCGACCTCGGCCTCACCGCCGTCGACCTCGGCCGGCTGGTCGCCGGCGAGCTCGAGCTCGATCTCGTTGGGCGCCTGCGCGGGCGAGTCGGCGTCCTCCACCGCCTCGCCCACGCCAAACGCGCGTTCCTCGGCCATGGCCTTATGCGCTCGGCTCGTCGACGACCTCGGCGTCGACGACGTCCTCCTCGCCGGAGCCGTCGCCGTCGGCGCCCGAGCCGTTGCTCGCGCTGCTTGACTGCGCCTGCTGCGCGCGCTCGTACATCGCCTCGGAGACCTTGTGGAAGGACTCGTTGAGCGCATCCGTGCGCGAGCGGATCGCCGCCGGGTCATCGCCGTCGAGGACCTCGCGCAGCGATGCGATCGCCGCCTCGATCTCCTCGCGCGAGGAGGCGTCGACGGCCTCGCCGAGCTCCTTCAGCTGGCGCTCTGCCTGGTAGGCGGCGTTCTCGCCGTTGTTGCGCGCCTCGGCGAGCTCGCGTGCGCGACGGTCGTCCTCGGCGTGCGTCTCGGCGTCGGCGACCATGTTCTTGATCTCGGAATCCGAGAGCCCCGAGCCGGCCCTGATCTCGATCTTCTGCTCCTTGCCGGTGCCGAGATCCTTCGCCGACACGCTGAGGATGCCGTTGGCGTCGATGTCGAAGCCGACCTCGATCTGGGGGATGCCGCGCGGCGCCGGCGGGATGCCGGTCAGCTGGAACTTGCCGAGCGACTTGTTGTAGGTCGCCATCTCGCGCTCGCCCTGCAGGACGTGGATCTCGACCGACGGCTGGTTGTCCTCGGC
>DATNHQ010000056.1:0-13460 GCA_035604915.1 Solirubrobacteraceae bacterium
CCCATCAACCGCCACCACCATCACCCAAATCATCAACGAAATCACCACCACCACAACCACCGAACGCGGCCAAACCCGAGCCGACGACAAAACCACCGAAGCAGCCATGGAAGACCGCAAAAAAGCCGGATACTTCTAGGCCGCCGGGCGATGCTCGGACCGCTTTAGCTCCAGGACGGATACTTCCTTGTATGGCAACGGCTCCTCACCGCTCGCGGCGGTGCGCCCCGCGATGACCCTCGACCTGCTGCGTTTCACGACCGCGGGTTCGGTCGACGACGGCAAGAGCACGCTGATCGGGCGCCTCCTCTATGACTCCAAGCAGGTCTTCGAGGACCAGCTCGAGCACGTGACGGAGGTCTCGCGCCAGCGCGGCAACGCCGAGATCGACCTCGCGCTGCTGACCGACGGGCTCCACGCCGAGCGCGAACAGGGCATCACGATCGACGTCGCCTATCGCTACTTCCAGACGCCGCTACGGCGTTTCATCATCGCCGACTGTCCCGGCCACCAGCAGTACACGCGCAACATGGTGACGGGCGCCTCGACCGCGGACCTCGCCGTGATCCTGCTCGACGCGCGCAAGGGTGCGCTCGAGCAGTCCAAGCGCCACGCCTTCATCAGCGCCCTGCTCGGGATCCCCCACATCGTCGTGGCCGTCAACAAGATGGACCTCGTCGAGTACTCGCGCGAGCGCTTCGAGGAGATCGTCACCGACTTCGCGCCGTTCCTCGAGAAGCTTGGCGTCGCCGACTGCCTGCACATCCCGATCTCGGCGCTGCGGGGCGACAACGTCGTCGACCCCTCCGAGCGCATGCCGTGGTACTCGGGGCCGACGCTGATGCACCACCTCGAGGAGGTCGAGGTCTCCTACGACCACCCCTACGACGTGCCGGCCCGCTTCCCCGTGCAGTGGGTCGTGCGGACCGGTGGCAGCGACGGCGAGTACCGCGGCTACGCCGGTCAGCTCGCGAGCGGCGCGCTGAGAGCGGGTGAGGAGGTCGTCGTGCTGCCGTCCGGACAGCGCACGCGCATCGCCGCGATCGACACCTTCGAGGGCGAGCTGGACGAGGCGGTGGCACCGCTGTCGCTGACGCTGCGCCTGGAGGATGACCTCGATGTCGCTCGCGGCGAGCTGATCGCCGCCGTCGCCGATCAGCCGAACGTCACGCGCGAGGTCGAGGCCGACATCTGCTGGCTCGACAGCGAGCCGCTGCGCCCGGGCTCCCGCTACACGATCAAGCACACCTCGCGCACCGCGACCGCCGTCGTCGAGGCGCTGACCAACCGCATCGACGTGCAGACGCTCGAGCGCGAGAGCGACGTCGAGGAGCTCGCGCTGAACGACATCGGGCGCGTCACGCTGCGCACGAGCGCGCCGCTGGCGATCGATCCGTACACGCGCAACCGCCGCACCGGCAGCTTCATCCTGATCGACGAGACGACCAACCGCACGGTCGGCGCCGGGATGATCGTCGCGCCCGACTGACTGCTCGCCGGCGACCTCGCCGCGCGACGTCGCCGCGCGACCTCGCGCCGCTATTCGGGTCAGGCCTCGCGCGCGAGCGCCAGCACGCGCCGCACCGCGTCGAGCAGGGGCTCGGGAATCTGCTCGGGTGCAAGCGTGCGCAACCGCCGCCAGGCCTGCTCGGGCTTGTGGTGGTGGCCGCTGAGCCCGGCCGCCGCCTCGAAGTCGGGCGCGAACATGACGATGCGCCCGGGTCCGGCGATCTCGGCGATCATCGCGTTCAGGCGCCGAGCCGACAGCGTCGGGCGTCGCCCGGGTGGCGCGTCGCGGTCGTAGACGGCGATGAACGGCACGCCCGTGGCATGGCACGCGCGCGCGAACAGCGGGATGTTGGACTTGCCGCCGCAGGCGATGATCGAGATCCCCTCGTGGTCGAGGTCGTGACCGAGCGCGGCGAACACGAACGGGAAGGCGAGCTTCTCGGTCTGACCCTCGACCAGCAGCGCCGCCCGGGCGAGGAACAGCTCGCTGCGCTCGGCATCGAACTCCGTCAGCACCCGGAAGTCGTCGTCGGGGCTGATCGGCGCCGGCTGGAGCACGCTCGTGCCGCTGTAGGGATGTCGCTGCACGAGCGCGAGCTCTTCGAGGCGCGCGACGTTGAGAAAGCTCGGCGAGTGCGTCGAGTAGATGACCTGGTTGCCGCCGTCGGCGAAGCGCCGCAGCAGCCGGTAGAGGTAGCGCTGGGCCTGCGGTCGCAGGTACAGCTCGGGCTCCTCGACCAGCAGGACCAGGCCCTGGATGGCGGTCTCGCAGCAGGCCTGCAGGGCGCCGACGAACGACACGGCAGGGCCCGTGGCCGAGCCGTCGGCGCCGGCACCGAGGTGCTCGGCGAGCACGCCGGCGAAGCGGGCGAGCGCCGGCGCGAGGTCGGCGTGCTCGCGCCCGCCGCCGCTCGCGAGCAGTGCGCCGGTGCGCAGCTCGCCCGGGAGAAAGGCCACGGCCGGCGCGGGCCCACCGCTTCGCCGCGGCGGTGCCGGCGGCCTGGCGCTCAGCGACAGCTCGCCCGCGCCCGCCAGCGATCCGTCGATGACGATCTCACCGTCGCCTGACGGCGCGGCGTCCTCGACGCCGAATCGAGCGAGGTTGGGATCGAGCAGCGCATGGATCGCCAGCAGCAGATTCGACTTGCCCGCGTTGGCCTCTCCGACGAGCGCGCACAGCGGGCCGGGCGCCAGCGCGACGTCGAGCGCCGAGCGAAAGCCGCGCACGCGCAGCCGCGCCAGGCCGAAGCGATGGCGCCCGGCAGGCGGCCGCGAGCCGCCGCCGCTGCGGGCGCGGTGCTCGTCGTTTTCGTCGACCGCAGCCACCCCGCGGGCAAGCCTTTCAGGTCGGCCGCGATCACGCCGCCCCGTGGGCCGCTCGCGCGCGCAGGCACACTCAACCGCTGCGCTGCGCCGTCACGAGCGGGTGGATGACGGTGGTCAGCACGCGCGAGACGTATTCGCGGTCGGGGGCCTCGCCGAGCAGGATCCGCAGCATGTTCAGGCCGATCACGATGTCGGGCACGAGGTCCAGTTCGCGATCGGCAGCGATCTCGCCGCGCGCGACGGCGCGGTCGAGGACGGCGCGGAACAGCTGCCGTGGCCGCGCGAGCAGGTTGTCGGCGAGCGCCGCACGCAGCTCGGGGTCACGCGTCGCCGCGCTCGCCAGGCCGACGATCACCGCCATCTGCTGCGAGGCGGCCTCGTCGAACTCGGGAACCGCCGCGATCATCGCCGCGATGTCACCTTCCAGCGAGCCGGTGTCGGGAACCGTGACCGGAGCGGCCTGCTCGCGCCAGGCCATGACGGCAGCGACGACCAGCGCCGCCTTGGACGGCCAGCGCCGGTAGAGGGCGCCCTTGCCGGCGTGAGCGCGAGCCGCGATCTCGTCCATGCTCAGGCGGTCGTAGCCGAGCTCCGCCAGGCCGTCGAGCGCCGCGCGCAGGATCGCGTCCTCCGTCGCCGGGTCGCGTGGCCGTCCCGCGCCCCTCACCGGCTGTCGTTGCGGGCTCCGCGCGCTCGCCATGGCGAATATGATACCGTACCGTACCGTTCTATATTTGCCAGCACGACCCGAGGCTCGAGATGCCCGCAGCGATGATCGAAGTGGAGGCGGTGGTGAAGCGCTTTGGGTCGACGACCGCCCTGGCCGGCGTCGACGTGGCCGCCGAGCAGGGCAAGGTGCTAGCCCTGCTGGGCCCCAACGGCGCCGGCAAGACGACGCTGGTGCGGATCCTGACGACGCTTCTGCGACCCGACGGCGGCAGCGCGCGCGTCGGCGGCTATGACGTCGTCGCCGACGCCGCCCGGCTGCGCTCGATGATCGGGCTGGCCGGCCAATACGCCGCGGTCGACGAGCTGCTCACGGGCCGCGAGAACCTCGAGCTGTTCGGGCTCTGGTACCACCTCGACAAGCGTGAGTACCGCCTCCGCGCCCAGGATGTGCTCGAGCGCTTCGACCTGACCGGCGCCGCCGACCGCCAGGTCAAGACCTACTCGGGCGGGATGCGCCGGCGCCTGGACATCGGCGCGAGCCTGATCGCCCGCCCGGCGGTGCTGTTCCTCGACGAGCCGACGACGGGTCTTGACCCGCGCACGCGCAACGACGTCTGGCGCTTCATCGAGGAGCTCGTCGCCACCGGCACGACGGTGCTGCTGACGACCCAGTACATGGAGGAGGCCGAGCGTCTCGCGCATCAGATCGTCGTCATCGACGTCGGCCACGTGATCGCCACGGGAACCGCCGCGCAGCTCAAGGCGCAGCTCGGCGGGGCGACGCTCGAAGTGCGGGTCGCGGACCCAGCCGACCTCGATCGGGCCCGTGTGCTGCTCGCAGAGCTCGGCTCGAGCGAGCCGCGCATCGACCGCGACGAGCAACTCCTCAGCATCCCGACCCCGGGCGGAACCGCGCTGCTGCTCGCCGCCGGGCGCCGCTTCGAGGAGGAGCGGATCGCGCTCGACGACCTCGGCATCCGACGCCCCTCGCTCGACGACGTGTTCCTGGCGCTGACTGGCGCCGCCACCACCGGCGCGGCGGATTCGATCCCGGCCCCACCCGACGAGGCAGCCACGATCCGATGACCGACGCCACCGCCCCGCACCCGAGCGCGCCGCCGGCGCGGATGACGCCGCGAACGGCTGCGCGGGACACGGCGGGTGTCGCCAAGCGCAACCTGATCCGCATCGTTCGTACGCCCAGGCTGCTCGTGATCGGCGCGCTCCAGCCGGCGCTGCTGCTGGTCCTCTTCCGCTACGTCCTCGGCGGCGCGATCCGCGTCCCGGGCGGCAGCTACGTCGACTACGTCGTGCCGGCGATCTTCATCGAAGCGGTCCTGATCGGCGGCATGACCACCTCGATCGGCCTCGCGGAGGACCTCAAGAGCGGCATCATCGACCGCTTCCGCAGCCTGCCGATGGCCCGCTCAGCCGTGCTCGCCGGAAGAACCCTCGCCGACCTCAGCCGCAGCCTGCTGTCGCTCGCGATCATGGTCGCCCTGGGCCTGCTCGTGGGCTTCCACTTCCACGCGGGCGCGGGCTCGATCATCGCCGGCATGGCGCTGGTCATGGTCTTCGGATACGCGTTCTCGTGGCTGTACGCCGCGATCGGCCTCGCGACCAAGGATCCCGAGACCGCCCAGATCGCCGGCATCCTGCCGTTCTTCATCCTGATGTTCGCCAGCAACGCGATCGTCCCCGTCGCGACGATGCCATCCTGGCTGCAGGGCTTCGCGCGCAACCAGCCGCTCAGCATCACCGTCGCCGCCGTCCGCGCGCTGCTCGAGGGCGGCCCCGCGGCGAGCTACGTCTGGCAGTCGCTCGCCTGGTCCGCAGGCATCTTCATCGTGTTCTTCACGATCGCCCTGCGCCTGTACCGCGACGCCAACTCCTGACCGCGGCTACTGCTTGGTCCAGCCGTCGCGGCCGGCGTGCCCGCCCATGCTGTCGACGAAATGAGTCCATTTGCTCGGCTTCGCACCGGGCTCGGTGTCGCGATAGACCGGCGCCCCACCGTGGGGCTCGGGCAGCGCGGCGGCCGCCGCCGCGTCGATCTTCAGGTCCACGCCGTGCTCGTGCAGCGAGGCGATCTGCTCGGCGAGGACGAAGCGCTGATCGTGGCCGACCGCCAGCACGATCCCGTGGAAGATGTCCTCTTCGGGCGCGGCGACGACGTGGTGGACGGTGCCGACCAGCTCGCCACCGGAGGCGTACACCGGCACGTCCTTCTCGAGCACCGAATATGCGACCGGCAGACCCTCGTCCATGCGCTCCAGCTTAACCGCTCCGCCCGTGGCGGCAATGCCTCGGCGCAGGTGCCGGGCGAACCTCGCGCCGCCCTCGCCGCCAGCGCTCCCCACGCCGGCCGCAGCACGACCGAGCCCGGGCCGGGAACCAATAAGCTGCGCGCGATGTTCTCGAAGGTCCTGGTCGCCAACCGCGGCGAGATCGCGGTTCGAATCATCCGTGCCCTGGAGGAGCTCGGGATCGCGAGCGTGGCGGTCTACTCGGAGCTCGACCGCGACGCCGTCCACGTCGCCCGCGCCGATGAGGCGTACCTGCTCGGCGAGGGCGAGCCGTCCGAGACCTACCTGAACGTCGAGCGGCTGCTGGCGGTGGCGGCCGAAGCGGGCGCACAGGCGATCCATCCCGGCTACGGCTTCCTCGCCGAGAACGCGGCCTTCGCGGCGCGCTGCGAGGAGCGCGGCATCGTCTTCATCGGGCCGCCCGCCGCGGCGATCGAGGCGATGGGGACCAAGACCGGCTCACGGGCGCTGATGGCCGCCGCCGGGGTCCCGATCGTGCCAGGCACGACGGCGGCGGTCAAGACCGTCGCCGCGGCGCGCAAGCTGATCGACGCCGGGATCGGCTACCCGGTCGCCGTCAAGGCCTCCGGCGGCGGCGGCGGCAAGGGCCTGCGCGTCGCCCACAGCCACGACGAGCTGGCCGACGCCTTCGAGGGCGCCGCGCGTGAGGGCGAGCGCTTCTTCGGCGACGCCACGCTCTACCTCGAGCGCTACCTGCCCGACCCCCGCCACATCGAGGTGCAGGTGCTGGCCGACGCCCACGGCAACGTCGTCCACCTCGGCGAGCGCGACTGCTCGGTGCAGCGCCGCCACCAGAAGCTGATCGAGGAGTCGCCGGCACCCCCGTGGGTCGTCGACGCAGCGCTGCGCGAGCGGATCGGCCGGGTCGCGCTCGACGCCGCCCGCGCGATCGACTACCGCGGCGCCGGCACCGTCGAGGGCCTGCTCGTCGACGGCGAGTACTACTTCCTCGAGATGAACACGCGCGTGCAGGTGGAGCACTGCGTGACCGAGATGACCACCGGCGTCGACATCGTCAAGACCGGCATCGCCGTCGCCGCCGGTGAGCCGCTGCCGTTCCGCCAGGAGGATGTCGTGCTGCGCGGCCACGCGATCGAGTGCCGGATCAACGCCGAGGACGCGGCGCGGCGCTTCCTCCCCTCCCCGGGCCGGATCACCGCCTACCGCGAGCCGTCGGGGCCCGGCGTCCGCGTCGACTCGGGCGTCGCGGCGGGGTCGGTGATCTCCTCGAGCTATGACCCGCTGGTCGCCAAGCTGATCGTCTGCGACTCAGACCGCGCGGCCGCGACCGCCCGTATGCTGCGCGCGCTGAACGAGTTCGAGATCGGCGGCCTGACCACGCTGATCCCGTTTCACAAGCGCCTGCTCGCGACCGCGCAGTGGGCGGCCGGGGAGACCTGCCGCGACCTCGTCGAGAACGACGCCTGGCTGGCGGAGCTCGGCGCGCCGGACGCCGAGGCAGACGCCGGCGAGCAGGCCGAGGAGCAGGCCGTGGAGACCGTCACGCTCGGCTACACCGTCGAGGTCGGCGGTCGCCGCTTCGACGTGCGCGTCAGCGGGCCGCCCGCGAACGCGGCGGCGGGCGACGGCCGCAGGCCCCGCCCCAAACGCGCGCCGCGCGCCGGCGGCCGCGCAAACCACAGCGGCAGCGGCGACGTGCTCGCCAGCCCGATGCAGGGCACGGTCCTCAAGATCGCGGTCGAGACGGGCGCCCGCGTCGAACAGGGCGCGCTGATCGCGATCATCGAGGCGATGAAGATGGAGAACGAGGTCACCGCGCACAAGGCCGGCACGGTCGCGCGGCTGCCGATCTCCGTCGGCGCCTCGGTCGCCTCCGGGGACGCTCTCGCCGTGATCGAGTCCTAGTGGGCCTTGTCGGAAGAACGACAAGACCCACCTAGCGGCGTGAGCGAGGTCTGGGTCGCCCAGCGCCAAGAGGCCGCTCACGTCTCGCGGCTGCTGCTCGCCTTCCGCGACTGGTTCGAGTCCGAGCAGCCGAGCGCCGAGTCGATGGCCGCCTCGGTGAAGCTGCTGATCGCCGATGCGGCGACCGAGTACCTGCTCGGCAGCGTCGAGGAGGGCGCGCAGCCCTCCGGGGTCTGCCAGCTGCGCTTCCGCCACTCGGTCTGGACCGGTACGCCCGACTGCTGGCTCGAGGACCTCTACGTCGAGGAGCACGCGCGCGGTCGCGGCCTGGGCGCGGCGCTGGTGATGCTCGCGTGCGAGCGCGCGAGCGCGCGCGGCGCGCAGCGGATCGAGCTCGACACCAACGAGGACAACGCCGGCGCGATCGCGCTGTATCAGTCGCTCGGCTTCTCGAGCGCGAGCAAGGTCCACGGCCCGCTGACCGGGCGCGACGTCTTCATGGGGCGCCGGCTGCCCTGAGCCGCGCCACGTTGGCGGCGTGCAGCCGCCGCTGCTCGCCGTCGCGGCGGCCCGGCGGCAGCGCCGAGGCGCCGCTCCGCCCCGCCCGCAGCGCCTCCAGGTAGGCGCGGTCCTCGGCCAGCAGGCGCCGCGCGCTCGCCGCGTCGATCGGGCCGCCGTGCCCGGGGATGACGTGGACGGCGAGCTCGAGCAGCGGCTCCAGCCGCGCGAGCGTCGCCAGGTAGGCGTCGACGCCGGCCTCCGGGGTGGGTATCTCGAGCGGGGAGAGGTAGTCGCCGCAGACCAGCACGCCGGCCCAGGGCAGCCACACCGCCATGCCGTCGACGGTGTGCCCGTCGGCGGGGTGAAGCTGGAGCTCGCGCGGCCCGACCTCGCAGTAGCCGGGCACCGGCAGCGGCTCGAGCGACCCCAGCGCAAGCGCCGTCGGACGGGCCAGGTAGTGGCGCTCGTCGAAGTCGCGCAGCTCGCGCTGGGCCTCGCCGGGGTGCGCGCGCAGGCGGGCGGCGGTGGTCTCGGCGACGCCGAGGGCCGCGCCGGGGAAGGCCAGGCGGCCCAGCAGGTGGTCCCAGTCCCCGTGCGTCGCGAGCAGGCCGCTGAAGTGAAAGCCGGCCTGCTCGAGCAGCGCCGGCAGCAGCTCGAGCTCGTCGGGGAGCACCGGCGAGTCGATCACGAACGCCTCCTCGCCGCCGCGCACGACCGTCGCCGTGGTCCGCCAGATCCGGCTCTCGACGACGATCACGTCCTCGTGGACGCCGATCGCGCGCACGGCGGTTAGCGCGGCCGGGCTGTGCGGATCGGCGCATGCGCCGATCCGGGCGTCGGCGCATGCGCCGACCCCGGGGTGGGTGCATGCACCCACCCCCGCATCAGATGACGCCGAGCAGCTTGGCGGCCTCGCGCAGGTTCGGGACCTCGACGGTCGGCTTGCGCTGGCCGGCGTCGAGGGTCTCCTTGTGGCGGTTGACCCAGATCACGGGGATCTTCGCCTTCACGCACGGCTCGACGTCGTGGTAGTAGCTCGAGGCGACGTGGACCCAGCCCTTCTTGCCGCCGATCCGCCGTGCGCACTCGTTGAAGTGGGCGGCGTCGGGCTTGTAGGAGCGGACCTGCTGCGCCGTCACGACGAGGTCGAAGTCGATCGGGATGTGCCGGCGGGTCTGGCCGAGCAGCTTGTCGTCGATGTTGGAGATCAGGCCGAGGCGGTACTTCTTCGAGAGCTTCTCGAGCTGCGGGCGCACCTCGCGGAAGAGCTGCCAGCTCTGCACCGAGTCGGGCAGGAACCCCGAGCGCGACGGCTCGAGCGGCCAGCCGAGGCGCTTCGAGATCTCGACGGCGGTGCGGCGCAGAACCTCCGCGTAGAGCTCGTAGGAGCCGCCCTCGATCTGGCGCGAGATCTCGTGAAAGAGCGGGATCACCTCTTCGCGCTCGATCGTGAAGCCGTCGCGGGTCGCCTCCCGCTCGAAGGCCTCCCAGATGCCGCTCTCCCAGTCGATCAGGGTCCCGTAGACGTCAAAGGTGAGGAAGGTCGTCTTCGCAGGTAGCGGCATTGGGCAGGTCGGGCTCCTCTGAAACGGTCGATGGACCGGCAATTATGACCGTCGACTAGAGTCCGCGCCGACCCGATGGATCTGCTCGAGTACCAGGGAAAGCAGCTGTTCGCCCGCCACGGCATCCCGGTGCCGGCCGGCGAGGCGGCCCGCTCGGTGGATGAGGCGGTCGCCGCCGCCAACCGGATCGGCTACCCGTGCGCGGTCAAGGCGCAAGTCCAGATCGGCGGTCGCGGCAAGCTCGGCGGGATCAAGATCGCCGGCGACGAGGCGGCGGCGCGCGAGCACGCGCAGGCGATCCTGGGGATGGACATCAAGGGCCTGACCGTCGGCGAGCTGTGGATCGAGGGCGCGTCTGAGATCGAGGCCGAGCTGTACGCGTCGTTCGTCTTCGACCGCGGCGCCAAGGCCCCGCTGGCGATGCTCTCGACCCGCGGCGGCATGGACATCGAGGCGGTCGCGGCGGAGACGCCCGAGGCGATCGCGACCCTCCACGTCGACCCGCTGATCGGCTTCCAGCCCTTCCACGGCCGCCGGCTCGCCTATGAGGCCGGCGTCGACGCCGATCTGGTGCGGCCGATCGGAGCCTTCCTGGATCGCCTCTACGGCGCCTTCGTGGCCGAGGAGGCGATGCTGGTCGAGGTCAACCCGCTGATCGTGACGCCGCAGCGCACGCTGGTCGCGCTCGACGCCAAGGTCACCCTCGATGACAACTCGCTCTACCGCCACCCCGACAACGCGGGCCTGCGCGATCTCTCGAGCGAGGACCGCCAGGAGCGGATGGCGAAGGAGCGCGGCCTGACCTACGTCAAGCTCGACGGCAACATCGGCATCCTCGGCAACGGCGCCGGGCTCGTGATGTCGACGCTCGACGTCGTCGCCCAGCACGACGGCGCCCCGGCGAACTTCCTCGACGCCGGCGGCGGCGCCAAGGCCGAGGACATCACCGCGGCCGTCGAGGTGATCCTCTCCGACGCGGGCGTGCGGGCCGTCCTCTTCAACATCTTCGGCGGCATCACGCGCTGCGACGAGGTCGCGCGCGGCCTGATCGAGGCGTTCGAGCAGATCAAGCCGAAGGTCCCCTTCGTCGTCCGCCTCGACGGGACCAACGGCGAGGAGGGGCGCGCCCTGCTCGCCGCGGCCGCGCTCCCCAACGTCCACGCCGCCGCGACGATGGACGAGGCCGCCGAGCGCGTCGTCGAGCTCGCCAAGTGAGCGTCATCGTCGACGAGGGCACGCGCCTGTGCGTGTCGGGCATCACCGGGCGCGAGGGCAGCTTCCACTCGCTCAACAACCGCAGCTACGGCACCAACGTCGTATCCGGCGTGACGCCCGGCAAGGGCGGCCAGGACCTCGACGGGATCCCGGTCTATGACACCTTCCACGCGGCGGTCGCCGCGAGCGCCGCCAACACGGCGATGATCTTCGTGCCGCCGCCGTTTGCCGCGGACTCGATCCTCGAGGCCGCCGACGCCGGCATCACCACGATCATCGCGATCACCGAGGGCATCCCCGCGCACGACGAGCTGCGCGTCTACACGCAGCTTCACCGCACCCCGCAGGTGCGCCTGATCGGGCCGAACTGCCCGGGCGTGCTCTCGCCCGGCAAGGCCAACGTCGGCATCATTCCCGCCGCCTTCTTCCGCGAGGGAAACATCGGCGTCGTCTCGCGCTCGGGGACGCTGACCTACCAGGTCGGCCACGAGCTCGCGCAGCGCGGCTTCGGCAACTCGTCGATCGTCGGGATCGGCGGCGACCCGGTGCCCGGCTCGAGCTTCGTCGACATCATCGAGCTGTTCGAGGCCGACCCCCAGACCGAGCTGATCGTGATGAGCGGGGAGATCGGCGGCGACGCCGAGGAGCAGGCCGCGCGCTACATCGCCGCGGAGGTGTCGAAGCCCGTCGTCGCCTACATCGCCGGTTTCACCGCACCCGAGGGCAAGACGATGGGCCATGCCGGCGCGATCGTGTCGGGCTCGCGCGGCACCGCCAAGGCCAAGGCGGAGGCGCTCGAGGCGGTCGGCGTGCGCGTCGCGCGGACCCCGACCCAGGTCGCCGAGATCGCCGTCGAGCTGCTCAACGGGTGAGCGCCGAGGCCCCGGCGACGGCGAACTGCTAACGATTGAGCCGATGAGCCAGCCTGCCACCCTCTCCTTCGCGCGCGGCGCCCCCTCGCTCGACATCATCGACGTCGACGGCCTGCACGAGGCCGCGCACCGGGCGTTCAACAACGACCCCGGCGGTGCCACCGCCTACGGGACCGCCGTCGGCTACCTGCCGCTGCGGCGCTGGATCGCCGAGCGCCACGGCGTCGCGGAGGACCAGGTGCTCGTCACCAACGGCTCGATGCAAGCCGACGCGTTCCTGTTCGATGAGCTGGTGGGGGCGGACGACAGCGTCGTCGTCGAGCGCCCGAGCTACGACCGCACGCTGCTGTCGCTGCGCCAGCACGGCGCCGCGCTGACGGCGATACCGCTGGAGCCCGACGGCATCGACACCGACGCGCTCGCGCAGGCGCTCGCCGGCGGTCTGCGGCCGAAGCTCGCCCACATCATCCCCAACTTCCACAACCCCGCCGGCTACACGCTGTCGGGCCCCAAGCGCCGGCGCCTGCTCGAGCTCGCCGCCGAGCACGGCTTCACGATCTTCGAAGACGACCCCTACATCGCGCTGCGCTTCCGCGGCGAGACGCTGCCGACGATGCTCTCGCTCGACGGCGGCGGCGGCAACGTCGTCTACGCCTCCTCGTTCTCGAAGACCGTCTGCCCGGGCATTCGCGTCGGCTTCCTGATCGGGGCCCCCGAGTTGATCGCGCGGATCGTCGTGCGCGCCACCAACACCTACATCTCGCCGAGCATGGTCGACGCCGCGATCGTCTACGAGTTCTGCGCCTCCGGCGCGATCGAGCGCTCGATCGAACGCGTCCGGGCCGCGCTCGAGGAGCGCGTCGGGACGCTCGCGACGGCGCTGCGCGAGCAGATCCCGGGGGTGTCGTTCGTCGCTCCCGACGGCGGCTACTTCCTCTGGGTCTCACTGCCGGAGGGCGTCGAGCCGGGTGCCGTCCTGAAGGCCGCGGCGGCGCACGGGCTCGCGCTGGTGAGCGGCGATGACTTCGTGATCGACGGCGGCTCCGGCGCCGTGCGGCTCGCCTTCTCGGGCGTCACGCCCGAGGAGATCCGCGAGGGCGTCACGCGCCTCGCCGCCGCGCTCGCAACGCTTTAGTGGGTCACTAGCCCGGCGGGAGTTCCCCGCCTCTTCACCGCCTGGTTTCGAGATCTTCACCGCGTCGGGGCGGTGAACAGGTTCTTCACCGGCTGGGCGCGGGATCTTCACCGCTCGGTCACCGAAGCACTACGAGTCGCGCGTTCGCGGGCCCGAGACTCGCCGGTGGCCTGTCACTACCTGGAGGTGAACCGCTGCGATGAACGCAATCCCCGAAGCCCTGCTCGCACGCCTACGCAGGAACTCGACACCCCGGCCGCCGCGCCCGCGCTGGCGGCGGCGGATGGCGATCGCCGCCGCCGTCGGCCTCGCAGCCTCGGGAGTCGCGTTGACAAGCTTCTTCGCCAGCGCGTCGTCGGCCCGCCAGAGCGGTTTCGACCTGTTCTCCCACAACAACGACGGCCTCGGCATCCAGCCCGGCAAGATCAAGCACGTCTGGCTGATCATCCTCGAGAACAAGTCCTACGACGCGACC
>DATNHQ010000057.1:0-7103 GCA_035604915.1 Solirubrobacteraceae bacterium
GGCGCGGTGCCCGAACTTCTTGATCACGCTGAAGAGGTAGTCCCAGCGCCCCGCGTTCAAACCGGTCGCGTGCGGCCCGAGCTCGTAGAGGATCTCGTCCATCTCGAAGGCGGCGAGGATCGTCTCGATCAGCACGGTCGCTCGGATCGTGCCGCGCGCGATCCCCAGCTCGTCCTGCGCGCGCTCGAACACGCGGTTCCAAAGCCGCGCCTCCAGATGCGACTCGAGCTTGGGCAGATAGAAGTACGGGCCGCTGCCGAGCGCGCGCAGCTGCTCGTGGTTGCGCAGCAGATACAACCCGAAATCGAACAGCGACGCCGACATCGGCTGACCGTCGACCTCGAAGTGGCGCTCGACCAGATGCCAGCCGCGCGGGCGCACCAGCAACGTCGCGACCTGCTCCTCCAGCACGTAGGTCTTCTCCGGCGTCTGCAGGCGGATCGTCCGTGCGAGCGCGTCCGAGAGGTTGCGCTGGCCCTCGATCATGTTCTCCCACGTCGGCGAGTTGGAGTCCTCGAAGTCCGACATGAACACGCGCGCCCCCGAGTTCAGCGCGTTGATCACCATCTTGCGCTCCGTCGGCCCCGTGATCTCAACCCGGCGATCCGCCAGATCCGCCGGCGCCGGGCGCACCCGCCAATCACCCGCGCGCACCCCCGCCGTGGCCGCGAGGAAGTCGGGCAGCTCGCCGCCGCGAAGACGCCGCGCGCGAGCCTCACGCGCCGCGAGCAACTCCGCCCGCTCGGCCGCGAACTCACGCGCGAGCAGGTGCAGGAACTCGACAGCCTCCGCCGTCAGCACGTCATCTGTTCTCATCGCCGAGCCTCCTTGAGCAGCTGCGCGGGATCGACGCCGCGAATCGACGCGTCGAGCAGCTCGATTGGGTGAAAGGCGGGAAGCGGACGCCCGGCCCGGCGCAGCGCCGCGCTGACCTGAACCAGGCAGCCGGGGTTCGCGCTGACGTAGGCGTCGGCGCCGGTCTCGAGCACGCGCTGGGCCTTGCGGTCGCCGAGCTCGGTCGCCGCCTGCGGCTGGACGATGTTGTAGATGCCGGCGCTGCCGCAGCAGATGTCGGGCTCCGCCGCCTCCAGCACGCGCAGGCCGGGGACCTGGGCCAGCATCGCGCGCGGCTCCGACACGAGACCCTGGGCGTGGCGCAGGTGACAGGAGTCCTGGAAGGCGACCGACAGCTCGAGCGGACGGCGCTGCGCGCGCGGCGCGGTTATCAGCTCGGAGATGTCGACCGCGTTCTCGATCCCGTGGTCCTTGAGATGCGAGCCGCAGCCGGCCGCGTTGGTGACGATGTGGTCGTAGCCGGAGAGCGCGCCGGCGAGCGCGCGCGTGCGCGCCACGCCCTCCTGCGGGCGGCCGGCATGGGCGTGGAGCGCCCCGCAGCACTGCTGTGCGCGGGGGACGTGGACGTCGAAGTCGTCGGCCGCGAGGACCCGCGCGGTGGCGGCGTTGACGTCGCCGAAGACGACGCTCTGCACGCAGCCGGCGAGCAGTGCGACGCGGGGGCCGCCACCCGGCAGGTGGACGGGCGGCCAGGCCGACGAGGACCACGGCGGCGCGAGGCGCTTGAGCGCCCGCAGCGGCGGCGGCGCCGGCAGCGCGCGCAGCGCCAGCGCGACGCGCAGGCGGCGGCGGTGGGGGAGCACGCCGAAGATCGCGGCGCGCAGCAGCCGTTGCGCCAGCGGGCGGCGGTGCTCGCGCTCGACGAGCGCGCGGGTCTGCTCGATCAGGCGGTCGTAGCGGACTCCCGACGGGCAGGCCGTCACGCACGCCATGCAGCCCAGGCAGCGGTCGAAGTGCTCCGCGACGGCGTCGGTCAGCTCGAGGCTGCCGTCGGCGAGCGCGTCCATCAGGTGGATGCGCCCGCGCGGGGAGTCCATCTCCTCGTGCCAGAGGCCGTAGGTCGGGCAGGTCGGCAGGCAGAAGCCGCAGTGGACGCAGTCCGCGATCAGCTCGCGGTCGAGCGCCGGCGTCAGCTCGCCGTCCACATCGACTCCATCACGCGCTCGGCCAACGGGTTCCAGCGGGCGGGCGTCTCGGCCGGCTCGGCCGTGTAGGCGACGCGCGGCCCGGGCCGCACAAGCGGCGCGTCCTCGCCGTCCCAGCGGCTGCGCACGCCGAGTGTCGCCTGCAGCTCGCGGACCGCCGCCCAGCGATCGTCGCGCTCGCCGCCGAATGCCAACAGCTGGGCGTCGACCGCCCGCGGCGAGCCCTCGAAGAGCACGTGCAGCTCCGCGCCGACGATGTCGACGGCGCTCGGGACCAGCTGCGAGAAGTGCAGCTCGCGCCAGCGGGAGTGAGAGCTGATCACGGTCGCGGCCGCGCGCGGGATCGGGTGCAGCCGCAGCGCGAGGCGCTCGACCGACCCGAGCCGCCCGCGCGAGCCGCAGAAGAGCTTGCCGAGGTCGTAGCCGGCCACGTTCTTGACCACCTTGCCGCCCGAGTTCGCGCGCAGGCCGTCGCCGAGCACGACCGTCACGCCGAGGATCAAATCGCGCATCGTGCCGAACCGGTGGCGCAGCGGTCCCGACAGATCCTCGAGCAGGCATTCCCCGAGCGTGGGGTCGCCGGGAGGGTCGAGCGACAGCCGCTGGCCGTGGGGCTCGAGCGCCTGGCGCAGCTCGCTCAGGCGCAGCCCCGACTCGACGATCACGGTCAGGTCCCCGGGCTCGTACTCGACGATCCCCGCCCCCGCCGGCTGGGCCATCAGAAGCGCTCGATCAGGCCCGCGCGCTCGAGCGGGTGCGCGCGGTAGGGGCCGGGAATCTCGCCGCACAACCGCGGCGTCGGGAAGACCTTGCCGGGGTTGGCGAGGCCGCGCGGGTCGAACGCCGCCCGCAGCCGCGCCATCGCCGCGAGGTCGTCCTTGCCGAACATCAGCGGCATCGCGCACGCCTTGTCGGTGCCGACGCCGTGCTCGCCGGTGATCGAGCCGCCGGCGTCGACGCACGCCTCGAGGATCTGCTCGGCCAGCTCCTGCGCGCGCGCCGCCTCGCCGTCGACCTTGCCGTCGTAGAGCACGAGCGGGTGGAGGTTGCCGTCGCCGGCGTGGAAGACGTTGCCGACGCGCAGCCCGCGCTCGCGCGAGAGCTCCTCGATCCGCCGCAGCAGCGCCGGCAGCTTGGTCCGCGGCACGACGCCGTCCTGGACGTAATAGTCGGGGCTGATCCGCCCCATCGCCGCGAAGGCGGCCTTGCGCCCGCGCCAGATCAGGGCGCGCTCGGCGAGATCGGAGGCGACGTGGCGCTCGCGGGCGCCGCCTTCGTCACAGATCCGCTCGACCGCGGCGAGGTCGTCCTGCACCTGCTCAGGCGGGCCGTCGATCTCGACGATCAACACGGCGTCGCAGCCGGGCGGATACTCCTGCCCGACCGCCGCCGTCGCGGCCTCGATCGCGATCGCGTCCATCATCTCGATCGCCGCCGGCGTGATCCCGTCGGCGATGATCCGCGAGACCGCCTCGCCCGCCTCGTCGGCGTGGGCGAAGCCGGCCAGCAGCGTGCGCACCGCGGCCGGCGCGCGCAGGATCCGCAGCGTCAGCTCCGTGGCGATGCCGAGCGTCCCCTCGGAGCCGACGAACGCCCCGAGCAGGTCCGGGCCCTCGTCCCAGACCGACAGCTCGGCGAGCTCCCCGTCCGGCAGCACGACCTTCGCGGCGAGGACGTGGTTGACGGTGAAGCCGTACTTCAGGCAGTGCGCGCCGCCGGAGTTCTCGGCGATGTTGCCGCCGATCGTGCAGACCTGCTGGGAGGAGGGGTCGGGCGCGTAGTAGAAGCCCTCCGCGGCGACCGCGCGCGAGACGTCGAGGTTGGCGACGCCCGGCTCGACGACGATTTCGCCGCGCTCGACGTCGATGCTCACCACGCGCGTCATCCGCGCGAGCGAGATCACCACGCCGTCGGCGACCGGAACGGCGCCGCCCGAGAGCCCGGAGCCGGCGCCGCGCGCGACGAACGGGACCGCGTGCGTGTTGCAGGCGCGCACGACGGCCTGGACCTCCTCGCTGCGCTGGGGCAGCACGACGAGCGCCGGCACGACGCGGCGGCCGGTCAGGCCGTCGCACTCGTAGGTCCTCAGCTGCTCGGGCAGGGTGATCAGCTGGTCGGGCGCGAGCAGCCCCGCAAGCTCGCGCGCCACCGCCGGTTCGAGGGCCGCGGAGCGCATCAGGGGAGTCTATGTGACAGAAGCGGCAAGCCCGCCGGAGCGCTTTCGTGAGCGTCCGGTTAGCGGAAGGCGGCGTCCGGTGGACGACGACGAGCCCGGTGTGTACGCTTGTTCTGGCGCGCGCTCTGCACGCTTCTCCTCGCGCGCGTACGCACAGGAACATAGAAAGGGGCCCATTGGTCCTGAATGAGATGACGGCGCCGAGCGCACTCGAGCAATCCGCCGGCCGCGAATCCGCCGATAGCACGCCCGAGCAGGACACCCGAGAGCGAGGCGCCTTCTGGAGCGAGGCCCTGGCCCCCTACGCCACTCCCAGCCTCACCCGCAGCATCGCCGGGCTGTTCACATCGGTGGTCCCCTACCTCGCACTGCTCGTCGCCCTCTACTTCTCGCTGCGCGTCTCCGACGCGCTCACGGTCGCGATCGGCGTGCTCGCCGCCGGCTTCCTGCTGCGCACCTACATCGTCTTCCATGACTGCGCGCACGGCTCCTACCTGCCGTCCAAGCGCGCGAACATCTGGCTCGGCAGCGTCCTCGGCGTGCTCGTCTACGCGCCCTTCCAGAACTGGCGCCACAACCACGCCGTCCACCACGCCACCGCGGCCGACCTCGACCGTCGCGGGCAGGGCGACGTGCCGACGCTGACCGTCGCCGAGTACCACGCGAAGCCCTGGCGGGCGCGCCTCGGCTACCGCCTGTTCCGCAACCCGCTCGTGATGTTTGGCCTCGGGCCGCTGTTCGCGATGATCCTCGGCCCGCGGATCGTGCCGCGCACGGCCCGCCCGCGGATCCGCCGCAGCGTCCATCTCACCAACCTTGCGCTGGCGGTGCTCGTCGGGCTCGCCTGCTGGCTGCTCGGCTGGCGGAACTTCCTCCTGATCCAGGGGCCGGCGGCGTTGCTCGCGGGTGCGGCCGGGATCTGGCTGTTCTACGTCCAGCACCAGTTCGAGGACACCTTCTGGGAGCGCAACGGCCAGTGGACCTACGCCGATGCGGCGCTGCGCGGCAGCTCCTATCTCAAGCTGCCGAAGGTGCTGCAGTTCTTCACCGGCAACATCGGGCTGCACCACGTCCACCACCTCAACGCGCGCATCCCCAACTACAACCTCCAGGCCGCACACGACGAGAATCCGATCTTCCACAGCGTGCCGACGCTGTCGATGTGGGACGGCCTGCGCGCGACTCGCCTGAAGCTCTGGGACGAGGACGCGCGCCGCCTGGTCGGCTGGAGGGAGGCCGCCGCCTCGTTCCGTGCCGCGGCCGCGCGGCGGCCCGAGCCCGTCGCGCCCGCCTGAGGCTGAAGCGGTCGCTGTCGCGACGCGCGGGCCCGCGATCGGCCCGCGCCCGCGCGAAGCTGGGCGCCCGCGGCGCAGCGTCGCCGGAGACCGCCCGCTTCCGCGACAATATGCGATATGACACTTAGCCCGAGCCCAAACGGCGCCGGCACAGACGAAACAGAGCTGCTCCGCGTCGAGGGGGTGAGCGCGCACTTCGGGCCGATCCGCGCGATCGAGCAGATCGACCTGGTCGTCCGCGCCGGCGAGCTCGTCGCGCTCGCCGGCGAGAACGGCGCCGGCAAGTCGACGCTCGTGCGCTGCATCGCCGGTGACGTGACGCCCAGCGAGGGCCGCATCCAGCTCGCCGGCGAGCCGCTCGCGTCCAACCCCGCGGCGGTGGGCCGGCGCGGGGTCGCCGTCGTCTGGCAGGACCTCGCGCTGTGCGAGAACCTCGACATCGCCGCCAACCTGATGCTCGGTCATGAGCCACCGGGACTGCTGCACTCGACAACGCGCTTCCAAAGCGCGGCGGCCGAACGGCTGGCGGCGCTGGGCATCCCGCTGCCCGACACGACCCGCCCGGTCAGCACGCTCTCGGGTGGCCAGCGCCAGCTGCTGGCGGTCGCGCGCGCGATGTGCGAGCAGCCGCGCCTGTTGATCCTCGACGAGCCGACCGCGTCGCTCGGCGTCAACGAGGAGGCCCAGGTCGAGCGGCTGACGCTCAACGTGCGCGAGAGCGGCACGCCGGTGCTGCTCGTGTCGCACGACATCGACCAGATGTTCCGGCTCGCCGACCGCATCGTCGTGATGCGCCACGGGCGCGTGGTCGCGGAGGTCAACCCCGCCGAGTCGCACCCCGACGACGTGATCGCGCTGATCTCCGGCCAGCAGACGGACTCCTCGGCGCGGCGCCAGCTCAGCCGGCTACACGGCCTCGCCGACCGCCTCGCCTCGGCGGATGCCTCATCGAGCCTGCCGCTGATCACCTCGGCGCTCGCCGGGGCGCTCGGCGCCGAGCGGCTGTGCATCCACCTGATCGAGGAGTCGCAACTGCACGCCGCCGCCGAGATGGGCCTGCCGGACGCGCTCAAAGAGGCATGGTCGAAGCTGCCGCTCGGGCCGGACGGCGGCCCGGTCGGGCTCGCCGCCGCGGCCGAGGAGACCGTCGTCGATCCCGACGTTCGCGCCAGCGCCGCCTGGGGGCCGTGGCGCGTGCTGGCGCTCGACGCCCGCATCGCAAGCTCCTGGGCGGTGCCGGTGATCGGCTCAAACGGCATCGCCGGCGTGATCAGCGTCTTCCGTGACAAGCTCGGCCACCCCTCGCGCGACGAGCTCGAGCTGGTGACCCTCTACGCGGGCTACGCCGCCAGCGCGATCGAGCGCGAGCGGCTGCTGGGCGAGCTGACCGCGCGCAACCGCGTGCTCGAAACGATCCAGGAGGTGCTCGAGACGCTCGCCGGCCCGGTGCCGCTCAGCGAAGGGCTCGCGGTCGTGCTGCAGGCGCTCTGCGACGGCCTGCAGGCCGAGGCGGTCGCGCTCGCCGTCGCCGGCGAGGAGCCATGGCTGCCGGTGGTGCTCACCGTGGTCGACGCGCACGGGACACAGCGGCCGACCACGCCGGCGCTGGTCGAGGCGGCCGCCCGCGCGCTC
>DATNHQ010000058.1:0-14623 GCA_035604915.1 Solirubrobacteraceae bacterium
CGCGCTCGATACGCTTAGCGAGATCGACCTCCTCCTGCGCGGTCAGCAGGCGCACCTTGCCGATGTCCTTGAGGAACAGCTGCAGCGAGTCGGTCGTCATGTCCGGCTTGAGGTCGATTGCCGTGCGCGCCTTGCGCCGGCCGCGCCGGTCGGGCGCGCGCTCGACCTCCGAGCCGGCCGCCGTGGCCGGGTCGATGTCCTCGACGAGCTCGATCTCGGACCGCTCGAGGAAGCCGTGCAGCTCCTCCATGTCGGCTTCGTCCATGTCGAGCTCGGAGACCGCCCCCTGAATCTCGGCGTAGCTGAGCACGCCGACCTGCTGGCCCTTGGCTAGCAGTCCCTTGACTTCTTCGAGCTCCTGCAGTTCCGCTACTGACATTTGGTTCCGTTTCCGTCGCGCAGACTAGCGAGCCTCGGGGGCCAGCCGTCCGCGATTACCTGAGAAGGCGCACGAACACTGTGCGGGCGGGCGTCCCCGCACGATGGTGCCGCTCGAGCGTCTTTCTGGATTCTACGCGCTTTACTTTGTGTAGTCAATGTGTAGTCAACGTCCGCCGGGGCATTTCGCTTGAGGGTTTCGCATCTGTACTACCCATAACGCAGGCGAATGTTTCAGGTTTCCAAAGTCTCGGAGGATTTAACGTCGAGGCGGCGAATAAGAGCGCCAGGGCCGCGGCGCGGCGAAATCGCCATGCCGTAATCCGCGCGTATATACTCGCGGTCACCACGCCGAGCCATGCTGCGTCCGCGCAGGATGGGCGGGGGAACCATTGCGGAGAGCATCTCCGCTGGGGCGAATCAACCGTTGCACGGTTGTAGCGCAGGCAGCGCGAGCCCGACAGCTCACCCCGTAGGCGACGGTACCGGGCAGGTGAGCTACATGTTGCGCGCGCGTAAAGCGATCTGGTGGGCGGTACCCGGCCTGTGTGCCGGTGTCTTCGCGCTGCCTGCGCCGGCGGGCGCGGCCACCGGCGGCACCGCCGCCCCGGCGGGCGCCACCGCCGCGCCGACCGCCGCCCCGAGCGTTCCGGCGCCGACCGCGACCGCCGGGGCGCTTGCGGTGACCCCGTCGACGGTGCTCGAGCGCCAGGTCGCGGTCGTGACCGGCGCGGTCCCCACGGTCGCCGCCGGCCACGGCCTGTGGCTGCAGGTGCGCCAGGCGAAGGGCTCGTGGACGACGGTGGCGATCGCCGTCGCCGCCGCCAACGGCAGCTTCACGATCGCGTGGCGGGCCAGCCGCGCCGGTCAGCTGGTGCTGCGCGTGGTCAGCGCCGGCGTGGCCTCGACGAGCTCGGTCACGGCCACCCCGCAGGTGACCCTCTCGGTCTACCGAGCGGTCATCGCGACCTGGTACGGCCCCGGCCTCTACGGCAACCACACGGCCTGCGGCGAGACGCTGACGCGCACGATCCTCGGCGTCGCCGACCGCACGCTCCCGTGCGGCACACCGGTGTCGGTCAGCTACAACGGCCAGACGGTGACGGTGCCGGTGATCGACCGCGGCCCCTACGCCAACAACGCCACCCTGGACCTCACCAGCGCGACCGCGACGGAGCTCGGCATGACCGAGACCTCGACCGTGGAGATGCTCTCGCTGGGCGGGCCGCTGATCGCGCCGACCAACCTGATTGCGCCCGCGAGCCCTGCGCCCGCGAGCGGCGTCACCGGCTCCAGCGGCCCCACGCTCGACGGCGGCGCCAGCGCCCCGAGCAGCTGAGCGCCCCCGCAAAGCACACGGGCGCGCCGCGCAGCTGGCAGCATCCGCACGCGATGGGGCTGATCCTCGCGCCGCTCGTCGGCCTGCTGGCCGCAGTCTGGGCGTTCGTCGTGCGCCGGCGGGCGCGGCTGCCTGCCGAGATCCGCATCGTCGACATCGAGGGGGCGCCGACGATCAACGCCGACGGCGCCGCGCGCTCGGTCCAGGCGGCGGAGCTCTCGATTCCCACCTCCGAGCTGATCGAGCTGTGGTCGCCGGAGATGCTCGAGCGCCTGGCGCGGACCTACTGGCGCTTTCTCGAGCGCTGCTCGCTCGGGCTGATCCGGGTGCGCTACGCCGAGCACGAGCGCTGCGTGGTGCTCGTCTGCCGGCCGTTCGTGCTGATCCGCTTCGACCCGCCCCAGTACGAGCTGGACTCCGACCGCGGCGTCGTGCGCTGGCAGATTCGCGGCGGCGCGCTGGTCTCTCACCGCCAGAACCGCCGCGGCGGCTTCCTGCAGATCGATGTGCGCCGGCTCGACTCGCCGCGCCAGGGCTACCAGGCGATCCATGTCGAGGTGGCGGTGCTGAGCTTCTACCCGGCGATCGCCAACGTGCTCGGGCCGGGGCTGTATGCGAGCACCCAGTCGGCGATCCACGTGCTCGTGACCCACGGCTTCCTGCGCTCGCTCGCGCGCCTCGATCTCGCGCAGTCGCGCACCGGTCGCTTTCGCCGCGGCGCTACGCAGATGCCGACCCGGTAGTGAGAGTGGGCCTTCCGCGGACTCTGTAGCTGCGGAGACTCAGCAGCCGCGGAAGACTCAGTAGCTGCGGAGCTTGGCGCGGTCGTGGCGCGCGTGGATGCGCCGCACCGTGCCCGAGCGCGAGCGCATCACCAGCGATTCGGTGCTGGCCCCCGTCGCGCCCTGGTAGCGCACGCCCTGGAGGACGTCGCCGTCGGTGACGCCGGTGGCCGAGAAGAAGCAGTCGTCGCCGGCGACGAGGTCGTCGCAGTCGAGCACCCGCTCGAGGTCGTAGCCGGCGTCGAGCGCGGCCTGGCGTTCGGCGTCGTCGCGCGGCCACAGGCGGCCGAGCAGCTGGCCGCCGATGCACTTGATCGCGGCCGCCGAGATGACCCCCTCGGGGGTGCCGCCGATGCCCCACAGCAGATCGACCGGCCCGCCCTCGCCGCAGGCGAGCAGCGCCGCCGAGACGTCGCCGTCGCTGATCAGCCGCACGCGCGCTCCGGCGGCGTGGATCGCCGCGAGCGCCTGCGCGTGCCGCGGGCGGTCGAGCATCACGACCATCACGTCGGCGACGGGGATGCGCTTGCGCGTCGCGATCAGCTCGATCGTCTCGCCGAGCGGGCGATCGAGGTCGAGCAGGTCCGCGATCTCGCCGGCGCCGGCGATCTTCTCCATGTACACGCACGGGCCGGGGTCGAACATCGTGCCGCGCGGAGACAGCGCGATCACCGACAGCGCGCTGGGCATCCCACGCGCAGTCAGTGTCGTGCCCTCGAGCGGGTCGACGGCGATGTCGACCGCGGGCGGGCTGCCGTCGCCGATGCGCTCGCCGTTGAAGAGCATCGGCGCCTCGTCCTTCTCGCCCTCGCCGATCACGACGACGCCGTCCATGTGGACGCTGTCGAGCATGTGGCGCATCGCATCGACCGCCGCCTGGTCGGCGGCCTCCTTGTCGCCGCGGCCGATCAGCCGCGAGGCCCCCAGCGCGGCGGCCTCGGTCACGCGGACCAGTTCGAGCGCGAGGTTGCGATCGGGCGGCGTCGTGCTCGGGCGCTCCGTCATTGCGGCAGCCTATACGGCCCGCGCGGGACGTTGACAGCGGCCGGCAGGAGGGCTGATAGCTTGCGCGCGATGAGCTCCGAGCGCACCGTGATCGGCGTCGACGTGGGCGGCACCAAGACCTCCGTCGCGACGATGCGCGGCGGCGTCGTCGGAGCGCCGTTGGTACGCCCGACCGACCGCACCGGCGCGGAGGCGCTGATCGCGCAGATCGTGTCCCAGATCGGCGAGGTGTCCGCCGGCGAGTCGGCTGCGGCGGTCGGGATCGGGATCCCGTCGGTCGTGGAGTTCGCGACCGGCCGCGCCCGCACCTCAGTCAACGTGCCGCTGCAGGACGTGCCGCTGCGCGGGCTGATGAGCGAGCGGCTCGGCATCCCCGTGTTCGTCGACAACGACGCGACGGTCGCGGCGCTCGCCGAGGCTCACGACGATCAGGGCCGCCTCGACGTGCGAAGCCTCTTCATGTTCACCGTCGGCACCGGCGTCGGCGGCGGCATCGTGATCGACGGGCGCTCCTACCGCGGTGCGACCGGCGCCGCCGGCGAGGTCGGCCACACGCTGATCGCGATCGACGAGGACATGCCGGCGGCGACCGGCTTCCCCCAGCCCGGCTCGCTCGAGTCGCTCGCCGCCGGGCATGTGCTGGACCGGATCGCGCGGGCGGCGGCGGCGGCGCACCCCGACTCGGCACTCGGGCGCGCGCTGGCGGCGGCAGGGAAGGTGGCGGGGCCCGACGCGGTGGCGGCGGCGAAGGCCGGCGACGAGGTCGCGATCGCCTGCGTGGCCACGCTCGGGCGGCGATTGGGCATCGGGGTCGCGAATGCGATCAACACCTTCGACCCTGAGGTCGTGGCCATCGGCGGTGGCGTATCGTCAGCTGGCGAGCTGCTGCTTGGGCCGCTCCGCGCGGCCGCTCTGGAATACGTGCTCCCCGGCGTCGGCACCGCGACGGAGATCCGCATCGCCCGATCGGGGCCGCAGGCGGGCGTGCGCGGCGCGGCGCTGCTCGCCCGCAGCGAACTGAAAAGCCAGAACGGAGAAGCCAGATGAGCGCAGCCCCGCCCGCAACAGAGATAGACGAGCTCTGCATCAACACGATCCGCACGCTCGCGATGGACGCGGTGCAGAAGGCCAACTCCGGCCATCCGGGCACGCCGATGGCGCTCGCGCCGCTCGCCTACACCCTCTACACGCGGGTCATGCGCCACAACCCGGCCAACGCGAACTGGCCCAACCGCGACCGTTTCGTGCTCTCCTGCGGGCACGCCTCGATGCTGCTCTACGCCTCGCTCTACCTGTGCGGCTACGGCCTCGAGCTCGAGGACCTCGAGAACTTCCGCCAGATCGGATCGCCCTGCGCCGGGCACCCCGAGTACGGGCACGCGGCGGGCATCGAGGCGACGACGGGGCCGCTCGGCCAGGGCATCTCGACTTCGGTCGGGCTGGCGCTGGCCGAGCGCATGCTGGCGGCGCGCTTCAATCGCGACGGCCACGAGATCATCGACCACCACACCTTCACGATCGTCTCCGACGGCGACCTCGAGGAGGGCATCTCCGGCGAGGCGAGCTCGCTGGCGGGCCACCTCGGGCTGGGCCGCCTGATCGCCTTCTACGACGACAACCACATCTCGATCGAGGGTGACACCGCACTGGCCTTCAGCGAGGACGTCGGCGCTCGTTACGAGGCCTACGGCTGGCATGTCCGCCACGTCGGCGAGGACATCTCGGTGGCAGCGCTGGAAGCGGCCGCGCGGGCGGCGATCGCGGTCGCCGATCGCCCCTCGCTGATCATCTGCCGCACCCACATCGCGTTCGGCGCGCCGCACAAGCAGGACACGGCCGGCGCGCACGGCTCGCCGCTCGGCGAGGAGGAGGTTCGCCTGACCAAGGAGGGCTACGGCTGGCCGCTTGAGCCTGCGTTCCACGTGCCGGCGGAGGCGCTCGCGCACTTCCGGGCGACGATCGGGGTCGGCGAGGCGGCCGAGGCGGAGTGGAACGAGCGCTTCGCCGGCTACCGCGCCGCCTTCCCGGAGCTCGCGGGCGAGCTCGAGGCGATCTTCGAGCGGCGCGTGCCGCCGCTGCCTGCAGGCTTCCTGCGGCGCTTCGAGGCGGGCACCAAGATCGCGACGCGCAAGGCCTCCCAGGAGGTCCTCCAGGTCGCCGCCGAGATCGTGCCGCACGCTCTGATCGGCGGCTCCGCCGACCTCGCGCCCTCGACGCTGACGCTGATGGGCGAGGGTGGTGTCGAGCGCGGCTCCTACGGCGGGCGCAACCTCCACTTCGGCATCCGCGAACACGCGATGGGCGCGATCGTCAACGGCCTCGTGCTGTCTGGCTTCCGCGCCTTCGGCGCGACCTTCCTGGTCTTCTCCGACTACATGAAGGGGGCGATCCGGCTGGCGGCGCTGATGCGGATCCCGAGCATCTTCTGCTACACGCACGACTCGATCGGCGTCGGTGAGGACGGCCCGACGCACCAGCCGATCGAGCAGCTAGCGGCGCTGCGGGCGACCCCGAACATCAACGTGGTGAGGCCCGCGGACGCGCACGAGACGGCGCTCGCCTGGAGCTTCGCGCTGAGCGCGACCGAGACCCCAACCGTGCTCGCGCTCTCACGCCAGTCGCTGGTCGTGCTGGAGGCGGAGCTGGTGCCGCTCGACGCGATCGAGCGCGGCGCCTACGTGCTGCGCGAGTGCAACGGCGAGCCCGAGCTGGTGCTGATCGCGAGCGGCTCGGAGGTCGGGCTGTGCGTCGCGGCCGCCGACGAGCTGGCGGCCGCTGGCACCGCGGTGCGCGTCGTCAGCATGCCCTGCATGGACCGTTTCGAGTCCCAGCCGCGTGCGGAGCGCGAGCGCGTGCTGGGGCCGGCCGGGACCGCGCGGATCGCGGTCGAGGCGGCGAGCCCGTTCGGCTGGGACCGCTGGGTCGGTGAGCGCGGAGCGATCATCGCGATGCGCAGCTTCGGCGCCTCCGGGCCGGAGGCGGCGGTGTACGAGCATTTCGGGATCACCACGGGGGCAATCGTCGAGCAGGCGCGAGCATTGCTCGGGCCTGCCGTTGGACACTGAGGAGGACAGATTGGCAAGCGCACCCCGTACCGCCAGCGCCAACCTCGCCGCGCTCGTCGCGGCCGGCACCGCCCCGTGGCTCGACCAGATCCGCCGCGGCCTGATCACCAGCGGCGAGCTGGCGCGGCTGCGCGACGAGTGCTCGCTGCGCGGCGTCACCTCCAACCCGACGATCTTCGAGCAGGCGATCCTCGGCTCCGACGACTACGACGAGGCGATCGCCGAGCTCGCCCACGAGGGCCTCGACGCGGTCGCGCTCTACGAGCGCCTCGCGATCGCCGACGTGCAGGATGCCGCCGACACCCTGCGCAGCGTCTACGACGAGTTCGGCGACGGCTTCGTCTCCTTCGAGGTGATGCCCACGCTCGCCCATGACACCGACGCCACGCTCGCGCAGGCCCGCGAGTACTGGCGGCGGCTCGACCGCCCCAACGTGATGATCAAGATCCCGGGCACGACGGAGGGCGTGCCCGCGATCGAGCAGGCGATCTACGAGGGGATCAACGTCAACGTCACCCTGCTGTTCGCGATCGAGAGCTACGTCGCCGTCGCGGAGGCCTACATCCGCGGCCTCGAACGGCGCGCCGCCGAGGGGCTGACGCTCGCGGTGCACTCGGTCGCGAGCTTCTTCGTCTCGCGCGTCGACACCGAGGTCGACAAGCGCCTCGTGGCGATCGGCCGCGACGACCTCGCCGGCACGGCCGCACTGGCCAACGCCCGCGCCGCCTACGCGCGCTTCGAGCAGATCTTCCGCGGCGAGCGCTTCGCCGCGCTGGCGGGGCGCGGAGCGCTGGTCCAGCGTCCGCTGTGGGCCTCGACCGGCGTCAAGAACCCCGCCTACCCCGAGACGATGTACGTCGACGGCCTCGTCGCTCCCGACACCGTCAACACGATGCCGATGAAGACGCTGCTGGCGGCGGCCGAGCGCGCCACGATCGTGCCGGGAACCGCCCAGGCCGACGCGGCGCCGGCGCTGGCGGCCCTCGCCGACGCGGGGATCGACATGGACGACGTCACCGAGACGCTGCTGAGGGAGGGCATCGAGGCGTTCGTGACGCCGATGAGCAAGCTGCTGGCCGGGATCGAGAGCGCCCGCCAGATGGTCCTGACCGGGCGCCCTGCGGCGATCGCGGCGACGATCGACGCGCAGCTCTCGGCGGCGATCGCCGCGCGCGTCGCGACCGCCGTCGAGCAGCGCATCGCCCGCCGCGTCTGGGCCAAGGATGAGTCGCTGTGGGGCGGACCCGGCGTCGCCGAGATCGGCGACCGCCTCGGCTGGTTGACGATCTCCGAAGCGATGCTCGAGCGCGCCGACGAGCTCGTGGCGTTCGCCCGCGGCTGCGCCGCCGAGGGCCTGACCGACGCCGTGCTGCTGGGCATGGGCGGCTCGAGCCTCGCACCCGAGGTGCTCTGGCGCACCTTCGGCGCCGCCCCCGACGCGCTCGCGCTGCACGTGCTCGACTCGACCGACCCCGCGGCGATCCTCGCCGTGACCGAGCAGATCGATCTGGCGCGAACGCTGTTCGTCGTCTCGACCAAGTCGGGCGGGACGATCGAGACGCTCTCGCTGTTCGAGCACTTCCACGCGCTCGTGGGCGACGGCAGCCGCTTCGTCGCGATCACCGACCCGGGCAGCTCGCTGCTCGACCTCGCACGCGAGCACGGCTTCCGCGCCTGCTTCGAGAACGACCCCAACATCGGCGGCCGCTACTCGGCGCTGTCGCTGTTCGGGCTCGTGCCGGCGGCGCTGATCGGCGCGCCGGTGCACGCGCTGCTCGAGCGCGCGGAGCTCGCCGAGCAGGAATGCGCGCACTTCGAACGCACCCAGAGCAACCCCGGGCTGTGGCTCGGGCTCGCGCTGGGCGAGCTCGCGCACCAGGGCCGCGACAAGCTCACGTTCGTCGTCGGCGAGCCGGTTTCGAGCTTCGGGCTGTGGGTCGAACAGCTGGTGGCCGAGAGCACCGGCAAGCACGGCCGCGGGATCCTGCCGGTGGCGGATGAGCCGCTGCTTCACCCTGACGCCTACGGCCACGACCGCGTGTTCGTGCAGCTGCGCGACGACGGGCGCCCCGACGCCGACACCGACGCGCGGATCGAGGCGCTCGGCGCGGCCGGCCATCCGACCTTCACGCTCTCGCTGCACGGCAGCGAGGACCTCGGCCGCCTGTTCTTCGTCGCCGAGTTCGCGACGGCGGTGGCCGGCTGGGTGCTCGGGATCAACCCGTTTGACCAGCCCAACGTCGCCGAGGCCAAGGACGCCACCAAGAAGGTGCTCGCCTCGGGCGAGCTGCCCGACGTCGCCTTCGCCGACGCGGCCGCCCTGCGCGAGCTGCTGGGCGGCGGCGCCGAGGGCTCCTACATCGCCGTGATGGGCTACCTCGCGCCCTCGCTGGAGTTCGACGAGGAGGTCTCCGCGTTGCGGGCCACGCTCGCTGCGAAGACGAAGTGCGCGACAACGTTCGGGTACGGCCCGCGCTTCCTGCATTCCACCGGTCAGCTGCACAAGGGTGGCGCTCCGGTCGGGCGTTTCCTTTCGCTGATCGCGGATCAGGGGCCGGACATCGAGATCCCGGGAGCCGCTTACTCGTTCCGCAAGCTCAAGACCGCCCAGGCGCTCGGCGACCTCCAGACGCTTCGCTCGCACGGCCTGCCGGCCGAGATCCTGCGCCTGCAGGGGGACCCGGCGGTGGCGCTGCGAGAACTCCACGACGCGATCAAGGAGATGCTCTGATGCAGATCGGCTTCGTCGGGCTCGGCAAGATGGGCGGCAACATGGTCGCGCGCATCCGCCGCGACTCAGATCACGAGGTTGTCGCCTTCGACTTCGACGCCAAGGCGGTTGCCCGCGCGAAGCGCACCGGCGCGAAGGGCGCGTCCACGCTGCGCGAGCTGGTCAAGGCGCTGGAGCCGCCGCGCACGGTGTGGATCATGGTTCCCGCCGGGGAGCCGACGCAGAAGACGGTCGCGGCGCTGGTCAAGCTGATGTCAGCAGATGACACGATCGTCGACGGCGGCAACTCACGCTGGACCGACGACAAGCAGCGCGCGGCGCTGGCGCGCAAGGCCAAGATCAACTACATCGACGTCGGCACCTCGGGCGGCGTCTGGGGTCTCGAGGTCGGCTACTGCATGATGGTCGGCGGCCCGGCGAAGGCTGTGCACCGGCTCGCGCCGATCCTCGATGTGCTCGCCCCTCCGACGGCGCCCGACGCCGTCGCCGCGATCGGGCCGCGCGGCTGGCATCACTTCGGGCCGAGCGGCGCCGGCCACTACGTGAAGATGGTCCACAACGCGATCGAGTACGGGCTGATGCAGGCCTACGCCGAGGGCTTCGAGCTGTTCCAGCAGTCCGAGTTCGACCTCGACAACGCCAAGATCGCGCACCTGTGGAACCAGGGCTCGGTGATCCGCTCGTGGCTGTGCGAGCTGGCGGCGCGCGCGTTCGAGGCCGACGGCAACGAACTGCGCGGGCTCGAGGGATGGGTCGAGGACTCCGGCGAGGGGCGCTGGACGCTCGAGGATGCGATCGAGCACGGCGTGCCGACGCCGGCGCTCAGCGCCGCCCTCAACAGCCGCTTCTACTCGCGCGAGCTGGGCGACTACAGCGCCCGCGTGCTGGCGGCGCTCCGCAACCAGTTCGGCGGCCATGCCGTCAAGCCGAGCGGGTCGTGACGCTGACCGGCATCGGCCCCAACCCGCTCGCGCAGGGCCTCGAGCGGCTGCCGGTGGCGCCGACCAACCTCGTCATCTTCGGGGCGACCGGCGACCTCGCGCGTCGCAAGCTGCTGCCGGCGATCTACAACCTCGCCCACGAGGGGGCGCTGCCGGGCTTCTTCAACCTGATCGGCGTCTCGCGCGGCGAGCTGACGCACGAGGCCTACCGCGAGATCGCTGCCGAGTCGATCCGCCGCTTCTCGCGCACGCCGCCGGACGAGAGCGTGCTGAGCGGCCTGTTGTCGGAGCTGCGCTACGTATCGGGAGGCTTCGGCGACGCCGAGACCTACGCGACGTTGTCGGCGGCGCTCGAGGAGCTCGGCGCCGCCGCCGGCGAGCCGATGTCGCGCGTCTTCTACCTGTCGACCGCCCCCGAGTATTTCTCGGTGATCGTCGGCGCGCTCGGCGCGGCAGGGCTGGCACAGTCGCAGGAGTTCGACGTGCGGGCGATCATCGAGAAGCCGTTCGGGACGTCACTCGCGGAGGCGCGCCAGCTCAATGCCGAGGTCCTGTCGGTGTTCACGGAGAGCCAGGTCTTCCGGATCGACCACTACCTCGGCAAGGAGACCGTGCAGAACATGCTCGCGTTCCGCTTTGCCAACGGCATGTTCGAGCCGCTGTGGAACCGCAACTACATCGCCAACGTGCAGATCACCGCGGCCGAGGACATCGGCATCGAGAGCCGCGCCGGCTACTACGACCATGCCGGCGCCCTGCGCGACCTCGTCGAGAACCACATGATGCAGCTGCTGACGCTGCTGTGCATGGAGCCGCCGGTCACCTTCTCCGCCGACGATGTCCGCGACGAGAAGGTCAAGGTGCTGCATGCGATTCGCACGCCGCGCAGCGAGGAGATCGACCAGATCAGCGTGCGCGGGCAGTACGGCCCCGGCGTCAGCGGCGGCCGGCCGGTCGTCGGCTACCGCGAGGAGGAGGGCGTGCCGGAGGACTCGCACACCGAGACCTTCGCCGCGCTTCGCCTGCTGGTCGACAACTGGCGCTGGGCGGGCGTGCCCTTCTACCTGCGCACCGGCAAGCGCCTCGCGCGCAAGATCACCGAGATCGCGGTCACGCTGCGCCCCGTCCCCCATCTCGCCTTCGAGCAGGAGGGCTCGCTCGGCGTGCGCCCCAACCAGCTGGTGATGACGATCCAGCCCAACGAGGGCGTCTCGCTGTCGCTCGGCGCGAAGATCCCGGGCCCGCGCATGCGGATCCGCCCCGTGAACATGGAGTTCCTCTACGGCACGGCGTTCCTGTCGCAGTCGCCGGAGGCCTACGAGCGGCTGATCCTCGACGCGATGCGCGGTGAGGCGACGCTCTTCACGCGCAACGACGAGGTCGAGGCGCAGTGGCGGATCTGCGACCCGATCGTCTCCGCCTGGTCGGGCGCCAGCGCGGCGCTGCCGCAATACGAGGCCGGCAGCCAGGGCCCGGCGGAGGCGCAGGCGCTGCTGCTCGAGGGACACCAGTGGCGGGCGATCTGACCGGCGGGCGCGCCCTCGTGCGCCGGAGCGCGTGAGGCGGCGGCGGTGCCCGCCACAAACGACACCGTCTGGGCGGCCGAGGACACGACGCCGGCCGCAATCGAGGCGGCGCTGCGAGAGCTCCTGATCGAGCGCCACAGCGAGAGCGACGGCTACGTCCCGGCGCGCGTGCTCAACCTGGTCTGCATCGTCGAGCGCCAGTGGCGCGGCGAGATCGCCAACCGACTGCGCCGCGTCGGCCGCTACCACGCCTCGCGCACGATCGTCTGCGCGGTCAGCGAAGGGCGGCGGACGATCGACGCCGTCGCGGCGGTTGCCGCCGACGCGACGCCCGCGACAGGCGAGCACGTGCTGACGCACGAGACGGTCATCCTCGACCTCGGCCCCGGGCACCTCGAACACCTCGAGTCGATCGTGGACCCGCTCGTGATCACCGACCTGACGACACTCGTCTGGGCTCCTCACGGCCACTGGCAGGCGGTGGACGCGCTCCGCGGCATCTCGCAGTGCGTGCTGCTCGACTCCGCCGAGGACCCCGATGTCGCCGGCGCGCTGCGGCGCGCCCAGCGTCTGCTCGCCGAACGCTACGTCGTGGATCTCGCCTGGCTGCGCTCGACGCCGTGGCGCGAGCGTATCGCGACGCTCTTCAACCAGCCGAAGCGTCGGGTGCTGCTCGGCGAGATCGCGCAGATCCGCATCCGTAACGTCGCCGAGTCGGGCGCGTCGGCGCTGCTTTTGTGCGGCTGGCTGACCTCGCGCCTGGGCTGGCCTCAGGGCCAGCTCACGCGTGACGGCCACGGCCGCGCGATCGGCGCGATGGGCGAGGTCGGCGTGATGCTCGAGTCGGTCCCCCAGGATGTGCCCGGCCTCGGCGGCATCACGATCGGCTTCCGCGACGGCAGCGAGCTGTCGCTCGACCGCGGCCCCGGCGGTCTGACCGCCCGGCGCCGCGACGGCGGCGGCTCGGAGCGCAGCTGGAAGCTGCTCGGGGCCTCGCGCGGCGAGGGCGGCATCCTCGGCGAGGGCATCCGCCAGTCGCTGCTGCGCGACCCGACCTACCGCGACGCGCTCGACGCCGCCGCCGGGATGCTCACGTGAGCGCGCCGTCGGTGATCCGCGCCGCCGACGGCGAGGCCGTCGCCGCCCGCGCCGCACAGATGCTCGCCGAGCTGCTCTCCTCGACGTTGACCTCGCGCGCGAGCGCGCATCTCGCGCTCTCCGGCGGCACGACGCCCGCCGGCGCCTACCGCGCGCTGCGCCTGCCGCGCTGGGAGGGGATCGAGCTGTGGTTCGGCGATGAGCGCTGCGTGGGCCCCGAGGACCCGCAGTCGAACTACCTGATGGCCGAGCGGACGCTGCTCGACCACGCCCCGGGGGCGCTCGTGCACCGCATCGAGGGCGAGCTCGGCGCCGAGCGCGCGGCCGCGGCCTACGCCGAGCTGCTGCGCGAGCGGGTGGGCGGCGACGGCGGCGCGCCTGTCCTCGACATCGTGCTGCTCGGGATCGGCGAGGACGGGCACACCGCATCGCTGTTTCCCCACCACCCCGCGCTCGATGCCTCAGGCGCCGTCTGCGTGGCTGTCCACGACGCCCCCAAGCCCCCGCCGGACCGCGTCTCGCTGAGCCTCGAGGTGCTGCGCGCCGCGCGCTCGACGATCCTGCTCGCCACCGGCGCCGCGAAGGCACATGCGCTCGCGCGAGCGCTCGGCGAGGCCGACCCGGCGGTGCCCGCGAGCCTGCTCGAGCGTGAGCGACTGACGGTGATCGCCGACGCCGCCGCGCTGGCCGACGCGTGAGCGGCGAGCTCGTGGTCGTCCGCCACGCGGACACCGACTGGACGCTCAGTGGCCAGCACACCGGCCGCACCGACCTGGCGCTGAACGAGGCCGGCCGCGCGAAGGCGCTCAGCCTGCGCGGCCGGCTCGAGCGCCGCGACTTCGCCGCCGTCTGGAGCAGCCCGCGCGAGCGCGCGCTCGAGACGGCGCGGCTGCTGGGCTTCGAGCCGCTCGAGCGCCCCGAGCTGGCGGAATGGGACTACGGCGCCTACGAGGGTCTGACCACCGCGCAGATCCGCGAGCGGGCGCCGGGCTGGGACATCTGGCGCGACGGCTGCCCCGGCGGTGAGAACGTCGAGGCGGTCGGCGCGCGCGCCGACGCCGTGCTGGCGGCGTTGCCGGCGGCGGGCGACGTGCTCGTGTTCTCCCACGGGCACCTTCTGCGCGTGCTGACCGCCCGCTGGCTGGGGCTGGCGCCGGCCTTTGGAGCCCTCTTCGTGATCGCCCCCGGCGCGATCGGCGTGCTCGGCCACGAGCACGAACGGCGGGTCCTGCGCGCCCTCGACTAGCGCTCCTAGCGCGCCCCGGGCGGCCGCCGCGGGTGGCTGACTACCATATGCGCAGCGCATGACCGTTCTCGAGCTCAGCAGCCTTGCGGAGGCGCGCGCACAGACGCTGGCGCTCGTCGCGGCGGTATCTGACGAGGATCTGGAGCGCGTCCATTCGCCGCTGATGAGCCCGCTCGTGTGGGACCTCGGCCACATTGCGAGCTTCGAGGATCTCTGGCTGGCGCACCGCCTCGGCGGCCTGCCGCTCCTGCACGCCGAGCTCGCCGAGGTCTACGACGCCTTCGAGACGCCTCGCTCGCGCCGCGGCGAGCTGCCCTACCTGCGCAGGACGGATGCCGAGCGCTACCTCGAGGAGGTGCGCGAGCGCATCGCCGGGCTCGGGCTGCGCGGCGCTCACCCGCTCGTCGAGATGGTCGCGCGCCACGAGCGCCAGCACGCGGAGACGATGCTGGCGACGCTCGCTCTCGCCGGCCTCGAACAGTGGCGGCCGCCGGCGCCGGCCGCGACGGCCG
>DATNHQ010000059.1:0-6048 GCA_035604915.1 Solirubrobacteraceae bacterium
GGTGGCGGCGGCGCCTGGAGCGGGGGCCTCAGCGCTCCGTCGGTTTGGGGCGGTGGCGGTGGCGGCGGCGCCGGCGCGAGCCTGCTGCCGCAGGGTGCGAGCACAACCGCCGACAGCGGCCAGCCGATGCTCGCGATCGGCTATGTGATGAGCGCGACCCCCAGCACGCAGCCGCCGCCCGCGACGACCGCCGCGCAGGCGAGTGCATCCGCCGGCGCGGCGAGCGTGGGCGGTGGCGGCGCGGTCAGCGTCACGCTCTCGTGCGATGGCTCCGCCGCGGGCTCCTGTCAGCTCACGGCGGCGCTGTCGGTGACCGAGACGATCGTGTCGGGCCACGTCACGGCGGTCGCCGCGCGCGCCGCGCGCCGGCCGAAGGCGGCGCACCGGACGGTGACGATCGGCCAGACGTCGGTGACGCTGAGCGGCGGGCAGCAGCGCGCCGTCACGGTGAGCCTCAACGTCCGCGGCAGGCAACTGCTCGCGACACATCGAAAGCTGAAGGCGCGCCTGGTGGTCACCCAGAGTGTCGGCGCGGGACCGCCGAGCACGATCAAGAGCGCGACGGTGTCGCTCAGCCTGGCTTCGAAACGGCGGCGCTGACCGCCGCCCAGACCCGTTCGTGCAGCTCGACGCCCGCGGCACGGTCGGTGCGGACCTCGATCAGCGTGCCGCCCGCGGGGGCCGCGAGGCTCGTCTGCAGCTGTGCCAGCGACTGCGGGCGCTCGTAGCGCAGGCCGTAGAGCGCCGCCGCGCGTTCGTAGTCGATCCCGGGTGCCGTCGCGATGTGGTGCTCGTAGACATCGCGCTCGCGCGCGATCGGGAGGTAGTCGAACACCGCGGCACCGGCGTTGTTGATCAGCACGACGGTCAGCGCGACGCCGAGGCGCGAGGCGGCGAGCAGGGCGGAGAGGTCGTGGGCGAAGGCGACGTCGCCGATCAGCGCGACGACGGGGCCGGTCGCGACCGCGGCGACGCCGAGCGCGCTCGAGAGCGTGCCGTCGATGCCGTTGGCGCCGCGGTTTGAGAGCACGCGGGGGGAGTCCTCGCGTGCCGGCCAGAACCACTCGAGGTCGCGCACGGGCATCGAAGCGGCGACGAACACGGTGGCGTCGGCGTGGAGCGCGCAGGCGAGCGTGCGCGCGACGTTGGGCTCGCTCAGCTCGTCGGCGAGCGTCCGCTCGACAGCCGCGGCGGCGCGCGCGTCGGCGGTCCTCCAGCTCTGCAGCCACGGCGCCGGCGCGGCGGGCGGCGGCTGCAGCGCCGACGGGTCCGCGCGCAGCACCAGCTCGACGACGGAGGCGGGATCCTGCCAGCCGCCGCCGGGGTCGACGACGATCTGACGCGCGCCGCGGAGCCCGGCGAGCCAACCCCGCAGCGCCTTCGACGTGGGGAGGTCGCCGACCCTGATCACGACCTCGGGCGTGTGCGAGCGCGCGAACGCCTCGTCGCGCAGCAGCGCGTCGTAGTTGGCGATCGCGCTCGCTCCACGCCGCGCACCGGAGAGAGGGTCGGCGAGCAGCGGGTAGCCGGCCGCCTGCGCGAGGTCCGGAATCGCCGGTGAGAGCCCGGCGTCCTCGCGCCCGGCGACGATCACCCCGCGCGCGGGCGCGGTGATGTGGTCGGCGAGGCGGGCCGGGCGGGGCGCCGGGCGAAGGACGGCAACCCACGGGCGGCCATCACTGCGCCCGCCCGGCGGCGCTTCGATCGCCGCGGCGGGCACGAGCGGCTCGCGCAGCGGCCAGTTGAGGTGGACCGGGCCGGGGCGCTCGGCGGTGGCGGCGGCGTGGGCGCGGCAGGCGAGCGCGCGGATCCAGGCGACGCGCTCGTCGCTGAGCTCGTGATTGCCCACCTCGAAGAACCAGCGCACGGCGCCGCCGTAGAGCTTGATCTGGTCGATCGTCTGGCCGGCGCCGACCTCGCGCAGCTCCGGCGGGCGGTCCGCCGTCAGCAGGATCAGGGGAACGCGAGCCTCGGAGGCCTCGATCACCGCGGGGGCGAAGTTGGCGGCGGCCGTCCCCGATGTGCAGGCGATCGCCACGGGGCGGCCGCTCGCCTTGGCGATGCCGAGGGCGAAGAAGGCGCTAGCGCGCTCGTCGATGTGCGAGTGGGCACGCAGGCGAGGGTGACGGGCCAGCGCGAGCACGAGCGGGGTCGAGCGCGAGCCGGGGGAGGTGCAGGCGTCGGTCACGCCGCAGCGCACGAGCTCGTCGACGAACGCGGCGATCAGCCGGTGGGGGTCGTGGGCGGCGCTCACGTGCGAACCGTACCGGCGGGGTCCGCGCTCCCGCGCGTCGGCACCCCCCGCGCGCTACAATGTGAAGCATGGTAGCTGGAGGTGCACGGTAGTGGAACGGCACGAGCCGATGCTGTCCCAGCTGCGGCGCGGCGTGCTCGAGTACTGCGTGCTCGCGGTCCTCCGCGACGGCGAGCGCTACGGCTATGAGCTGGTCGCCGAGCTGGGGGCGGCGGACGGCCTGCTGACCTCCGAGGGCACGATCTACCCACTGCTCGGCCGCCTTCGCAAGGACGGTGCGGTCGCCACGACGTGGCGCGAGTCGACCAGCGGACCGCCGCGGCGCTACTACAGCCTGACCGCGAGGGGGTACGACACGCTCGAGCGCTTCGGCGGCGAGTGGACGCGCTTTCGCGATGCGGTCGACGCGATCCTCGGAACCGGGGAGGAGAGATGGACGCCAAGTCTTCGCAGCACCTCGTCGAGCAGTACCTGAAGGAGCTTCGCGCCGCCAGTCGCGGCCTTTCGCGGGGCGAGCGGCGCGAGCTGGCGGCGCAGATCGAGGAGCACATCCGCGCTGCGCTGGCGATCATGCCCGCGCCGGGCGAGGCCGGCGTGCGCGAGATCCTCGAGCGCCTCGGCGACCCAGAGGAGATCGTCGCCGAGCAGTACGGACCGCATGGCGCTCGCGCAGGCATCGGCGCTCAGGCCGTGACCGCGATTGTGCTGCTGTTGGTCGGAGGGTTCCTGGCCGGGATCGGCTGGATCGCCGGGGTGGTGCTGCTGTGGACCTCACAGGTGTGGACCAGGCGCGAGAAGCTGATCGGAACGCTGGTCGTTCCGGGCGGGCTGTTCGGCGCCTTCTTCGTCGCATCGGCGCTGCTGGTCACCTCGGTGGGGAGTGCGTTGGCGGATCGTTCTCCGGCGGCGTCGGCGGCGCGCACTCGACGGTGCGCCACCTGGTCACGCATTGCAGCGGCGGCGCCTCGACGCTCGAGCAGATCCTCCACGCGGTCCTGTTCGCGTTCCTGATCCTCTCCCCGATCGGGACGACCGTATTCCTGGTTCGCCGGGCGCGGCCGCTCGCGGTCTGACGCGGCGCCTTGCGAGACTGGCGGACGTGGCCACGCCGGTCGTCTTCCTCCACGGCTTCGCCGGGACCCCGCACCACTGGGATCGCGTGCTCGCCTCGCTCGCGCCGGGTCGCTTCGAACCGATCGCGCTCGACATCGGCGCGGCCGAGCCGCTGACGCCCGACGGTGTCGCCGCGCTCGTCGCCGCCCGCACGCCTGAGCGCTTCATCCTCGCCGGCTACTCGATGGGCGGCCGCCTCGCGCTCCACACCGCGCTCACATTCGCAGACCGCGTCGCGCAGCTCGTGCTCGTCTCGACCAGCGCCGGCATCGACGACCGTGCCGCCCGCGCCGCCCGCAGAGCTGCCGATGACACGCTGGCGGCGTCGATCGAACAGGGCTCGATCGAGTCCTTCATCGAGCGCTGGCGGGCCCTCTCGCTCTTCGCCGGCGATCCCGACTGGGTGCAGGAGGAGGTGGCGCTCGAAGAGCGCCGCTGCACCCCGAGCTTGCTCGCGCAATCCCTGCGCACGCTCGGGCCGGGCGCGATGGAGCCGATGTGGGGTCGTCTCGGCGAGCTCTCGATGCCGGCCGCGATCCTCGCCGGCGAGCGCGACAGCTCCTACGTCGCCGCCGGACGCAGGCTGGCCGCCGCGATCGCCGACGCGACGCTGACGGTCGTTCCGCGTGTCGGGCATCGCCTCGCGCTCGAGGCTCCCGTGGCGATCGCCGAAGCGCTGGGCCGGGGCTAGACGCCCAGCCCTGGCGAGCGCGGTACCGCGATCTCGCCGTGCTCCACGCGCAGCGGCGCCACCCCCTCGAAGAGCTCGAGCGTCGCGAGGCCGCACGGCGGCAGCGGCGCCAGCGCGGCCGCCGCGTGCAGCGCCGCGGCGATGCCGCGGGGGCCGTCGTAGGTCGAGGCCAGGTAGACCTCGGCGCCGGTCGAGCGCACGAGGCTGGCGGCCGCCAGCAGGCCGCCGATGCCGCCGCAGCGGGAGATCTTCAAACAGACGGCGTCGGCGACGCGGGCCGTCAGCGCGCCGGCGCTCGCCGCGGTTTCGTCGATCGCGATTCGCACCGGCACGCGCGCGCGCAGCTCAGCCGTCGCCTGCAGGCCGCTGACCGGCTCCTCGACGAGCTCGAGCCCGTAGCGCGAGAGCAGCGACAGCAAGCGCTCTGCTTCCGCGACGCTCCAGGCGCCGTTGGCGTCGAGTCGAAGCTGCGGCTCGGGGCCGATCGCCTCGCGAACCGCCGCGACGCGCGCCTCATCATCGCCCAGTCCGACCTTCAGCTTCACGCAGGAGTAGCCGGCGGCCACCGCTGCGGCAGCGGCGGCGGCGGCCTGCCGGGGGTCCTCGCCGGCGACGCTCGCGTTGACGGCCACCGAGGTGGCCGGCGCGCTGGTCAGCAGCTCGCAGACCGGACGGCCGGCGCGGCGGCCGCCCAGGTCCCACAGCGCGATGTCGATCGCCGCGAGCGCCTGCGGCAGCTCGTCGACCGCACGGCAGGCATCGAGCGCCGTCACACCCGCCGGCAGCGGAGCCGCGAGCACGCTGCGGTAGGACTCGAGCGCCGCGAGCACACGAGCGATCGAGACGCCGTCATAGGGCTCCAGCGGCGCAGCCTCGCCGCGGCCGCTCAGGCCGTCGTCCCCGGTCAGGGTGACCTCGACTAGCTCGCGCGAATGCAGCCGCCCGTAGGCGGTCGCCAGCGGCTGCGCGAAGCGCAGCTCGATCTGATCGAGCGAGAGCTCCATCGCTTCAGGCGAGCACGCCCGCGCAGAGCAGCAGGCAGAAGAGGAGGGCCAGCTTCGCCGTGCGCGCGAGCGCCTGGTTGAGCGACGGGCCGTCGACGTGGGTGCGCACCGTCTGGACGACGCCGAGCGCGAGCGGCGCGGCGGCCGCCGTCACGAACAGCCACGGCGAGAGCGCTCCGGCGAACCAGGGCACCCAGGAGGTCACGAACGCCGCGGCGACCATCACGACGAAGAGGATCCGCGTGCGCTCACGCCCGAGCTTCACGGCGAGCGTGCGCTTGCCGGCGCGACGGTCGGTGTCGATGTCGCGGGCGTTGTTGACGACCAGGATCGCCGCGATCAGCAGGCCGACCGGGACCGCCAGCGAGAACGCCTCCCAGGGCAGGCTCTTGCGCTGCACGAAGTAGGAGCCGGTGACCGCGACGATGCCGAAGAACAGGAAGACGAAGACCTCGCCGAGGCCTTCGTAGCCGTAGGGGCGCGGGCCGCCGGTGTAGAGGATCCCGGCGAGGATCGAGGCGGCGCCGACCGCCAGCAGCGCCCAGCCTGCGACGGCGATCAGGTAGACGCCGCAGAGCACGGCGGCGCCGAACGTCAAGTAGGTGGCGATCAGGACCTGGCGCGGGGGAACGAGGCCGCCCGCGGTGACGCGCACGGGGCCGATGCGCTCGTCGGTGTCGGCGCCGCGGCGCGCGTCGGAGTAGTCGTTGGAGAGGTTGGTGCCGACCTGGATGAAGACCGCCCCGAGCAGCGCCGCCACGAACGCCAGGGGGTGGAAGTGCCCCGCCCCGAGCGCCAGCGAGGTGCCCACGAGCACCGGCGCCACCGCGGCCGGCAGCGTCCGCACGCGCGCCGCCATCACCCAGATGCGAACTGCGCTCACCGGGCTGCGCTCACGCCATCAGGCCCGCTTCGGGAACCGCGAGAAGTCCGGCTTACGCTTCTCGCGGTAGGCGTCCCTGCCCTCCTGTGCCTCCTCGCTGCCG
>DATNHQ010000060.1:0-26648 GCA_035604915.1 Solirubrobacteraceae bacterium
AGCCGGCCTGTCGGCGGCGGCACGGGGCCGTCCCCGCGTCTGAGGCCGTAGGCGGCTGCTCGCAGGCCGGGCAGGGAGACGTGAAACCCCGCCCTCCGGGCGGCCCCCAAGTATTCGTGCAGGAAGTAGACGTGCTCGTGGCCTTCGTAGGCGGCGACCGCTTTGCCGTTGTCGCGTTTGAGTCGCAACGGGAAGCGCAGCGGCTCGTTGATCATGAGCAGACGGCCCCCGGGGCGCAGGATGCGGTGCAGTTCGCGCATCGTGCGCCGCAGGTTCGCCGGGTGGTTGTGGTGCATCGTTTCGCAACAGAACACGTAATCGAAGCTCGCGTCGACGAACGCCGGATCGAACATCACCGACAGCACACGCTCGAAGAAGACCTCGCCGCCGTCTATGAAGTATTCGGCGGTGCGCAGGCCTTGCATCTCGGTGGTCGCGATATCCAGTGCGACAACCTCCAGGCCTCGACGGGCGAGGATGTTGCTCGCCCAGCAGGTGTTGGCGCCGATGTCGAGGAGCCGCTCGCCCGGCCGAAAAGGCACGGTGCTCAATACCTGGTGCATCCCGCGCTGCTGCGCGGACCAGTACCCATACGGCACGTTGGGAAGCTGCAGAATCCGCTCGCGATCCCAGCCGTCGCGACGCATCACTTCGGCGAAGCGCTCCAAGCCCGCCGCCTCGCGCACCACGAACTCCGGCGGCTCGTAAAGCAAATCCACGATTCCGTCGACGATCGGCCGCTCGAGCCCGCACTCCCGGCAGCGCACGCTACCCGCCCGGATCTCCCGGTCATCGCGCACGCGCGACTGCACCGTGAAGCTCGCGGCGGCATGGCAGCGCGGGCAGCGCAATATCTCCAACAGACTCTCGCGCATCAACACCACCCAGGCACGACAGGCGCGCGCGCCCGGTCGTGAGCAGTCGAACTTCGCGCACGCCGCGCGCCTTGCCGGCAGCAACCGACCCGGAGGTGGGGATCAGCGACGATGATCCCCAGTCTCGCATCCGCGTGAGGCTGTCGCCTGAACCCCCTCCAATCGGAGCCGTGGGCGTCGACCCACGAGGAGGCGGTGATTCAGGTTCGGCGTCCCATTTCCTGCTGCCTCACGAGTCATTTGCGCGACTCCTGCCCAAGCCGAGCGCTTTGGCGCGAGCGCTTGTGTGAACGCGACAGGGAGGCCAAGCCACCCCGGCGCGAACCCAAGTTCAACAAACACCACCGCCGGGTGCCGACCGCACCGCGGGCTAGTGTGGAATCCGTGGCTGCGATCGCTCAGGTCGAGCCGCTCACGAGCGCGCGCGCGCTGCGTGGGCCGTTCGACTACCTGCTTCCCGAGGAGATGCGTGCGCGTGTCGGCGTCGGCTCGATGCTGCTCGTGCCGTTCGGGCGGCGCGAGCTGCTGGGCGTCGTCGTCGGCCTCAGCGACGCGAGCGCGGTGGCGGCGGAGCGGCTGCTCGCGCCGCGTCAGACGATCGAGGCGGATCTGCCGCAGGACCTCGTCGAGCTGGCCGGCTGGATCGCGCTCGAGTACTGCTCGACGCCGGCGCGGGCGCTCTCGCTGGTGCTGCCGCCGGGCGCCGGGGCGGGCATGCGCGGGCTGGAGCAGCTGGTCGCGGAGCTGACCGCCGCCGGCCGTGAGGCGTGCTCTTCTGGCGTGCGCCTCACGGCGCTGCAGCGCGAAGTGCTCGAGCGGCTCGCGCCGGCGGGGGCGACCCCGGCGGCTCAGACCGGCGCCGGCCACGGGACGCTTCGGCGCCTGGAGCAGCGCGGGCTCGTGCGGCTGAGCCGGCGCGCGCGGGCTCGTGCGCCGGCTCAGGTCGTGGTCGGGGCGCGCCGCGAAGGCGCGATCGAACTCGGCGCCGACCAGCGCGCGGCGCTCGCGCGGGTGGAGGCGGCGATCGAGCGCCGTGGCTTCGAGCAGCTGCTGCTGCACGGCGTCACCGGCTCCGGCAAGACCGAGGTCTACCTGCGGGCCGCTGCGGCTGCGCTGGCGCAGGGCCGCGGCGTGATCGTGCTCGTGCCGGAGATCGGCCTCACACCCCAGACCGTCTCGCGCTTCGTCGAGCGCTTCGGCAACACCGTCGCCGTGGCGCACTCGCGCCTCTCCGCGGGCGAGCGCTACGACGAGTGGATGCGCCTTCGCCGCGGCGAGGCGCGGATCTGCGTGGGGCCGCGTTCGGCGGTGTTCGCGCCGATCGAGCGGCTCGGCCTGATCGTCGTCGACGAGGAGCACGACCCCTCCTACAAGCACGAGGGTGACCCGCGCTACGACGCCCGCCACCTCGCCGCGCGCCGCGCCGAGGTGGCGGGGGCGGTGCTGCTCGCGGGCAGCGCGACGCCGCGCCCGGAGAGCTTCGCGCGGCTGGCGCGGCTGACGCTGCCGGCACGGGTCGACGGCGGCAGGCTTCCGGCAGTCGAGGTGCTCGACATGTGCGGCGTTCACGGCGCCCTGCACGAGCAGACCGCCGCCGCGCTCGGCGAGCTTCGCCGCGAGCGCGGCAAGGCGATCGTGCTGCTCAACCGCCGCGGCTGGTCGAACTTCCTCTCGTGTCGCTCCTGCGGCAAGGTCTGGGGCTGCCCCGAGTGTGATGTGGCGCTCGTCCTCCACCGCGCCGAAGGCGCCATCAGCTGCCACCACTGCGGCCACCGCCGGCGAGCGCCGGCGAGCTGCGACGAGTGCGGATCGCGCAGCGTCGCGCGGCATGGGTTCGGCACGGAGCGGCTCGAGCACGAGCTCGAGACGGCGCTCGGCGGCAGCGACTACCCGATCTTCCGCCTCGACGCCGACGTCGCCTCCGCGAAGGGCCGCGCCGCCGCCGTGCTCGCCCGCTTCGAGCGCGCCGACGCGGGCGTCCTGATCGGGACGCAGATGGTCGCCAAGGGCCACGACTTCGACGGCGTCGCGCTCGGCGTCGTGCTCGACGCGGACGCGACGCTGCGCTTCCCGGACTTCCGCGCCGAGGAGCGCACGTTCGCGCTGGTCGCACAGCTCGCCGGGCGCGCCGGGCGCGGCGGCAGCCACGGGCGTGTGCTCGTGCAGACGCTCGCGCCGGGCGCGCGAAGCATCCGCTTCGCCGCCGAGCACGACAGCGAGGGCTTCCTGGCGGGCGAGCTGGAGCGCCGGCGCGCGCTGCGCTACCCGCCCTACGGTGAGCTGATCCGGATCGTCTGCTCGAGCGAGAGCGCCGAGCTGGCGCGGCGCGCGGCGCGCGAGCTGCGCGGGCGCCTCGAGCTGCCGGCGGACGCCGCGCTGCTCGGCCCGGCGCCGCTGTTTCGCCTGCGCGGACGCGAGCGCGTGCAACTCGTGGTCAAGGCCAGCGAGCGCCTGGAAGCCGTCGCCGCGGTTGGAGAGGCCGTGGCGCGGCCGCTTCACCGCGACGTCTCGGTCAGCGTCGACGTCGACCCCCAATAGCGCCCGGGAGGCTGCGGGGGGCGGCGTAGACTGAGGTAATGGCCGAAGAGCTGCTGGAAGACGAGGCGCAGGCGCCCGACGTCGAGCCGGAGTCCGCGGAGGAGCGGGCGCGGCGCGAAGCCGCGCTGGCGAGGATCCGCAAGCTCGGCGACCCGGTTCTGCGCACGCGGGCCCTCGAGGTCTCCAGCTTCGACGCGCGCCTGCGCGAGGAGGTCGACTGGATGCGCGGGCTGATGGACGACGCCCTCGGCATCGGCCTCGCGGCGACCCAGGTCGGGACGCTCGCGCGCGTGCTCGTCTACCGCGTCGAGCCGGACAGCCCGACGGTCGCTGTGATCAACCCGCGCATCGACTGGAGCAGCGAGGAGACCGAGACGATGGAGGAGGGATGCCTCAGCATTCCGGGCATCCGCGTCGACGTCGAGCGCCACCTGCACGTGCGCGTCGGCGCCGTCGATGAGTACGCGGAGCCGCTGACGATCGAGGCGTCGGGCCTCGAGGCCCGCGTGCTGCAACACGAGATCGACCACCTCGACGGCGTGCTGATGCTCGACCGCACCGAGCGGTCCCAGAAGCGCGAGGCGATGCGGGCCTGGCGCGAGCTCCAGCACGGCGAGTGACGAGCGTCTACATCGGGACCTCAGATTTCGCGGCTGCGGTGCTGGCCGCGGCCTCGCCGGAGCTGGGCGCGTCGCTCGCGGTCACCCGGCCCCCCTCGCGCAGGGGGCGGGGACGGCGCGTGGCGCCCTCGCCGGTGGCGCTGAAGGCCGGCGAGCTCGGGATCGCGGTCGCTGCGCCCGAGCGCCTCGAGGACGTCGCCGAGGAGATCGCGGCGCTCGCGCCGGAGCACGTCGTGCTCTGCGCCTACGGAGCGCTCGTGCGCGAGCCGCTGCTCTCGCGCCACGAGATCCTGAACGTCCATCCCTCGCTGCTCCCGCGCTGGCGCGGCGCCGCCCCGATCGAGCGGGCGATCATGGCCGGCGACGAGATCACCGGCGTTTCGATCATGCGCCTCGTGGCGGAGCTCGACGCCGGGCCGGTCTGCGCGGCGCGGAGCATCGCGATCGCCCCCGAGCACGACTACGGGACGCTCAGCGCTCGCCTCGCGGCCGACGGCGCGCAGCTCCTGCTCGAGGCGATCGGCGGCCCGCGCCGCTATGTCGAGCAGGACGAGGGGGCGGCGACCTACGCGGAGAAGATCACGCCCGCTGACCGCGAGCTCGACCCGGGCCTTTCAGCCGCGGTCCTTGAGCGGCGCGTGCGGGCGCTTCACCCTCACATCGGCGCGCGCCTGCCGGGCGGCCTGGCGGTGCAGCGTGCGCGGCTCGCGGAACGGGCGGTCGAGCCCGGCACGCTGTCGGCGCAGGACGGCCGGCTCTACTTGGGGGCCAGCCCGGGAGCGCTCGAGCTGCTGTGCGTGCAGCCGCCCGGGGGGCGCACGATGGACGCGGCGTCCTACCTGCGCGGACATGCCCTCTGAGGCGCGCGCGGTCGCCTATCAGGTCCTGCGCCGGACCTTCGAGCACGGCGCCTTCACCGACCGCGCCTTCCAGCAGGCCGCCGCCGCGCTCGACGCCCGCGACCGCGCGCTCGCGCAGCACCTCGCCTACGGCGCAGTGCAGCGTGCGCTCACGCTCGATCACCTGATCGAGCGCCTCTCGGGGCGCGCCACGGCACGGATCGACGCGCCGCTTCTGGCCGCGCTGCGCCTGGGCTGCTTCGAGCTGTGCTTCGCCGGCAGCGCCGCGCACGCGGTCGTCAACGACGCCGTCGAGCTGGCCAAGCCGGCGCACGGGCACGCGCTCGTCAACGCCGTGCTGCGCCGCGCCGCGCGCGAGGGGCCGGAGCTGGTGGAGGGGCTGAGCGACGAGGACCCGGCCGGCGCGTCGCTGCGCCATTCGATGCCGTTGTGGATAGTCGAGCGCTGGTGGGAGGCGCTCGGGCCCGAGCGCGCGCGTGCGCTGCTCGCGCGCGCGAACGAGCCGGCCGAGAGCTCGCTGCGCGCAAACACGCTGCGCACCGACGCCGGCGCGCTGGTGGCAGCGCTCGCGGCGCAGGGCGTCGCGGCGAAGCTCGGCGGCGACCCGCCCGAGGCGGTGATCGCGCTCGAGGCCTTCGACGCGCACGCCTCGGCGCTCTGGCGCGAGGGCGCGCTGATGCCGCAGTCGCGCGCGTCGATGCTGGTCGCCCACTGCGTCGCGCCGCCGCCGGGCGGGCGCGTGCTCGACCTCTGCGCGGCGCCCGGCGGCAAGACGACCCACCTCGCGGCGCTGATGGGCGCGCGCGGCGAGGTGATCGCGGTCGAGCGCCACCCCGGCCGCGCCCGCGCGCTCCAGCGCACCGCCGAGCGGATGGGCGCCACCAACGTGACGGTGGCGGTCGGCGACGCGACGCGCCCGCGGCCACGCGGCGAGCGCTACGACCGCGTGCTCGTGGACGCCCCCTGCTCGGGCCTGGGGACGCTCCAGGCGCGCCCGGACCGCCGCTGGCGCGCCTCCGCAGATTCGGTCCGCTCGCTCGCCGAGCAGCAGGCCCGGCTATTGTCCGCGGCGGCTGCCGCGTGTGCGCCGGGGGGGACGCTCGTCTACTCGACCTGCACGATCTCGGTGGCCGAGAATGAGCGGCAGATCGGAGCTTTCCTCGATGCCAATCCGCAGTTCGAAGCGGTGGACCTGCAGGCGCGCCATCCGGCGTGGGCGCATCCGCTCGCGCGCCAGCAGCTGCTGGCGCTCGGTAGCGTGCAGGGCAGCGACGGCTTCTTCATCGCCGCGCTGGAGCGCGTCTAGGCGATGAGCGAGGCGACCGAGCTCGGGCCCGGCTGTCCGCACTGCGGCGAGCCGTGGCTGCGCCCGACGAACCTGCCGGGGCGCTACCGCTGCGTCTACTGCCTGCACCGCTTCGAACTGGTGTCGGTCTGCCCCAACTGCGGTGAGCACTCGACGATCGTGCGGATGGCGAGCACGGCGATCGTGATGTGCAACGTCTGCGGCGGCAGCATGCTGCGCGAGATATGAGCGATCTGCTGAGCGTCCCGCGCGTAGCGCCCTCGATCCTTGCCGCGGACTTCGACCGGCTCGGCGCCCAGGTCCAGGAGGTGCTCGACGCCGGCGCGCGGGTGATCCACGTCGACGTCATGGACGGCCACTTCGTGCCGCCGATCACGATGGGCCCGCTGGTCGTGGCGGCGCTGCGCGAGCGTGTCGACGCCGCCGGCGGGACGATCGAGGCGCACCTGATGATCGAGCGTCCCGAGCAGCAGATCGCCGAGTTCGTGCGCGCCGGGGCCGGCGGGATCACCGTCCACGCCGAGGCCACGCCACACCTCGACTATGCGCTCTCGCAGATCCGCGACGCCGGCCTGCGGGCGGGGCTCGCGGTCTGCCCGTCGACGCCGCTCGAGGTCTACCGCGCCGTCGCCGAGAAGGTCGATCTCGCGCTCTGCATGACGGTCAACCCCGGCTGGGGCGGCCAGGACTTCATCGAGGCCTCGATCGAGCGGCTGCGCGAGCTGGTGGCGCTGCTTCGCACCGGCACCGCGGTCGAGGTCGACGGCGGCATCGACGCCAACACGGGCGCGCGCTGCGAGGCCGCCGGCGCGAACGTGTTCGTCGCCGGGACGGCGGTCTTCGGCTCGGCGGATCCGGCCGCCGCCTACGTCGCGATCGCCGGCGCCGTCGGCGACCCGCGGCGGTAGAGCGCGAGCAGCGACAGCGCCAGCAGGCCGGCGGCGCCGGCGTAGCCGACCTCGGTGCGCAGGATCTGGTTCGAGACGACGCCGACGAGCATCCAGATCACGAAGATCGCCGCCGCGAGCAGCCACAGCGCCGCGGCATGGGCGGCCTGGCCGCGCGCAAGCGCCGCCTGGTTGAGCGCGCCGGCGGAGAGGTGCAGGCCCATCCCGAGGCCGATCGCCGCCAGCCCGAGCCGCTGGTAGTGCTGGCTGTTGTGGAAGAGGTGGTGCAGGACGAACGGGCCGATCGCCAACAGGCCGATCGCGACGGCGATCGCGAAGGCGGCGATCGCGATCAGCGTCAGGCGGATCGCACGCGCGAACGCGGCGCGCCCCTGCGTGACCTCGAGGCCGGCGAGGTGGGGGAGCAGCGAGGTCTGGATCGCCTGGAACAGCTGCAGCGGCGCGCGCGTGATCAGGAGGATGTTGAAGACGATGCCGGGCAGCGTCGAGCCGCGAACGCTGGTGGCGGCGACGGTCAGGACCGCCGCGTTGAGCAGCGTCTGCTCGGCCAGCTGGATGCCCGAGACCGAGATCGCGAAGCCGCTGCCGCGGCGGATCGAGAGGTCGCTCACGGCCTCCTCGATGCCCTCCGCGGCGGGGCCCTCGAGCGCGGCGTCGCTGGCGGGGGGCGTGCGGTCCTCGCGCGCCGCGCGGCTGGCGAAAGCCGCCGGCACGACGACCAGCGAGACGAACGGGGCCGCTGCGATCCCGAGGGCGATCGCCGACTGTCCGTGGCTGATGCCGACCGCCGCCGCGATCGCAAAGGCGATCCGCGAAGCCGCCTCCATGAAGACGAGCCCGCCGTAGAGCGCGAAGTACTTGTGGCCGGCGAGCCAGCCGCGCGCGAAGTAGCTCGCGGCGTAGGCGACGATCGCGACGACGAAGACCCAGTAGAGGGTGTCCGAGTAGAAGACGTGCTGCGCGAGCTCGTCATGGAGCGGCAGCGCCACCGCCAGGAACGCCAGCGCGAAGCCGCCCTGGATCGTGATCGGGATGCGCATCGGCACTGCAGCGATGCCGCGGGCGCGGTGGTCGGCGATCGTGCGCGAGAGCAGCTGCTCGATCGGGCGGTAGATCACGCTGATGATCACGAACATCACCGACCACAGCACGTCGAGATGTGAGTACTCGCCCCTGCCCTTGAGCAGGTGGCTGGCGATCGCGAAGTAGGCGAGCGTGAGGACGCCGGTGGAGGCGATCCCGATCGAGAGCATGCGTGCGCCGCTCGCGTAGGAGCGTCCGCCGCCCCGATCAGGTGCCATCTCGAACCTCCGCCGAATGCCCGATCCGGCGCTCAGACGCGGACCAGCACCATCGTCCAGGGGAACGGCGAGCGCGTCTCGATCACGTCGCCGTGGCGCGCGCAGAGCGACACGATCGCCTGCTTCGAGAAGTGGTTGACGTGGCCGGGGGTGTTGCCGAGCTGGCGCAGGTAGGCGCCGCGGGCCACGTTGACCGCGCGCCAGAGCGGCTCGCGAGGCACCGACACGAGCAGGTGGCGCGCCGCGCAGCGCGCCATCTCGGCCAATGTCTGCGCAGGGTCGGGGACGTGCTCGAGCACCTCGATCGCCGTCGCCACGTCGAACTCTCCGTCCGCGAACGGCAGCGCCTCCGCGCGCTGGGCGATGTAGGTCAGGTTCGGCGCCTGGCGGCGCTCCCACTCGGCGGCGAGCAGCGGGTCGTCGAGGTCGATGCCGACGACGCGGCGCGGAGCCAGAGCGTTTGCCCAGCGGAGCGTCAGCACGCCCTCGCCGCAGCCGACGTCGAGCAGCGACTGCGGGTCGGTCGAGGCGAGCAGGTCCTCGAGGTTTCGCTCGAAGCCGTGCTGGAGCAGCCGCGCGAGCGGGTTACGGGCGTTGTACTTGTCGTAGGTGTTGCCGGTGACGATGCCGTCGGCCGAGCGCGTCACCGCGGTCACGGGCCGGCCTCCTCGCCGGCGCGCGCGGCGTCGTGCTGGCCGTTCGACGACGGCGGCGTCGGCGGCACGGGCGCCGCGGGGGACGTCGGCGCCGGCACGGCCGGCGCCGACTCCGCCACCGACTCGTAGTGGGACGGCGGGATGCCGAGCTGAAGCTCGATCCGGCGGACCCGCTCGTGGGTGCGCTGGATCATCGTGCGCTGCGCGCTGAGGAGGTCGCCGATCACCCCCAGCGCGGCGACCACGACGCCGGCGTTGAAGAGCACCGCGCCGAGGATCAGCGATTGCACGTGCCCGGAGCCCTTGCCCTGCGCGTAGGCGACGATGAAGCGCACCCACACGCCGAAGGCCGCGAGCAGCAGCACCCCGGCAGCGGTCAGGAACACACGCAGCGGCTCGTACTGGGTGTAGATGCGGAAGATCGAGATCGCGTTGCGGCGCACGTAGGACCACATCGAGGGGAACAGCCGCGAGTCGCGCGTCTGCGGGTTGGTGCGGATCGGGACGTGGTCGATCGCGACCAGCTGCTTGCCGGACTGGATGATCGACTCCAGCGTGTAGGTGAAGCGCGAGACGATCAGGATCTGCAGCGCCGCCTCGCGGTTGTACGCGCGAAAGCCCGAGGTCGTGTCGGGCACCCCGGTCGAGGAGGCGGCGCGGACCACGCGCGAGCCGATCCTCTGGAGGCGCTTCTTCAGCGGCGAGAAGTGGTCGATCGAGGTCACATCGCGGTCGCCGATGACCATGTCCGCGTCACCAGCGACTATCGGCGCCACGAGCTTCGAGATGTCCTCACCGCGGTACTGGTTGTCGGCGTCGGTGTTGACGACGACGTCGGCGCCGAGCTTCAGCGCCGCGTCCATGCCCGCCTGGAAGGCGCTGGCGAGGCCCTTGTTGTTGGTCAGGCGGACGATGTGGTGGACGCCGTGTGCGCGCGCGACCGCGATCGTGTCATCGGTCGAGCCGTCGTCGATGACCAGCACCTCGATCGAGTCGAAGCCCGGCAGCTCGCGCGGGAGGTCGGCGAGCGTCGCCGGGAGTTGGCCGGCTTCGTCCTTGCAGGGGATCTGGATGATCAGCTTCATCGTGTGCGGCTTCACTTCCGTCCACGACGGTGCCGTAAACTGGCCGCCCAGTATCCCAGAGCGAGCGGCCGCAAAGTTGGCCGGCCAGCGCTCACGCTCCGCGGATGCGCTCCTCTGATGCTCAGAGCATGCCCGACCACCCCGCCCGCGCGGACGCCCAGCGCCGCACCGACGCGGACCGGGGCGCCGGCGCGTTGAGCCAGCTGCTCGGCGCACCGACCGCGCCCGCCGCGCCGCTATCGCTGCGCGCGCGGCTCGCGCGCGTGCCGGCGGCGACCTGGGCGAAGGCCGCCTTCTGCCTGCTCTGCGCGGGCGCGCTGATCGGCTTCCTGCTGATCCCGACCTACCCGATCTACGACACCCAGTACTACCTGCTGTGGGGGCGCGAGATCGCCAACGGCACGCTGCCCTCCTTCACGGTCTTCGACGGGCCGACCGAGCATCCGCTCGCGGTCGCCTGGGGCGTCGTCATGTCGATCTTCGGCAACGCCGAGCAGCGCCTCGCCGTGCTCTGCGCGGTCGCCTCGTTCATGGCGCTGGTGTGGGGCGTCTACCGCCTGACGCGCACGGCCTTCACGCCGATCGTCGCCGCCACCGCCGTGGCGCTGCTGATGACCCGCTTCAACTTCATGTTCCTCGCCGCGCGCGGCTACGTCGATCTGACCTACTGCGCCGCGATCGTCTGGGCCGCCGCCTTCGAGATCGAGCGGCCCCGGCGCGGGACGCTGGTCTTCGCGGTGCTCCTGGTCGCCGAGCTGATCCGGCCCGACGCCTGGCTCCTCGCCGGGCTCTACTGGCTGTGGTGCGTGCCGAACGCGAGCCGCTCTCAGCTCTTCCGGTGGGCGCTGATCATCGCCGCCGGCCCGCTTATCTGGGTCGCGCTCGACTGGGTCGTGACCGGCCAACCGCTGCATTCGCTGCACAGCACCCAGGACACCGCCGTCGCGCTCGGGCGGACCGTGCCGCTGTCGGCGCTGCCCGGCACGCTGATGCACTACCTGATCGTGCTGACGAAGTCGGCGGTCGTCGCCGGGGCGATCGGCGGGATCGTGCTGAGCGCGTGGCTGGTGCCGCGGCGGATGGCGGCGCCGGTCGTGGTGCTGTTCGGGGGCATCGGCACCTTCGTCGTGCTGGCCGGGGCCGGGCTCTCGGTGATCGACCGCTACCTGCTGATGCCGGCGGTGATGATCCTGATCTTCTGCGCGTTCGCGCTGAGCGGCTGGACGATGCTCGAACGCGGGCTGCTGCGGCGGGTGTGGGCGCTGGCCGCGCTCGTGCTCGCCGTGATCGGTGTCTATCTCGCAGCCAGCACGCTGAGCGTCGGCAAGATCGAGACCGAGCTCGGCTTCCGCAACACGGGCCAGACCTCGCTGGTTGCGATCCTCGAGAACCCCAACGTCAAGCGCGACCGCGCCTGCGGCCCGATCTCTGTGCCGGACCACAAGCTCGTGCCAGACGTCCGGCTGATCCTCAACCTCGACGGCGCCCAGGTGATCGACCGGGCCTATGCGCTCCTGCTTCAGACCCGGGGCGACGATCGTCTCTACAGCGAGATGCAGCACGGCGTCGCGATCTATCCGTTGGCGCTCGCCGTTGCCCGCTACGGGCTCGCCGACCCCAACGACAGCCCGTTCGTCCAGGTCCCGACGGTCGGCTTCCTGACGGGCACGCCCGCCTTCGTCAAGGTCGCCCACACGCCGTACTACGCCGCCTACGCGAGCTGTTGACCGGGGCCTGGCGTCGCTGGGACCTTCGCCAGCGCGCGAACGCCTGGCGCCGCTGGGACTTTCGCCGGCGCGCGAACGCCCGGCGTCGCTGGCGTGGCGGCGGGGCGGACGGCGAGGCGGACCGCCGCTTTGACCCGCGCTACGGCGCCGCGGTCGCGGTGGTGCTCGCGGTCGCGCTGGGGTTGCGCCTGTGGGGTGACGGCAGCGGCCTGCCGTGGGCCTACAACGTCGACGAGGCGCAGCACTTCGTGCCGTTCGCGATCGGGATGCTGCACGGCAACCTCAACCCGGGCGGCTACTTCGCCAACCCGCCGGCCTACACCTACCTGCTCGCGGGCATCTTCAAGCTCGCCTTCGGCTCGCGCGCCGCCCAGATCTACCGCTCCGGCGACTCGACGCAGATCTGGGTCGCGGCGCGCGTCGCCTCGGCCGTGCTCGGCACGCTCGCGGTCTGGCTGCTCTACCTCGCCGGCGCGCGCCTGTTCGACCGGCGCACAGGGCTGATCGCCTGCGCGGTGATGGCGGTCGCGTTCCTGCCGGTCTTCTACGGCAAGCTCGCGCTCAACGATTCGCCGGTGCTCGCGCCGGTGTGCCTGTCGCTGTGGGGCAGCGCCGGGATCGCGCGCTTCGGCCGCAAACGCGACTTCGCGATCGCGGGCCTCGGTCTCGGGCTGGCGGCGGCGACCAAGTACACCGGCGGCATCGTCGTAGCGCCGCTGCTCGCGGCGGCGCTCTCGCGCGCGGCGGAGCCGGGACGGCGGCGGTTCGTCGCGCTGTGGCTGCCGTTGGCGGGGCTGATCGCGCTCGCCGCCTTCGTCGCGGCGAACCCCTATTCGGTGGTCGACTTCCACCGTTTCGTCAACCAGCTCGCGCAACAGTCCAGCGAGAGCGGCGAGGTCAACGGCAAGCTCGGGCTGACCCACGGCAGCGGCGTCTTCTACTACCTGTGGTCGCTCTCGTGGGGAGTCGGCTGGCTGCCGGCCGGCGCGGCGGCGCTCGGGGCGGTCGCGCTGCTGGTGCGCCGCTGGTGGTGGACGTTCGCGGCACTGGTGCCCGCGCTGCTCGGCTACCTCGCCTTCATGGGCTTCCAGGGGCGGTATTTCGGGCGCTGGGTGATGCCCGTGATCCCGCTGGTCTGCCTGCTGTGCGCGTTCGCGGTCGTCAGCCTCACGGACTTCGCCGCGCGCGGGCACGGCCGCGTCGCGGCGGCCCTGCTCGCGATCGCCGCCGCGGCGCTGTGCGTGCAGGGCGCCTACTACAGCGTCCACTCCGGGATCGTCAACTCGCGTGCCGACACGCGCGCGATCGCGCGGACCTGGCTGATCGAGCACGTGCCCGCGCGCGCGCGCCTGGTGATTGAGCCGATCGTGCCGAAGTCGGGGAAGCCGCCGGACAACTGGACGGCGCCATGGTCGGCGTTGACAGACCTGTTGACCCATCGCGGACCCCGCGGCATCCTCTACGTGCTCGCCGGGCGCCCGGTCAAGCTCGAGGACTATGAGCGGACGCTGTCGCCGGCCCTCGTCAGCCTCTACCTGCGCGACGGCTACTGCTGGGTCGTGACCGGCTCGAGCGAGGAGGGCCGCGCGCTCGCCGATCCCAAGGCCGTGCCGAAAGCGGTCGCCTACTACCGCGCGCTTGCGAAGGCCGGCAAGCGCGTCCTGAGCGTCTCGCCGCTGGCGGGCGCCCGCACCGAGGTCCCGTTCAACTTCGACTGGTCCTTCGACTACTACCCGGCGGACTACGTCAGGCCGGGCCCGCTCGTGACCGTCTACCACCTCCACGGCGGCGCCTGCACGCAGAGCCGGCCGCGGCAGCGGAAGCACCCGCGGCGCAAGCACTGACGGTCGCGGGCACCGCGGCTCCGCCGACGTATGCTTCGGGTGGCATGCAAACCTGCACCGAGACCGATCGGGTGCACCTCGAGCGGACGATTGAGCTCGCGCGCAACGGCGTCGGGCGGACCAACCCCAACCCGGTCGTCGGAGCGGTGATCGCGATCGACGGGACCGTGATCGGTGAGGGCTGGCACGACGAGATCGGCGGCGCGCACGCGGAGGTCAACGCGATCGCCGCCTGCGGCGACGCGGACCTCGGCGCGGCGACCCTCTACGTGTCACTCGAGCCCTGCTGCCACCAGGGCCGCACGCCGCCGTGCACCGACGCGATCCTCGCCGCCGGAATCAGGCGCGTCGTGGTCGCGAGCGACGACCCGACCGGCAAGGCCTCCGGCCGCGGTCTCGGCATCCTGCGCGACGAGGGGGTCGAGGTGGTCGTCGCCGACGGCGAGCTCGCGCACAGCGCGCGGCTCTTGAACCAGGCCTTCCGCAAGCACGCCCGCACCGGCCGTCCGTGGGTCCTGTTCAAGTCCGCGATGACCCTCGACGGTAAGGTCGCCACGCGCGACGGCGACTCGAAGTGGATCTCTGGCGTCGAGAGCCGCGAGCGCGCCCATCACTGGCGCGCGTCGGTCGACGCGGTCGCGATCGGCATCGGCACGGCGCTCGCGGACGACCCGCAGCTCACGGCGCGGGTCGAGAACGTCCACCGCCAGCCGCGGCGCGTCGTCTTCGACTCGCTCGCGCGGCTGCCGATCTCCTCCCAGCTAGTCTGCATCGCCGCCGAGGTGCCGCTGATCGTCGTCATCTCGCGCGCCGCACCGCGGACCGAGACCGACGCGCTCGAGGCGGCCGGCGCCGAGGTGATCCTCGCGACCGGCGAGAACGAGCCGGCGCGGGTGCGCTCGGGGCTCGACCAGCTCGGCGCGCGCGGGATCGCCTCGATCCTGCTCGAGGGCGGCCCGCATCTGGCCGGCGCCTTCCTCGACGCCGGCGAGATCGACGAGGTGCGGCTGTTCTTGGCGCCGATGCTGCTCGGCGGGCGCAGCGCCCGCGACCCGCTCGAGGGCGAGGGCGTCGAGCGGATCGCCGAGGCGATCAGCGCGCTGACGCTCGACTGCGAACGCGTCGGCGAGGATCTGCTGATCTCCGCGCGGCTGAAGGAGTGGTGATGTTCACGGGCCTGGTCGAAGCGGTCGGCGAGGTGGTCGCGATCGCGCGCGACGAGCATGGCGCGGTAATCGAAATCGCCGCCCCGATCGCCGACGAGCTAAACGAGGGCGACTCGGTCTCGGTCAGCGGCGCCTGCCTGACGGCGCGGGCGATCGAGCACGGGCGCTTCCGCGCGGACGTCGTCGAGGAGACGCTGCGGCGCACCACGCTCGGGGAGCTGAGCGGCGGCTCGCGCGTCAACCTCGAGCTGCCGCTGCGCCTGAGCGACCGCCTCGGCGGGCACGTCGTGCTCGGCCACGTCGACGGCGTCGGCGAGGTGCGGGCCAGCCACGAGTCGGGTGAGATCGAGGTGACGATCGACGAGGCGCTTTCGCGTTACGTCGTCGAGAAGGGCTCGATCGCGCTGGACGGCGTCAGCCTGACGGTCGCCGCGCTCGACGGAGCGACACTGACCGTCGCGCTGATCCCGGCGACGCGCGAGTCCACGACGCTCGGGGAGGCGACGGTGGGGAGGCGGCTCAACGTCGAGGTCGACATCCTCGCCAAGCACCTCGAGCGGCTGGTGCGCCGATGAGCAAGCAGCGCACCGCCAGCCCGTTCGCGACCGTCGAGGAAGCGCTCGAGGAGATTCGCCGCGGGCGCATGGTCGTCGTCTGCGACGACGAGGACCGCGAGAACGAGGGCGACCTCGTGATGGCTGCGCAGTTCGTGACGCCCGAGTCGATCAACTTCATGACCAAGGAGGCGCGCGGCTTCATCTGCCTGGCGCTGACGCCGGAGCGCTGTGCCGAGCTCGGCCTCGACCTGATGACCGCCAAGAACGAGTCGCGCATGCAGACGCCGTTCACGGTCACGATCGAGGCACGCGAGGGCGTCACGACGGGTGTCTCCGCGCACGACCGCGCGCACACCGTGCAGGTCGCGATCGATCCACGCAGCGGCCCGCACGACCTCGTCCAGCCGGGCCACGTGAACCCGCTCAAGGCCAAGCCCGGCGGCGTGCTCGAGCGCACGGGCCACACCGAGGCGAGCATCGACCTCGCCCGCCTCGCCGGGCTGATCCCGGCGGGCCTGATCTGCGAGGTCATGAACGACGACGGAACCATGGCGCGGGTCGACGACCTCGTCGGCTACTGCGCGCACCACGCCCTGAAAATGATCACGATCAAGGACCTGATCGTGCACCGCCGCCGCTATGACCGGCTCGTCGAGCGTGTCGTCTCGACCCGCCTGCCGACGGCGTTCGGGACCTTCGAGGCGGTCGGCTACCGCTCGCTGGTGGACGAGAAACACCACCTCGCTCTGGTCAAGGGCTCGGTGTCGGGCAAGGACGGGGTGCTCGTGCGGGTCCACTCGGAGTGCCTGACCGGCGACGTCTTCCACTCCGAGCGCTGCGACTGCGGCGGTCAGCTGACGTCTGCGCTGACGATGATCGACCAGGAGGGCGAGGGCGTGCTGCTCTACCTGGCGCAGGAGGGGCGCGGCATCGGGCTGCTCAACAAGCTGCGCGCGTACAGCCTCCAGGAGGAGGGGCTCGACACGGTTGAAGCCAACGAGCGGCTCGGTCTGCCCGCGGACCTGCGCGACTTCGGCATCGGCGCGCAGATCCTCGTGGACCTCGGGCTCTCCTCGATCCGGATCCTCACCAACAACCCCAAGAAGATCCACGCCCTCGAGGGGTATGGCCTCTCGGTGCTCGCCCAGATCCCGATTGAGGAGGCGCCGAACCCCGAGAACGTCGCGTACCTGCGGGCCAAGCGCGACAAGCTGGGGCACACGCTGCACCATCAGGGGCTCGACCTCGACGGCGAGATGCTGCTGCGCGAGCGCGCCCAGGAGCACAAGCGCCCCGGCGAGCGCTGATGGCGCACTACGCGATCGTCGTCGCGCGCTTCTACGAGGACCTCGCTGCGCGCCTGGAGCGGGGCGCCCGTGCGGTCTTCGACGAGCGCGGCGAGAGCGTCGAGGTGTTCGCCGTCGAGGGCGCCTTCGAGCTGCCCACCGCCGCCGCCTACGCCGCCGCCGGCGGCCGCTTCGCCGGCGTCGTCTGCCTCGGCGCGGTGATCCGCGGTGAGACCGACCACTACGACTACGTCTGCTCGGCGGCCGCCTACGGCATCCAGAAGGTGTCGCTCGAGAGCGGCGTGCCGTGCTCCTTCGGCGTGCTGACGGTCGACACCTACGAGCAGGCGCTCGCGCGCTCGGGCGGCGACAAGCGCGACAGCGGCGCCCACGCCGCGCAGGCGGTGCTCGCGCTGAGCGAAATCCGCTCGCAGCTGGCGCTCAGCTAGACTGGCTGAAGCCATGGCCAAGGTCTGCCACTCATGCGCGAAGGGGCCGGCGTTCGGCAACAACCGCAGCCACTCGATGGTTGCGACCCGCCGGCGCTTCAACCCCAACCTGCAGAAGGTCCGCATCGTCGAGGGCGGGGCGCCCCGTCGCGTCTACGTCTGCACGCGCTGCCTGAAGGCCGGCAAGGTCACAAAGGCCCGCTAGCGCACCGAGGGTCGTGACTGACCCAAACCTGATCCGCTTTCGCACGCTCGTAGCCGGCGCGCTCGCACATCTCGAGTCGCGCCGCGAGGAGATCAACGACCTCAACGTCTTCCCGGTCGCCGACGGCGATACCGGCGACAACATGGTGCTGACGTTGCGCGCGGTGCTGTCCGAGCTCGACCGCCTGGCGGGCGCCGGCGACCAGACGATCGACGAGATCGGGCGCGATGAGATCGTGCGGTCGGTCGCGCGCGCGGCGCTGCTGGGCGCGCGCGGCAACAGCGGCGTGATCCTCTCGCAGCTGATCCACGGCGCCGCCGAGGAGCTCTTCAGCCGTCCCGGCGAGCTGATCGACCCGACGCTGATCGGCGCCGCGCTCGCGCGCGCAGCCGATCGCGCCTACGCCTCGGTGCGCGCGCCCGCCGAGGGAACGATCCTGACCGTGGTTCGCGAGATGGCGAGCCGCGTCGCGGTCGAGCTCGCGCACATGCCGGAGACGCGGCTGTCCGCGCTGACGACGCCGCAGGCGCAGGATGACGCGATCGCCGGGCTGCTCGAGCGCGCGGTCGCGGCGGGCGAGGCATCGGTGATGCGAACGCCGGACCTGCTCGCCGTGCTGCGCGACGCCGGCGTCGTCGACGCCGGCGGCTACGCGCTCGTCGTGATCTTCGCCGGGATCGTCGCGGCGCTCCGCGGCGACGACCCGCCCGCGCTTCACCACCACGCCCCGGCGCGGGTCACGCACCCGCAGCACCTCTCCGCGACCTTCCGCTACTGCACGAACTTCGCCGTCACCGGCACCGGGCTACAGGCGGGGCGCTTCACCGAGGCGCTCGAAGCGCTGGGCGACTCCGTGCTCGTCGTCGGCGACGCGCGCACGCTGAAGATCCACGTCCACACCGACCACCCGGACCAGGCGATCGCCGTGCTCGCGGGCGCCGGCGAGGTCTCTCACCTCGACGTCGCCGACATGCACGCGGAGGTCGCGGCGCGGGCCCGGCGGCTCGCCGAGGGCGCGCGCTGCGGCGTGCTGGCGGTCGTTGCGAGCGCCGGCATCGGCAACCTCTTCCAGAGCCTCGGCGCCCACGTGCTCAACGGCGGGCCGACGCTCAACCCCTCCACCTACGAGCTGCTGGCGGGGATCCACGCGGTCGCAGCCGAGGAGGTTGTCGTGCTGCCCAACAGCCCCAACGTGATCATGGCCGCCGAGCGCGCGGCCGAGCTCTCGGAGAAGCACGTCGTGGTGGTCCCCTCGCGCAGCCAGCAGACGGCGCTCGCCTCGCTGGTCGCGCTCTCGCCGCAGCTCGGCGCCGACGAGAACGCGCGGGCGATCGCCGCCGCGCTCGAGCGCGTGCGCGGCGGCTCCGTCGCGCCGGCGGCGCGCGATGACGCCGACGGGCGCTTCAGCGTCGGCGAGGCGGTCGGCTTCGTCGGCGAGACGCTGGTCGCCTGGGGCGAGCCGGAGGCCACGCTCGCGCACGTGCTCGAGCGTCTGGGCGACGGCAGCGAGCTGATCACCTGCATCGCCGGCGCCGGCGCTCCGCTGAGCGCCGAGCGGATCGAGCAGCTGGCGCCCGACGCGGTCGAGCTCGAGCATCGCCACGGCGGCCAGCCGAGCTACTGGTGGCTGCTCGCCGCCGAGTAGCGACCGCGTCGCCGATCATCATTGGCGTGATGACGACGCCACCCAAGGGCTTTGCGGGGACGGGCTCGCCCGAGCGCGAGCAGCTGCTGGGAGCGGCTGTGAGGACGCCGCGGCCCTCGCGCCTGCGCCGGCCGCTGGCGCTCGCCCCGAAGGCGCGCGAGGCCGCCGTCGCGCTCGGCCTGGACGACGTCGAGAAGCTGCTCGAACACGTGCCGCGCGCGCGCCGCGAAGCTCGCACGGTCGGCGCGCTGAGCCCCGGCGAAACCGCGACGGTGCTGGTCGAGGTGCGCTCGATCGCCTCGCGCGCCGTGCGCCGGCGCGGCATGCGGCCGCTCGTGGAGGCGACTGTCGCCGACGCCACAGGGCCGATGAAGGCGACCTTCTTCAACCAGCCATGGCTGCTCGAGCGCTACCGGCCGGGCACGCGCCTGGTCCTCCACGGCAAGTACGTGGGGCGCAACAGCTTCCGCGTCTCCAACCACGCCACCACCGAGGAGGCAGCCTCGGGCGGCGATGAGGTCTCGCACTACGCTGCCAGCGAGGGCCTCTCGAGCACGCAGATCTTCGCTCTGGTCAGCGCCGAGCGCGCGGCCCTGCGCGACATCGTCGACACGCTGCCGGCGCGTCTGCGCGCCCGACTCGCGCTCGCCGAGCGCAGCGCGGCGCTCGAAGCGATGCACTTCGGCGAGAGCGCGCGCGAGGTCGAGCGCGGCCGCGAGCGCCTCGCCTTCGAGGAGCTCCTCTACGCGCAGCTGGCGCTGCTCGCGCGCCGCGCCCGCGAGGACGCCGGCGCGCCCGCGTTCCCGCTCGCGCAGGAGGGCAGCCTGACCGAGCGCTGGTGCCGCGAGGCGCTGCCGTTCCGCCTCACCGCCGACCAGCAAGCGGCGATCGAGACGCTGCGCTGCGAGCTCGCCGCGGAGCGCCCGGCGCAGCGCCTGTTGATGGGGGAGGTCGGCAGCGGCAAGACGGTCGTGGCGCTCTACGCGATGCTGCGCGCCATCGAGCACGGCCACCAGGCGGCGCTGATGGCTCCGACCGAAACGCTCGCCGAGCAGCACTTCGCGACGATCCAGCGGCTGCTCGGGTCCGAGCCGGTCACGCTCGCGCTGCTGACCGGCTCGACGCCACCGGCGCGCCGCGCGACGCTGCTGGCCCGCCTAGGGAGCGGCGAGTGCTCGCTCCTCGTCGGCACCCATGCGCTGATCGAGGACGCCGTGCGCTTCCGCTCGCTGGCGGTGGCGGTGGTCGATGAGCAGCATCGCTTCGGCGTGCGCCAGCGCACCGCGCTGCAGGCCAAGGCCCCCGCCGGGCGCGCCCCGCATGTCCTGCACCTGACGGCCACGCCGATCCCGCGCACGCTCGCGCTGTGCGAGTACGGCGACCTCGACCAGACGCGCCTGCGCGAGCGCCCGCACGGCCGCCCGACGGCCGCGACGCACGTGGTCTCCGGCGAACGTGAACGCGCGCGCGCCTACGAGCGGATCGCAGAGGAGCTGCGGGCCGGCCGCCAGGCCTTCGTCGTCTGCCCGCTGGTGGAGGCGAGCGAGCTCGAGGAGCCGGCCGTCGGCGCCGGCGCGGCCGCGCAGGCGCGCGCCGCCACCGCCGAGTTCGAGCGGCTGCGCGCGGGCGAGCTGCGCGAGTTCCGCCTCGTGCTGCTGCACGGGCAGCTCGGCCACCGCGAGAAGCAGGCGGCGATGGCCGCCTTCGCCGCCGGCGAAGCCGACGTCCTCGTCGCGACGACAGTGATCGAGGTCGGCATCGACGTGCCCAACGCGACAGTGATGCTGATCGAGAACGCCGAGCGCTTCGGTATCTCGCAGCTGCACCAGCTGCGCGGCCGCGTCGGCCGCGGGGAGCACGAGTCGCTGTGCCTTTTGTGCGGGCCGAAGAGCTCGCCGCGGTTGAACGCGCTCGCCCGCCACGACGACGGCTTCGAGCTCGCGGAGATCGACCTGCGGCTGCGCAAGGAGGGCGATCTGATCGGCACGCGCCAGTCCGGCGTGGGCCAGTTCCAGTTCGCCCGCCTGCCGGACGACGAGTCGCTGCTGTTTCGCGCGCGCGAGTGCGCCGCGGCGGTGATCGCCGCCGATCCGCGCCTGGAGGCGCCCGAGCACACGCTGCTCGCCGACCGCCTCGCCGACCTCCACGGCGAGATCGCGTCGCACCCGATCGCGGCCTGATGCGCGTGATCGCCGGCGAGCTGGGTGGCCGGCGCCTGCAGAGCGCGCGCGGCGAGCAGACGCGCCCGACGGCGGCGCGCGTGCGCGAGGCGCTGTTCTCGATGCTTGGCCCGCTCGAGGGCGCCGTCGTGCTCGACCTCTTCGCCGGCTCCGGCGCGCTCGGGATCGAGGCGCTCTCCCGCGGCGCCGCCGCCGCGACCTTCGTCGAGCGCTCGCCGCACGCGCTCGCGGCGCTGCGCGCCAACATCGCCGCGCTCGGCCTGGCGGAGCGCAGCGAGATCCGCCCCGGCGACGCGCTCGCGGCACTGCACGGCAGCGGCCAATACGATCTCGTGTTCATTGACCCTCCCTACGCAGCGGCGGCGGAGCTCGGTGGCGCGCTGTCGCGCGAGCTGCCGGCGCTGCTGGCGGCGGGCGCGCGCGTCGTCAGCGAGTCAGACCGGCGCGCGCCGCTGGAGCTGGCGCTGCCGCTGCATCGCGAGCGCCGTTACGGCGACACGATGATTCGCATCCACGAAACGAGCGAGCCATGAGCAAAGCGCCCCGCATCGCCGTCTGCCCCGGTTCCTACGACCCGATCACCAACGGGCACGTCGACGTGATCACGCGCACGCGGGCGCTGTTCGACGAGGTCGTCGTCGCCGTCGTCGCGCACTCGGTGCGCAAGGCCCCGGCGCTCTTCTCGCTGCAGGAGCGCCTGGCGTTCATCGCCGAGGCGACGAGCAATCTCGAGGACGTCCGCGCCGAGCCGTTCGAGACGCTCGTCGTCGATTTCGCCCGCAGCATCGGCGCTGTGGCGATCGTCAAGGGCCTGCGCGCGATCTCGGACTTCGAGTACGAGCTCGAGATGAACCAGCTAAACCGCCAGCAGGCCCCGGAGATCGAATCCGTGTACATCATGGCCAGTCCCGAGTTCAGCTTCGTCTCCTCGAGCGGGGTCAAGGAGCTCGCGGTGTTCGGGGGCCGGATCGACGGCCTCGTGCATCCCCACGTCGCAGCGCGTTTGCAGGAAGAACTGCGCCGGGAGCGAAAGTGAGGAAGCGATAATCCGCGGTCGCCCGCGCGCGTTACGCTGTAGCCATGGACGTCCTGGTACTCATCGACAAACTCGACGACTTGGTGCACAACGCCAAGCAGGTGCCGCTGACCGATCAGGTCCGCGTCGACAAGGAGGAGATCTACGATCTCCTCGACCAGATGCGTGCCACGATCCCCGAGGAGATCAAGCAGGCGCGCTGGATCGTCAAGGAGCGCCAGGAGATGCTCGCCGAGGCCAAGCGCGAGGCCGAGCGGATCGTCAAGGAGGCACGCGAGCGCCAGGAGCACCTGATCTCCACCGAGGAGGTCATGAAGGCCGCCGAGCGCGCCGCCGAGGACATCGTCGAGGAGGCACAGGCCCGTGAGCGCGAGATCCGCCTGGGCGCGGAGGACTACGCGGACGAGATCCTCAACACGCTCGAGATCAACCTCTCGAAGTTCATCGCCGCGGTGCAGCGCGGCCGCGACCGCCTCGCCGGCCGCGACGAGTCGGCAGCCGCCTAGCGGCGCGCGCGCCGCGCTTCACCGGCCCTCCACCACGGCGCGAATGCGACGTGCTTGGATACGCCCGTGACGCGCGGAGCACTCTCCAGCTCGCTGCGGACCGCCGTGATCCTCGCGCGCGCCGGCGTGGTCCGGCTCGAGCGGCCCGACAGGCTCGCGCGCGTCGGCCTGACGATGCTGCGCTGGGGCCCGACCCCTGCCGCCGGCTACCACATCTCGGCGGTGCGAACGCCGCAGCGCACGGCCGTCTACGACGACCGCGGCAGCGTCACCTTCGCCGAGCTCGACGCGCAGACGAACGCCCTCGCCCACGGTCTGCGCGGCCTCGGCGTGCGCGAAGGCGACTCGATCGCGATCTTCTGCCGCGACCACCGCGGCTTCATCGACGCCTCGGTCGCCGCGTCGAAGCTCGGCGCGAGCCTGCTGCTGCTCAACACCTCCTTCGCCGCACGCCAGATCGCCGAGGTCTGCGAGTCCGAGAACCCGCGCGTGCTGATCTACGACGAGGAGTTCAGCGAGCTCTGCGCGAGCGCCGCCGAGGGGCGCACGAGCGTGCTCGCCTGGTGCGACGGCGCCGCCCCAGCGCATCCGACGATCGAGGAGCTGACCGCCGCGAACTCCACCGCGCGCCTGTCGCCGCCACAGGACCGCGGCCGCGTCGTGATCCTCACCTCGGGCACGACCGGCGCGCCGAAGGGCGCCTCGCGCCACCAGCCGCGGTCGCTCGACCCCGCCGCGGCGCTGTTCTCGCGGCTGCCGCTGCGCGCCCGCGAGAGCACGCTGATCGCCGCGCCGCTGTTTCACTCCTGGGGCTACGCGCACTACACGCTCGCGCTGGCGCTGTCGTCGACGCTCGTGCTGCAGCGGCGTTTCGACGCCGAGGCGACGCTCGCGGCGATCGCCCGCCACCGCCCGAGCGCGCTGATCGTCGTGCCGGTGATGCTGACGCGGATCCTCGAGCTCGGCCCCGAGCTGATCTCGCACTACGACACCAGCTCGCTTCGGATCATCGCCGTCAGCGGCTCGGCGCTGCCCGGTGACCTCGCGCTGCGGCTGATGGACACCTTCGGCGACGTCCTCTACAACCTCTACGGCACTACCGAGGTCGCGTGGGCGACGATCGCCTCGCCCGATCAGCTGCGCGCGGCCCCCGGCACCGCCGGCACGCCGCCGCGCGGCACCCAGGTGCGGCTGTTCGACGACGGCGATGGCGAGATCACCGAGCCGGGCAGGCCCGGGCGCATCTTCGTGCGCAACGAGATGGTCATGGACGGCTACACCAGCGGCGACGGCAAGCCGATGCTGAACGGCCTGATCGCCACCGGCGACGTCGGCTACCTCGACACCCACGGGCGCCTGTTCGTCTCCGGCCGCGACGACGACATGATCGTCTCCGGCGGCGAGAACGTGTTCCCGCGCGAGGTCGAGGACCTGCTCGCCGAGCACCCGGCCGTCGACGACGTCGCCGTGATCGGCGTGCCCGACCAGCAGTTCGGCGAGCGCCTGCGGGCCTTCGTCGTGCTCCGCGACGGCGCCGTGCTCAGCGACGACGACGTTCGCGAGCACGTCCGCGAGAACCTCGCGCGCTTCAAGGTTCCGCGCGACGTCGTCTTCGTCGACGTGCTGCCGCGCAACGCGACCGGCAAGGTGCTCAAGCGCGAGCTGCGCGCGCGCTGATGGCGCGCGCCGACAGCTTCGACCTCGGCGGCCTTCACCTGCACTCCGGCGAAGGGCGCCGCCTCGAGCTCGAGGTCGAGCAGGAGCCGCTCGAGCTGGCCGGCACGCGCTACGAGCCGGCGCCGCAGCGGCTGCCCGTGCGCCTCGACGTCTCGCGCACCACCGGCGGCGGCTATGCCCTGCGGCTGCGCGCGCGGGCGACGCTCGCCGGCCCCTGTATGCGCTGCCTCGAGCCCGCGACGCCGGCGATCGAGGTCGACGCGCGCGAGATCGAGGTACCCGGCGGCGGCGAGGAGCTCGACAGCCCCTACGTGGTCGGCGAGCTGCTCGACCTGCGCGCCTGGGTCCACGACGCGGTCGCGCTGGCGGCCCCTGCCCAGGTGCTCTGCGCCCCCGATTGCCCGGGCCTGTGCCCGGTCTGCGCGGTCGCGCTGGCGAGCGCCGGCCCCGAGCACCACCACGAGCGCGAGCCGGATCCGCGCTGGGCGAAGCTGCGCGAGCTCGAGCTGGAATAACTTCGCCTGCGGCTCGATTTAATGCGGTCGCGGCTCGGCCGTTAGTCCGTTGCGTTTCGTCCAGCCAGCCTTAACGCTTGTGCCGCGCCAGGGCTGCATGAAATCGTATCAAGCACGCCTTTTGCCATGGACAGGAGCATCGGCACGGTTGTCGCCGGAGCCATCGGAGGGCGGTTCCGGGTGGGGCGCTAGGGTCGCTCTAGCAGAACGGCCCCGTGCAGCTCTACTTGACACCCGAACGGGCGCGCACATAGACTTGAGTGGTCCACTGAAACGTGGCTGAACACGAATGGCGCCCGCTGTCGCCGCGGGCTGTAGGTTTTCTTGGCGATATCTTGCGTCCTGAGGGAGAGGAACTTTATGAGAGCGTGGTGGCGTAGGTTTGTTGCGCTGGGCCTGCTTGTTGCGGTAGTGGCGGTCTTCTTCGCAGTCGCCGCTGGCGGCTCAAGCGCTGCGACCTCCAAGGCGGCGGCCGTGAGCACGAGCTGCATTCCAGGACCGCCGAGCCAACTGCCGAAGGACCCCAACGGGGTCGCAGCGACGCTGACCGGCGCGGCGAAGGCCGCGATGGGCGGATACCCCGGCACGGTCTACAAGAGTCCGTGGGCGAACTTCAAGCCGACACACGGCCCGCCGTGGAAGATCGGCATGTCCAACAACGAGGCTAACCTGAACGCCGTGGACCTGCTGGTGGGCCTGAAGCAGGCCGAAGCGGCCAACCCGGGCAAGGTCAGCACGATCGTCTCGACGACCCCGGCGACGCCCAACGACGTCCCGGTGCAGATCCAGCAGATGCGGTCGCTGCTCCAGCAGCACGTCGACATCATCTACTCCACGCTTGGCTCGCCGACCGCACTGAACGCGGTCATCGAGCAAGCGGCAAAGCAGAACGTGCCCGTGATCAGCATCCTCGGTCAGGCGACTGACAAGCATGCTGTCAACCTGCAGCCGAACCCGATCCAGCTGGGGTATTACGGTGGAGCCGGCCTCGTCCGCGCGATGGGCGCGGGCGGCGGGAACGTGCTGGTCGTGCAGGGCATCCCCGGTCTCTCGATCAACACCGACATCCTTCAGGGTGGCGAGGCTGTGCTGAAGGCATGCCACGTCAACATCGTCGGAACGCTGACCGGCTCGTTCGATCCGACCATCGCCAAGACCCAGGTGCTTACGTTCCTGTCAAGCCACCCCGGGACGATCAACGGCGTGTTCCAGGTTGCCGACATGGCGCCGGGGATCTTCAGCGCGTTCGCGCAGGTCGGTCGTAAGGTGCCGCCGGTTGCGGACATCGGTGCGCCGGCCGCGTCGCTCGCGTACTGGAAGGAAAACGTGAGCAAGGGCTACAAGGGCACCGGCGTCGCGATTCCGCCGACGACGATTGGCGCGTACACGATGGACACGGGCCTGGCAATGCTCGAGGGCCGCGGCGTCAAGATCACCGACGTGCCGTTCGCACCGCCGACGATCACGAGCGCCAACCTCAGCCAGTGGGTGCTTCCGGGCTGGACGACGTCGACCAACGCGCTTGCCAACGGACCGGCGGGCGATGTGCCGTTTGCACAGTTGATCAACTCGTACTTCAACAAACCCTAACCAACGCATAGCTGCTGGGGGCGAGGCGCTGCACGCGCCTCGCCCCCAGCGATTTGCACGCGATGATTTGAACATGGGCGAGGACACGGCAGGCGCGCGCGGCCTTCTCGGGTGTC
>DATNHQ010000061.1:0-3730 GCA_035604915.1 Solirubrobacteraceae bacterium
GACGCGCCCCGCCGCAAGGCCCGCCTGCGCCAGCGCGTCGGCGCCGAGCCGCTCGCGCCCGCGCGCCAGCCGCTCGCCGATCGCCAGCACGCAGCCGACGCGAACGCCGCGCCGCGCTGCGAGCGCAAACAGCGCGGCGCAGGGCAGCTCGAGCGCACGCGCCCCCCGCAGGCGCCAATCGGCGAGGCGCTCCTCCCGCTCCCCGTAGAAGAGATCGCTCGAGACCACGGCTCCGCTCGCGGCCTCCGGGCGCGCGCGGCGCAGCGCGGCGAGCAGTGCGGCGTCGGGCTCGACCTCGCCGAGGGCGCCCAGCGCCGCGCTGGTCCCGTCCGCGCAGAGCGCGCGCTCGACGACGAACAGATCGCCGAGCGCGAGCGTCCCGTCGAGCGCGCTGGCCGTGCCGACGCGGATCGCCCGCTCCAGGCCGAGCTCGACCAGCTCCTCAAGCACGATCGCCGCCGACGGGCCGCCGACGCCGGTGGCCTGGATCGTCATCGGCTCACCGTCGGAGTAGGCGCCGGTGTAGCCCCACAGGCCGCGGTTGTGGTTGAACATGCGCGGCTGCTCGAGCAGCTCCTGGGCGAGCGCGAGCGCGCGGCCGGGGTCGCCGGGGAGCAGCACGCGCGGGGCCAGCGGCGCGGTCGGGTGCAGGTGGGTCGAGGTGCGGCTCAGGGTTAGCGATTATCGCCTTCTGCGACGCTTTGCCGATGCAGGGATCGGTGCTCGAGGCCGTGCGCGCCACCGGCGCCGTGTCGGCGCAGGAGCGCTACGTCGTGCTGGTCTCGGGCGGGCGCGACTCGGTCTGCCTGCTCGACGTGCTCGTGAGCATCTGCGGCGCCGGCGCGCTGACGGCGCTCCATGTCAACTACGGCCTGCGCGGCGAGGAGTCAGACGGCGACGAGCGCCACGTCCGGGAGCTCTGCGAGCGTCTGGGGGTGCCCGCCGACCTGCGCGCCGCGCCGCCGCCGCCGCGGCGCGGCAATCTCCAGGCCTGGGCGCGCGACCTGCGCTACGCGCGCGCGATCGAGCTCGCCGGCTCAGGCGCCCTGATCGCCACCGGCCACACCGCCTCCGACCAGGCCGAGACCGTGCTCTACCGCCTCGCCGCCTCGCCGGGACGTCGCGCGCTGCTCGGCATGGCGCCGCGCGAGGGTCGCCTCGTGCGGCCGCTGCTCGGGCTCACGCGCGAGCAGACCGCGGCCCACTGCCGCGCGCGCGGTCTGAGCTGGCGCGAGGACAGCTCAAACGACGACGCCGACCGCTTCGCACGCGGGCGCGTACGCCACCGCGTGCTGCCGGCGCTGCGCGCCGTGCACCCCGCCGCCGAGCGCAACCTGCTGCGCAGCGTCGAGCTGCTGCGCGCGGAGGCGGAGGTGCTCGAGGAGGTCGTCGCCGTCGCGCTCTCCGGTCGCGAGCGGATCGCGCTGGACCACCTCGCGCAGCTGCCGCCCGCGCTCGCCCGGCTCGTAGTGATCCGCCTCGCCGAGGGAGCCGGCGCCGGCGCGCTGCCGGGCGTGGGCGCCCGCATCGGCGAGCTGCTGGCGCTCGCCAGCCGCGGCGGCAGCGCCACGCTCGATATCGGCGGCGGCGTGCGCGCTGTCGTCGAGTACGGGGTTCTCCGCTTCGAGCCCGCCGCCGCGACGCGGGCGCCGAGCGAGCGCTCGCTGAGCGTGCCGGGCAGCGCCGAGTTCGGGGACTGGGCCCTTCACGCCACGCTCGAGGCGTATTCGGCGTCGCCGCCCCCGGCGCCGGCCGACGGCGCCGTCGCGATCCTCGACGCAGACCGCCTGGCGCCGGGCGGCCTGACCGTGCGCGCCTGGCGCGCGGGCGACCGCATGCGCCCGCTCGGGCTCGACGGCTCAAAGAGCCTGGCGGACCTCTTCAGCAACCGCCGCGTCCCGCGCGCGCAGCGGGCCACGCTGCCGGTGCTGCTCAGCGACTCGGAGATCGCGTGGGTGCCCGGCGTCGCGACCGCCGAGGAGTTCCGCGCACGCCCGGACACGCGGCGGCTCGCCGTGCTCCACGCCGAGCACGCCTGAATGGGCCCGCGCCTTCCCGACTACACTGCCGCCGCGATGGCCGATCCGCTGCTGGGCGAGACGCTGGTCGAGGCCGAGGCACTGCAGAGCCGGGTCCGCGAGCTCGCCGGGGAGATCTCGCGCGACTACCGCGGCCGCGACCTGCTGCTGGTGTGCGTGCTGAAAGGGGCCGTCTTCTTCGCCAGCGACCTGATGCGCCAGCTCGAGATCCCGTGCGAGCTCGACTTCATGGCGGTCGCCTCCTACGGATCGGTGACCGACTCCTCCGGCGTCGTGCGCATCCTCAAGGACCTCGAGGCTCCGATCGAGGGTCGCAACGTGCTGATCGTCGAGGACATCGTCGATTCAGGCCTGACGCTGCAGTACCTGCTGCGCAGCCTCGGCGCGCGCAACCCGGCGAGCGTCGAGGTCTGCGCGCTGCTGACCAAGCCCGAGCGGCGCAAGGTCGACCTGCCCGTGCGCTACGTCGGCTTCGAGATCGCCAACCGCTTCGCGATCGGCTACGGCCTCGACCATGGCGAGCGCTACCGGAACCTGCCGTATGTCGCCGCCCTGGCCGGCACCTGAACGGCCGTGCAGGGCCGCTGGCGCCTGCATTGACCGCAAAGTCGCCGTGGTACGCTTGCCGTCCCTGGACATGATGTCCCGGCCGTCCCCGACCATGCGAAGCCAGCGATGAACCGCGTCTTCAGAGGCGCCCTCTTCCCGATCCTGATCGTGATCGTGTTGGCGTTCTTCGTCTCCAAGCTGCTCTCGCCGACCAGCGCGACGGGCCCGATCCACAACTACGCGTCGCTGACCGGCAAGCCCTATGGCGACCTCGTGCAGCACAAGGTCGCGTCGTTCACGGTCGACACCTCGAACAACACGATCAACGTCACCCTCAGCGACGCCAACCACACGCGCTACTCGGTGGGCTACGAGCCGGGCGACCCCTCGACGCTGCAGACCGTGACCAGCGAGGCCAATAGCGCGCACGTCCCCTTCAACATCCTCGGCAAGGGCTCGAGCACGTGGTCCTCGCTGCTCCTGTACCTGCTCCCGTTCATCCTCTTCTTCGGGCTCTGGTTCCTGCTGATGAACAACCTGCAGGGCGGCGGCTCGAAGGTGATGTCGTTCGGCAAGTCGCGCGCCAAGCGGCTGTCGGCCGACTCGCCGAAGATCAGCTTCCGCGACGTCGCCGGCGTCGATGAGGCGGTCGAGGAGCTTCACGAGATCAAGGAGTTCCTCGAGAACCCGAAGAAGTTCCAGGCGCTCGGCGCCCGAATCCCGACCGGCGTGCTGCTCTACGGCCCGCCCGGGACCGGCAAGACGCTGCTCGCGCGCGCCGTCGCGGGCGAGGCGGGGGTGCCGTTCTTCTCGATCTCGGGCTCGGACTTCGTCGAGATGTTCGTCGGCGTCGGCGCCTCGCGCGTGCGCGACCTCTTCGAGCAGGCCAAGCAGAACAGCCCCTGCATCATCTTCATGGACGAGATCGACGCCGTCGGGCGCCACCGCGGCGCCGGCCTCGGCGGCGGCCACGACGAGCGCGAGCAGACGCTCAACCAGCTGCTCGTCGAGATGGACGGCTTCGAGGCGAAGGACAACATCATCATGATCGCGGCCACCAACCGGCCCGACATCCTCGACCCGGCGCTGCTGCGCCCGGGCCGCTTCGACCGCCAGATCGCCGTCGACCGCCCCAACCGCAA
>DATNHQ010000062.1:0-29203 GCA_035604915.1 Solirubrobacteraceae bacterium
CTAACCTCCGGCCGCAGATGGCCCGCACCGTGATCAAGCTCGGCTCGGCGATCGTCGCGACCGACGAGGGCGAGCTTCGCGCCGACGTGCTCGGGAGGATCTGCGCCGCCGTCGGCGCCGCCCGCAACGGCGGTGAGGAGGTGGTGATCGTTACGAGCGGTGCGATCGCCCGCGGCACGCGGATCCTCGGCCTCCCAGCTCGCCCCAGCGCGATCGAGGAGCTGCAGGCGGCGAGCGCGGTGGGTCAGGGACGGCTCTACCGCGAGTACGACGAGCTGCTCGCACGCAACGACACGCTGGCTGCCCAGGTGCTGCTCACCTTCTCTGACGTGAGCGCCCGCACGAGCTACCTCAACGCCCGCCAGACGCTCGGCAAGCTGCTCGAATGGGGGGCCGTCCCGGTGATCAACGAGAACGACACGACCGCGACCGACGAGATCACCTTCGGCGACAACGATTTCCTGGCCGCGCAGGTCGCGATCCTCGTCGGCGCCGACCGCCTCGTGATCCTGACCAGCGTCGACGGGCTCTACAGTGCCGACCCGCGCGAGGACGCGAGTGCGGCGCTGGTCGAGCGGGTGGAGGACTTCGCGGCGCTCGAGACGCTCACGATCACCCAGACGACGTCAGCTCACGGCTCCGGCGGCATGCGCTCGAAGGTCGTCGCCGCCGACATGGCGACCGCCGCCGGGATCGCCACGCTGATCTGCAACGGCGAGCGCGAGGGGGTGCTGGGGCGGGTCCTCGCCGGCGGCGTGGAGGGCACCTTCTTCGCCGCTCGCGAGCAGCGCTACTCGAGCTTCAAGCTGTGGCTGCGATACGCGAAGCCCAGCCGCGGCACGATCGTGGTCGACGACGGTGCTGCGCGGGCGCTGCGCGAGGAGGGCACGAGCCTGCTGCCCGTCGGCGTCGTGGAGGTCCGCGGCGACTTCGACGAGGGCGACGCGGTCGACGTCGTGGCGGGCGAAACCCTGATCGGCAAGGGCATCTCCAACTACGCTGCGGCTGACCTGCGCCGCGCGGCGGGCCGCAACTCGCAGGCGATCCGCTCACTGCTCCCGCGCGCGACCGAGGAGGCTGTCCACCGCGACTATTTCGTCCTCGCGTAACCTTTCGCACATGGCCATCGCCGCCACATCAGTCGCGGAGGTCTGCCGTGGCGCCAAACGGGCCGCGCGCGCACTCGCGACGCTCGACACAGACGTCAAGAACTCGGCACTCGAGGCGATCGCGGCCGCCCTGCGGGAGGGGACCGAGGAGATCCTCGAGGCGAACCGCTCCGACCTCGCAGCCGCGCGCGACGCCGGTCTCTCGGAGGCACTGCTCGACCGCCTCGCCCTCAACGAGCGTCGCGTCGAGGCGATGGCAGCCGGAGCGAGCGAGATCGCGCGGCTCGCGGACCCGGTCGGCGAGCTGCTCGAAGAGCAGGTGCGCCCGAACGGCCTGCGCATCCGCAAGGTGCTCGTGCCGCTGGGCGTCGTCGCCGTCGTCTACGAGGCGCGGCCCAACGTCACGATCGACGCTTCCGCCCTGTGCCTGAAGTCGGGTAATGCGGTGGTGCTGCGCGGGTCCTCGAGCGCCGCCGCCTCCAACGCCGCGCTCGCGGCGATCGCGGCACGCGCCGCCGAATCGGCGGGCGTGCCCGAGGGGGCGATCTCGATCCTCACCGGCGGGGCGCGCGAGGAGCTGGTCGAGCTCGCGACGCAGACTCGTTACGTCGACCTGATCATCCCCCGCGGCGGAGAGGGGCTCAAGGCGGCGCTGCTCGAGCACGCGACCGTGCCGGTGATCTTCGCCGCCTCAGGCAACTGCCACGTCTATGTCGACGCGGCCGCCGACCTCGAGCACGCGCAGGCGATCACGCTGAACGCGAAGGTGCAGCGGCCCGGCGTCTGCAACGCGGCGGAGACGCTGCTGGTTCACCGCGACGTCGCCGCGGCGTTTCTGCCGCAGGTGCTCGCGGCGCTGCGCGACGCCGGTGTCGAGCTGCGCGGCGACGCGCGCACGCGCGAGTGCGCGGCCGGTGTCGAGGTCGCGCCGGCGAGCGAAGCGGACTGGGACAGCGAATACCTCGCGCTGACGCTGGCGGTCGGCGTCGTCGACTCGCTCGAGGCGGCGATCGAGCACATCAGCGCCCACGGCACCGGCCACAGTGAGACGATCGTCACCCAAGACCAGCTTGCGGCGCGGCGTTTCCAGCTCGAGGTCGACGCCGCCTGCGTCTACGTCAACGCCTCGACACGTTTCACCGACGGCGGCGAGTTCGGGATGGGGGCGGAGATCGGCAACTCCACGCAGAAGCTCCACGCGCGCGGGCCGATCGGGCTGCGCGAGCTGTGCGCCAGCAAGTACCTGGTTGAGGGCGACGGGCACGTTCGTAGTTGACGGAGGTCGGCATCCTTGGCGGGACGTTCAACCCGCCGCATCTGGCGCACATGGTGTGCGCGAGCGAGGCGCGCGCGCAGCTTGCACTGGACCGCGTGCTGCTCGTCCCGACCGGGGTCCCGCCGCACAAGCCGATGGACGACGAGCCCGGACCGATCCATCGCCTCGAGATGTGCCGGCTGGCTGTCGGCGAGCACCGCGACTGGCTGGCGGTCAGTGCGATCGAGATCAACCGCGACGGCCCGTCGTACACGGTCGATACGCTTCGGGAGATCCATGCCACGCACCCGAGCGACGAGCTGACGTTCATTGTCGGAGGCGACATGGCTTGGTCGCTCCCGGGCTGGCATGAGCCGGAGGCGATCCTCGAGCTCGCGTCGGTCGCGGTGGCCGAGCGTGCCGGGGCACGGCGCGAGGAGGTTCGCGCCCGCCTCGCCGGGATGGCCGGCGCCCATCGGATCAGCTACATCGACGTTCCGCGGCTCGACATCTCCTCATCGGCACTGCGCCGGCGGGTGCGGGAGGGCAGGCCGATCGACTACCTAGTCGCCGACGCGGTGGCCGACTACATCGACCAACGGAGGCTCTACCAGTGAACTCGGAGGAACTCGCGGCGGCGATCGCTGCCTACGCCGACGACAAGAAGGCGCATTCGATCGTCGAGCTGGACCTGCGCGGCGTGGTCGACTACACCGACTACTTCGTGATCTGCTCGGGCGCCAGCAATCGTCAGGTCAAGTCGATCCACGACGGGATTCAGCTTGGCTGCAAGAGCGAGCACGCCCTGCTTCCGACTCGCGTCGAGGGGCTGCCAGGCGCGCAATGGGTGCTGATGGATTACCTCGACGTGATCGTGCACGTCTTCATGCCGGAGGTGCGCGAGTACTACGACCTCGAGCGGCTTTGGGGTGAGGTCCCGGCGCGTGCGATCGGCGCCGCGGCTGCGGCGGGCGCCGTGCCCGCCGCCTGACGCGTACCTAAGCGGCGGCCGGCACGGCGCCGATCTGCTGGAGCAGGCCGAGCGCGTCCCAGACCGTCCACTCCTCGGCGATCTTGCCGTCGGCGATGCGGTGGATCGTGATCGCCTCGACGTTGATCGGCCGCTCGGTCGGCGGGATCCCCATCAGCTCGCCGACATGCGTGCCGGTCCCGGTCCAGCGGGTCACGACGCGGTCGCCGGCGGAGAAGATGTCGTCGATCTGCCAGTGGCCGTCGACGGACTCCTGGTAGAGGCCGACGCGCTCGATCACGCCCTGAACACCCTCGGCCGGGGGCGCTTGCGGTCCGTGCGAGAGGAAATCGTCGGTCACCAGCTCGCTCGCGAGCTCGGTGCGGCGGCCGCTGCAGAAGTCGTCGAAGAACCTCCGCACGATCGCTTCGTTCTCGGTCGACATGGAGCTCCTTTCGTTGGCTGAGTCCGACCGGATCGTGGCGCGCCGGCGCCCGCGACGCATCGGCCATTCGGCCCATTTGCGTGGACGCGACTACCATCCCCGCATCGTGGCGGGGGAGCTGCGCGTCGCCGAGGTACTCGGGGCTCTGTCGCTGGCGACAGACCTCGGGTCTGGCATGCCGTTCGAAAAGGGCCTGCGCACGGCCGTCGCCGCCGCCGCGCTTGCCGACGGCATCGACCTCGCGCTCGAGGACCGCCGCGCCGCCTACTACGCGGCGCTCCTGCGCTCGCTCGGCTGCACCGCGAACTCGCCCGAGTTCGCGGCGCTGTTCGACGATGACGTAGCCGTACAGCGCGAGCTGAAGACGATCGACCTGGGCGATCCGCAGGCGTTCGCCGCGCAGCTCGAGCGCTTCGGGTCGTGGTCTGGGCCGCGACGGGCTGCCGAGCTCAGCAGCCGCTTCGTAAGCGTGCTGCCGGAGCGCGGGCAGGCGCTGGGTCGCGCCGGCTGCGAGGTCAGCGCCGCCCTCGGCAGCCAGCTTGGGCTGCCGACCGGAGCTGTTGGCGCGCTCGATGAGGTGTATGAGCGCTGGGACGGAAAGGGCTTCCCGGATGGCCGTAGCGGCGAGCAGCTGACGATCGCCGCGCGCGTCGTCCACGTCGCCGAGCAGGCCGTGACGGCCCACTTCGCCGGCGGGCGCGACGGCGCCGAGGCGGAGGTGCGTCGGCGGTCGGGCGGACACCTGGACCCGGCGCTGGCGGAAGCGTTCGCCGAGCACGCCGATGCGATCTTCGCCGCGCTCGAGGGCGACGATCTGCTCGCCAGCGCACTGTCCGCCGAGCCGCCGCCGCCCGCACGCGTCGGCGGCGCCGGGCTCGACCGCATGTGTCTCGCCTTCGCCGCGTTCGCCGACCTCAAGGGCACCCATCTGCTCGGCCACTCGATCCACGTAACCGAGCTGGCCGGGAGCGCCGGCGGGTTGCTCGGGATCAGCGGCGACGAGCTGACCAGGATCCGGACCGCGGCGCTCCTGCACGACATTGGACGCGTTGGCGTGCCGAGCTCGATCTGGGACCGGCCCGGGCCGCTGGGGCCCGCCGACTGGGAGCGCGTGCGCCTACACTCCTACTGGACCGGGCGAATCCTCAGTCGCTGTCCGGCCCTGTCCGAAGTTGCCGGGCTGGCGGGCGCCCATCACGAGCGACTCGACGCCAGCGGCTACCATCGCGGCGCCCGCGCGCCCGAGCTCTCGCGCAGCCAGCGGCTGCTCGCGGCCGCCGACGCGTTCGCGGCGCTCACCGAGGATCGCCCCTACCGTCCGGCGCGCGAGCTCGCCGCGGCCGTGGCCGAGCTCGAGCTCGAGGTCGCCGCCGGGCGCCTGGACGCCGAGTGCGTGGCGGCCCTGATAGCCGCGGCTGGAATGCCGGCGGCGCGAGCCGCTTGGCCCTGCGAGCTCAGCACGCGCGAGGTCGAGGTGCTGCGCCTGGTCGCGCGCGGGCTCACCAACCGCGAGGTCGCCGCGTCGCTGACGCTCTCGGCGCGCACCGTGCAGCACCACCTCGCCAGCGTCTACGACAAGATCGGCCAGCGTACCCGGGCCGGCGCGGCCGTGTTCGCGATCCAGAACGGCCTCGTGCCGGCGCACGGCGCCGAGTAGCTCCCGGCGCCGTTCGTCCGGGGCTCGCGGCGGCCCCCGCGGCGACTGGCCTAGATGTCCAGATTCCCGATCCCGCGGCTGTATTCGGACGATGTCTGCAGTGATGGTGCGTTCGCTGATTGCAGGCACGCCGCGGCGCGGTGCCCTCCTCTGGGTGCTCGCGGGCGCCGCCGTGCTCGCGCTCACGGTGGCCCCCGCCTTCGGCAAGTCCGCCCACGTCAGCGGTCCCTCCTTCTACGTCGTCAAGAGCGCGAAGGCCAAGTGCAAGAAGAGCTACACCAAGCAGACCGTCACGCTGAAGGTCCGCAAGCACCGCCGCTGGGTCCACGTGCATCAGGTGCGCTGCGTCTACACCGGCAGCGGCACCCGCTCGGCCGGTGGCGGCGGCGGTGGCGGTGGAGGACTCACCTTCCCGCTGAACCTGCCCACAGCCGCGATCAGCGTCACCGTCATCCCGACCGCCGTGGCGGACAGCTACGACACCGTCGCCAACCAGTCGCTGGCGGTGAGCACGGACGCCGGCGTGCTCGCCAACGACGACGGCCTCGGCCTCAGCGCGACGCTCGTCGCGGGTGCCGCTCACGGAACCGTGACGCTGACGCGAAACGGCGCCTTCAACTACGTCCCGAGCGCCGGCTACTCCGGGATCGACCACTTCGACTACCGCGACACCGACGGCTCCGGGGAGAGCTCGGCGCCGGCCCGGGTGACGATCTTCGTGACCCCGGTCGCCGCCGCGCCGAGCAGCTACAGCGTCGGCGCCGCTTCAACGCTGAACGTCGGTGCCCCAGGGCTGCTCGCGGGCGCCGTCGGCAGCGGCCTGCATGCGCAGCTGGAAGCGGGCGCCGGCGGCGGCAGTGTGACCGTCAACGCCGACGGCTCGTTCTCCTACACCGGCGCCGCCGGCTTCGCCGGCGTCGACAGCTTCCAGTTCGACGTGGTCGACGCCGATGGGCAGGCCTCGGATCCGGTCACCGTCACGATCGACGTCGGCGCCGCACCGCCGACGCCCGTCGCGGAGACATTCACCGGCGCGGTCGGCAACACAGAGCTCCAGGTCGGCGGCGTGCGCGGCGGCGGCGCCGAGGTGTACCAGGGAGGCGGCAGCGCGCTGGCAGGCGACAGCGATCCCAACGGGGGCACGCTCAGCACGACGCCGGCATCGATCCAGACCGCGCAGGGCGGCAGCGTGGCGCTCGCCGCCAACGGCAGCTTCACCTACCAGCCGCCGCCTGGCTTCAGCGGCCCCGGCAGCGACAGCTTCAGCTACCAGGTGGACACCAGCGAGGGCACCAGCGCCCAGGCCACCGCGACGATCGACTTCACCGGCGCCCGCGTCTGGTACGTCGACCAGTCCGCCGCGCCCGGCGGCACCGGCACCTCGGCAAGCCCCTTCAACTCGCTCGCTCCGGTCAGCGCGCCGAGCAGTTCCGCCAGCGCCGGCGACGTGATCTTCGTCTTCCCGGGCTCATACGCCGGTGGCGTCACCCTCGCGCCCAACCAGGCCCTGCTCGGTGCACCGGCCGGTCTCACCGTCAGCTCCGAGGACCTGCTCGACCCGACCGGCTCGAACCCGGTCATCACCAACGCGGGCGGGCCCGCCGTTAGCCTCGTCGACGGCGACACCCTCAGCGCTGTCGCCGTCAGCGCATCCCCCGGCGCCGGCATCCTTGTGACCAACGCGAACACGTTCACGATCACGCAGAGCGTGACGGTCACGAGTGCGGGCGCCGACGGCATCGACATCAACGGCGGCAGCGGCGCCGCGTCTGTGGAGGCGGCGATCAGCGGCTCGGCCGGCTATTCGGTCAAGGTCCAGTCGCGCGGTGGCGGCACGCTCGTCTTCGGTGGCGCGATCAGCGACAACGGCGGCAACGGCGTGCTGCTTCAGAGCAACCCCGGCACCACGATCAACTTCACCGGCACGATCACCTCCGCCACGACGAACTCGCACCCCGCGTTCCAGGCGCTCGGCGGCGGCACCGTCACCGCGACCTCGGCCGCGAACACGCTCAGCTCCGCAGGCGCCGCCGCGCTCGACGTGGAGTCGACGGCGATCGGCTCCGGGGGCCTTCACTTCCAGTCGATCAGCGCCGGAACCGGCCCGGGCTCGGGCCCGGCCGATGGCGTGATCCTCCTCAATACTGGGACCGCCGGCGCTCTCAACGTCACCGGCACGGGCTCAGCCGGATCGGGCGGCACGATCCAGGGCACTACAACGGCCGCGCTGTCGCTGTCCAACAGCGGCGCCGTGGCGCTCAGCCACATGCTGCTCGAACCCGCGAGCGGCGACGGCGTCGCGGCCTCGGCCGTGCCGGCGCTCCAGGTCCTCTACTCGACGATCACCGGCGGGGGCCGCGGGATCGCCGCCAGCGGCGACGCTTCGACGCAGCTGGCGCCGCAGACCTTCGACATCGAGCAGGACACGCTCAGCGGCCAGACCGCCGCCGCGATGTCGCTGACCTACGCAGGCACCACGACCGGCTACGTCCTCGCCAACACGATCGGCTCCGAGAGCCCGGTCCTCGCCGGATCGACGAGCGGCGACGGGATCGACATCTCGCCAAGCAGCGCGGGCACGATCACCGCGCAGATCGCCAACAACGGGATCTTCCAGATCCACCAGGGCAACGGCATCGACGCGCAGGCGCCGACCGGTGCGCTGCTGAACCTCACGCTCAACAACAACACGGTGCAGATGGACTCGGCGAGCTCCCAGGACGGCGTCGTCGTCGGCTCCACCGGCAGCGTCTGCCTGAACCCGACAGGCAACGTCGTCGTGGCGGCCGGCAGCTCCGCGAGCGACAACGCGATCGAGGTCGACCAGCTCGGGAGCGCCAGCGTCTTCCAGATCCAGGGTTACGGCGGCGCCTCGGACGCCTCCGGCGTCCCTGCTGTCGAGGCCTTCCTGTCGGGTGCCAACACGTTCAGCGTTGGCGTGGGCGGCGGCGGCAGCGCCGCGGTCGCGGCGCCGGACGGTTCCAACGGCTTCAGCGACGCGCCTGGCCCGAGCCTGACCTGCCCGTCGCCACCGCCCAACGGCGGCGCCATCTAGCCCCCGCGCAGGTGCTGGCGCAGGACCGCCGCCAGCTCGTCGAGCACGTCGGCGTGTGCCGGCTTCATCAGCACCATCCGCAGCACCGTCAGCGCTTCCGCGTCCGGCTCGATCCACGGGTGGCTGCGACGCAGCCACGCGGTCTCGGCCGTCAGCTTGGCTGTGTGCCAACCGGCATGGGCGAGCGAGCCGAACGCCTGCTCGCAGCGCTCGCCGATCGCGGAGGCCCGCTCGAGACGGGGGAACACGCAGACGATGTCGAGCTCGGGCGCGACGACGAGCGCGAGCTCCTCGCCCTCGAGCGCCGCGGCCAGGCGCAGTGCCACCGAGCGCGACGCGGCCAGCTCCCGTCCGAGTCCCCGGCGTGTCAGCGGCAGCGCCTCGAGCGTCGTCCACAGCGCCGCCGCGGCGGCGCCGGCGCGGCTGCACTCGAGGCTGATTTCGCCGAGATGGAGCTCGCTCGAGGTGAAGTAGGTGAAGGGTGACTCGTGCGCGTAGAGGCGCCCAATGCTCGGGTCGGCGAACACCACGCAGCCGCAGCCATACGGCTGCAGGCCGTGCTTGTGCGGATCGACGACGATCGAGTCGGCCTGTGGCAGCGCCGCGAACGGGCCCGGCTCGACGCCCGGGTCACCGCCGTCGGCCAGCAGCGCGAAGAAGCCGCCGTAGGCCCCGTCCACGTGCAGCCGCGCGCCGTGGCGCTTACACAGTTCGGCGATCGCATCGACGGGGTCGAGCGCGCCGAGACCGGTCGTCCCCAGCGTCGCGACGACCGTGCCGACGCCGCCGGCTCGCAGGCGCCGCTCGAGTGCGTCGAGGTCGACGCGGCCGCGCTCGTCCTGTGGCAGCGACTCGCCGTGCACGCCGAGCACCCGGCACATGCGCTCGTGCGTGTAATGGGCGTTCTCGCAGAACAGGATCGCCTGCTGCGGGCGGAGCTCGCGGGCGACCCACAGCGCTTCGAGGTTGGCGATCGTGCCGGAGGAGGTGAGATGGCCGAGCGACTCGCCGTAGCCGAACATCGCCGCGATCGCGGCGACGGCCTCGTGCTCCATCCCGGCGGTTGCGGGACCGCCGTCGAGCGCGTGGTTGTTGGGGTTGAGCAGCATCGCCGTCGCGTAGGCGGCCCACGCCAGCGGGTGCGGCGGCTTGAGCATCTGCCCGACGTAGTGGGGATCGCCGTAGGGGTAGGTGTTCGCGAGCCGCTCGACGAGTCGCGTGAGCGCCTGCTGCTCGTCCGGGGAGGCGGCGACTGCGTCCGCGGCCAGCGAGCCGAGCGGCGCCAGCGCCTGCGCGCGGTGCGCGAGCCTGGCCGAGAGCTCCGGCGCGAGGCGAACCTCGCGGGCGTCCATCAGCGGGTCGCGGTCGTCGAATGCATGTAGCGGATTCTGGCCGATGGCGCGGTCTGGGGTAGGCTCCACGCGGCTTTCCGCGGCGCCAACGGGGTGCTCGGTGAGCGCCGGCCGGGCGCCGCGCGCGCCGACATAGCGGACCAACGAGGAGGATCAGCATGAGGATCAATCGCGGGCGCGAGCCGCTGCCTTCGGAGCAGCGCGGACCTACCTTCACCGGCCGCGTGTGGGCCGACCCGGTGCTCAGCCCCAAAGACGGCGTCGTCGTCAACGTCGTCTTCTTCGAGCCCGGCGCGCGCACCCACTGGCATCACCACGGGGTCGCGCAGGTGCTCCATGTCACAGCCGGCGCCGGCTGGGTCCAGGTTCGCGACGGCGACGGCGCGCCGCTCACCGTCGGTGACACCGTTCACATCCCGGCCGGAGAGGTCCATTGGCACGGCGGGACCGCCGAGACCTTCGTCTCGCACCTGGCCGTGTCGATTGGCGAAACCGTATGGCTCGACCCCGTTTCCGACGCCGATTACGAGGCGGCCCTCAGCTCGGCCTGAGCCCTGTGCGCCCGCGGCCGGCGCGAGATTTGCGCATTCTCACGGGCGGCTAAGCACCTACTTAGTCCTCGCGCGGACACTCGCCAGGTGGCGACGCATACCGACACGCGCCGGCCGAGCCGGGCGCGCCGTTGGCTGCTGCGCGGACTCTTCGCCGGAGGCATCGCCGGCAACGAGCAACTGACCGCGCTGACCGGGGTCGTACTGATCCTCCTGCTGGCCGCGCTGGGCATCACGATCGTGCGGATAGGCGGGCTGCTCAACGCCCACATGTTTATCGGCATGTTGCTGATCGGCCCGGTGCTCCTGAAGATGGCGAGCACCGGCTACCGCTTCGTCCGCTACTACACCGCGAACCCTCGCTACCGAGCCAAGGGCCCACCGGCGGTCGAGCTGCGGATGCTCGCACCGCTGGTCGTCTTCACGACAGTTGTCGTGTTCGCCAGCGGCGTCGCGCTGCTTTTCGTCGGGCCCTCCGCGCGCGGGACGCTGACGCCGATCCACAAGGTCAGCTTTGTCGCCTGGCTCGCTGTGACGGCGCTGCACGTGCTCGGGCATCTCGCCGAGATGCCGCGCGCCCTTGCGGCCGACCGCCACCGCCCGCGCGAGTGGGACGACCACGGCAGCGGTCGCGGTGCTCGTGCGCTGGCGCTGAGCGGTGCGCTCGTGGGTGGCCTCGTGCTGGCGCTGCTCGTCGAGAGCCAGTTCGGCGCCTGGGCCCACTTCCACCACCACTGAGCTCGCGCGCGCGCTGTGCACGAGGGCGCGTGAGAGGCCTCTCATGCTCAGAGGCGCCCCGGCGGGGGCGGCGAATGCTGAGGGATCTCTCAGGCCCGCCTTAGCGGGGTTTCGGACTCCCAACCCACAATCGCTATCGATGAACTTCGCCGACAGACACCGCGCGCAGGCCGGGAACGACCCGCGATGAGCCCTCGGCGGACGCCCACCCGGAGCCGCTCGGAGCAGACGACCCGTCGCGCGATCCGCACCCGCGACCGGGGCCTCCGACGGATCCGTGCGATCACGCGCGGGATGGTCGCCGCGGCCGCGACGCTGTCGGGAGCGCTGGCCGTCGTTGCCGCGAGCGACTTCCACGGCCACACTTCGACGGCCATCGGCTCGCAAACGACCGCGGGCGCAAACGCAGGCTCCTCCTCCTCTACCACCACCACCGCCTCTGTGCAGGCGATCGCGCACGCTTCGAGCGCGCGCACCACCGCCTCGAGCACCGCCGCGAAGACCGCGGCCTCGAGCGGCTCCTCCGGCTCGGCGCAGACGACCGGCTCTGGGTCGCAGACGACGACGACCGCCTCGAATACGACCACGTCCGCGGCGCAGACGACCACCGCGCCGGCGACCAGCACCACCTCGAGCACGTCCACCACCTCGACCAGCTCGAGCAGTGTTGCCGCGCCGAGCACGACTCCAACCACGACGACCGCCACGCCCGCCGTGGTGTCAGGAGGTTCCTGATGAGCACGATCAGCGCCAAGTCAACACGCCGGCCCACGAAGCCCGCTCCGCCCGCCGGCCTGCCGCGGCTGCTCGACGCCCTCGACGGCGGTGAACCGGTGGGGCTGCGCAGGCATATCGAGGTCCACGGCCCGCTGCCACCGCACCGCGACGGCCGCGGCTTGGCCGATCTGGTCGAGGCGGCCGGGCTCCGAGGCCGCGGCGGTGCCTCCTTCCCAACCGCCACCAAGCTGCGCGCGGTGCGCAAGGCCCGCGGGCGGGCGATCGTGGTCGCCAACGGCTGCGAGAGCGAGCCGCTGAGCATCAAGGATGCGCTGCTGTTGCGCGAGCTTCCCCACCTCGTTCTCGACGGCGCGGCGATCGCCGCCGCCGCCGTCGGCGCCGATGAGGTGATCGTCGCCTTCGAGGCTCCCAACACGCAGGCGCGCGACAGCCTCGAGCAGGCGCTCGAGGAACGCCGCGCGGCCGGAGTGGACTCGGTCGACTTCTCTCTGTTCGCCGCAGCCGAGCGCTTCCTCAGCGGACAGGAGACGGCGCTGATCTCGCAGCTCGGCGGCGGTCCGGCGAAGCCGACCTTCGTGCCGCCGCGACCGACCGAGCGCGGCCTGCGGCGTCGGCCGACGCTCGTTCAGAACGTCGAGACGCTCGCGAACCTGGCTCTGATCGCACGCCACGGAGCCCATTGGTATCGCGAGCTCGGCAGCGAGGCCGAGACCGGCACGCGGCTGGTCACGGTCGCCGGGGCGGTCGAAAGCCCCGGCGTGTTCGAGATCGAATGTGGCACCCCGCTACCGTCGCTGCTGGCCGCCGCGGGCGGGATCGAGCGGCCCCTCGTCGGAGTGCTGATCGGCGGCTACTTCGGCTCCTGGCTGCCCGCCGCACGGCTCGACGAGATCGAGCTGTCAAACGAGGCGCTGGCACGCCACGGCGCCACGCTCGGCTGCGGCGTCGTCGTCGCACTGCCGGCCGACGCCTGCCCGGTGGCCGAGACGACGCGCATCGCGATCTACCTCGCGACCGAGACCGCGAAGCAGTGCGGTCCCTGCGTCCACGGCACGGCCGCCATCGCTCGCACCCTGCACGGCGTCGCCGAGGGCACCCCACCACCGTCGGCGTTCGCCGACCTCGACCGCTGGATCACCGAGCTCCCGGGCCGCGGAGCCTGCCATCACCCCAATGGGCTCGCGCGCTTCGTCGCGACCTCGCTTCGCACCTTCGCCGGGCAGTTCCGCGATCACGCCGCCAACGGCCCGTGCGACGCCTGCTCAGCCGAGGCCGTGCTGGAGTTCCCCCAGGCGCAGATGCTCGCGGCGGCAGCCTGATGCGCATCCGCGTGAACGCGATCGGCTGCGTCGGCCACGGCCTGTGCGCGGAGCTGGTGCCGGAGCTGATCGGCCTGGACGAGTGGGGCTACCCGATCGTCAACCCGGGTCCCGTGCCGGATGCCCTTCACGCCCACACGCGACGTGCGGCCGACGCCTGCCCGACGCTCGCGCTGGTGATCGAGCCGGACTGACCGCGATGGCAAGATTGCGGGCGTGCTGCACGCGAACCGTACGCGCGCCGAGTGCTTCGGCGCGGTAGCCGAGCTCTACGACCGCGCCCGGCCGACCTACCCGGAGGAGCTCGTGGACGAGCTGCTGCGAGGCGGCGCGCGCAATGTGCTCGACGCCGGCTGCGGCACGGGGATCGCTACGGCGCTGTTCGCCGCACGCGGCTGCGACGTGCTCGGCGTCGAGGTCGACGCGCGCATGGCGGCGGTCGCACGGGCCAAGGGCCTCGCGGTCGAGGTCGCTTCGTTCGAGCGCTGGGAGGACCGTGGCCGGCGTTTCGAGCTGCTGATCTCGGCGCAGGCGTGGCACTGGGTCGAGCCGAGCACCGGCGCGACCCGGGCGGCGTCGGTGCTCGCCGACGGCGGCACGATCGGCGCCTTCTGGAACCTGGGCGATCCTCCGGCGCACGTCCGCGAGGTGCTCGCCCCGATCTATTCGCGGCTCGCGCCTGAGCTCGAGAACTACTCCGTGGTGCTCGGCAAGAGCCACGGCCGGGTCGCACAGACCGCCGCCGGCCTCGCCGCCTGCGGCGCGTTCGAGCCGGCGCAGGAGACCTGGTTCGAGCGGACCGAGACCTACGACGCGGCCGCGTGGGTGGACTTCCTGCGCACGCACAGCGATCACCAGACGCTCCCGCCGGCGCAGCGCGAAGCACTGCTCGACGCGGTCACCGACGCGATCGAGTCGATCGGCGGGTCGTTCGCGATGGCGGTTGAGACGGTGCTCGTGAGCGCGCGGCTGCGCCCGCGCGCGGCGACCGCCTGAGCCTGCGCAAGCGGCCCCCACGCGGGCTTCGCGTGGGCTCTTGCGGGGTTGACCGCGCCCCATCCTCGGCGTCCGCGCGGCGTCGCGCTGGACGAATGTTGGATAGCTCAGCGATGCCTAAAGCAGCGTTGGCGGGGCGACGACACAAAAGACGAGGTGAGGGCCGAGCAATCCAGGAAAGGCCCGATGAAACGCTTCGTCTCGATTGCAGCGCTGCTGTTCGCACTGGCGGTCCCCGCCGGCGCTGGCGCCACCGGCGCAGCAATCCCTGCCAGCGCGAATGGAACTGACGTGACGTCGCTCGGACGGGTGGCGCACGACCTGCGTCTCGCGAGCGAGTTCTGGGCGATCGAGCGGCCTGCGCTGACCTCGCCCTGCCTTTCCGACCAGGTGCTGGTCACGCCGATGCAGGACGGGATCGGCGACAACGGGCAGATCGTGCTCGCCTCCGACGTCTGGGCCGAGACGGCGCTCGGCTCCTGCACGATCAACGTCGCGCCCGTGGCCTGGGCGCTGGGCAGTTCCGGCAACTCGAACACGAGCTTCATGCTGTGCGTGCTGATCGCGCACGAGTACGGCCATACGCTGGGTCTGCCCGACACCGAGACGATCCCGATGATGAGCAGCAACTGGGGTCGCCGCGATGACCCGCTCTGCGACCGCACGGTCTACGGTTGGCGCTGGACGTTGCACCGCGACCGCGAGTGGCTTGTGGCAAATCGCCGGCCGCTGCGGATGGCGCGCCGCGAGGCCCGCCGCCAGGCCCTGATGGCCGCCGAGGTCACCGCCGCCGCCTCCGGCAGCAGCTCGCCGACTACGTCGACTGCGCCGACGACGCCCAGCTCACCGGCACCTATCAACCCGACCGTGACCAGCGCGACGCCGCCTGCCGCGCCGAGCACGAACGCGGCGGCCACCTCGTAAGGCTCGCGCGTTCACGCGCGCGAGGACCACGCGAACTGGCTCGACCAATGGACCTGGCCGTAGAAGCTCGGCCAGACGTTGGATTGAAACAGCGGCGCCGTCAGGCGGACGGGCCTGCCTGAGAGCGTCGGCAGCAGCCACAGCGAGTCGTTTGCGACATAGAGCAGGCTGGCGCCGTCGGCCGACCAGACCGGGGAGGCCGCCCCGGCCGTATGCGCGATCGCGGTGGGGCTCGAGCTGCCGGCGCGCAGCAGCCAGAGCGAGTGTGTGGCATACCAGCGGTGCACGGAGGCCTGTCCGATGTTGGCGACGTTGCTGGCGGGCGCCTCGATGAAGGCGAGCGTGCCGCCGGCCGGCGCGAAGGCGGGGTCGAAGGAGAGAACCCCTGGCGGTGTCTTGATCGGCGAGCAATGTGCAGCCGCTGCGCTGCAGATCGCGACCGCCTTGGTCTGCCAGGCGTAGCGGTTTCCGCCCTGGGTGATCGCGAAGCTTCCGCGAGAGCCGAGCGTGATCGGCATCCCGAGGGTGAGGCCGAGGTCCTTCGGCCGCGAGCCGGCGCCCACCTCGACGAGCCCGAGCCCGTCGGCCGGAATCGAGGCCGAGCCGCCGGGATCCAGTTTGAAGAGGACACCCTCGCCGCGAGGCAGGACCTCGACGCCGTCGAAGAGCCCGCCGCTGAGCCCAGAGCGCGGCGTGAAGGACAGCGGGATGGTCACCAGCGTCCTGCGCGGCCCGCTCAGCGAGCGCGAGATCGAGAGCCGCTCGATGCGCGTCCAGTCGCGCCCGTACGAGGAGGTGAGCCGTTCGGAGGTGAACGCGTAGGCGGTGCCGTCGGGCGCCCATGCGGCGAGGCCGGCGGGAATCGCTCCCGCCGGCGCGACGGTGCCGCTCGCCGACACGCGCCAGAAGTGGTTGCCGGCGACGAGCCGGCCGTCGGGGAGCCAGTCGCCGCCCCCGTAGCGGTAACCGCCGGCGCCGATGGGCCTCGGTGCGGCGCCGTCGGCGCGCGCAACCCACAGCTGCGAGGTCCCAACCGTGTAGGCGAGCCAGCGGCCGTCGGGCGCGAACTGCGGGTCGCTCGCGGTCTGCCACGGACGCGACACCGCTGTCAGCCGGTCGCGCCCGCCGCCGAGGACCCACAGGCGGCCCCTCGAGATGAACGCCAGCTCGCCACGGTGCTCGAAGGCGCGGACGTTCGCGAACGGCGTGTTGGCGGTTTCGGCGATGGAGCTGGAGCCGGCGGGTGAGCTCGCCAGGTAGGAGCTGAGCGCGGCAGCGGTGATCAGCAGGGCGGCGAGCGCGCCGCGCCGGCGCCGCCGGTGCGTGCGACGGCGCGCCTCCTCGAACAGCGCCGCGGCCTCGTCGGCGGCGATTGTCGGCGGCTCGCGCTCGAGCAGGCTCACAGCGGCGGCTGGGGGAGGCTCTCGATCATCGCCACGAGCTCGTCGCGGCGGTAGCCGTGACGTCGTGCGAAGGCGATCAGCGCGCGCGCCTGGTCGAGCACGGCGGTCCGCTCGGGCGTCCCGGCCACGGTCACGCCGCGGCCGCGGCGGAACTCGAGCAGACCTTCTTCGCGCAGCAGTCGCAGTGCGCGCAGGACGGTGTTGGTGTTGACGGCGAGCTCGGCGGCGAGATCCTTGGCCGGCGGCAGGCGCTCGCCCGGCCTGGCTTCGCCGTCGAGGATCGCCCGCCTGATCTCCGCGGCGACCTGCTCGAAGACGAGCGTCGAGTCGGAGCGGTCGATCTTCATTCGGCGCTCGCCACCGGCCTCAGCATGACGCCATTATAGCTAGCACTATATCGCGGCGTCAAACGCCGCGGATCAGATCGGCTGCGCGTCCTCCACCGACCCGCCGAGATACAGCGACCCGATCTCGGGATGCTCCAGGACCTCGCGCCCGGAGCCGACCAGGCGGACGGTGCCGGTCTCGAGCACGACGCCCTGGGTGCTCAGCTTGAGGCCGGCGCGCGCGTTCTGCTCGACGAGAAGGATCGTGCGTCCCAGCCGGTTCATCAACGTGACCGTTTCGAAGACGGCCCCGCGGGTCTGCGGGTCAAGGCCCATCGAGGGCTCATCGAGGATGATCAGCTTGGGATCGAGCATCAAGCAGCGCGCGAACTCGACGAGGCGCTGTTGACCTCCGGAGAGGCTTCCCGCCTTCTCTCTGGCGCGGTCGCGGACGATCGGGAAGAGCTCGATCACGGCGGCCAGCCGCTCGGCGACCAGCGCGCGGTCGCGGATCGTGAAGGCGCCCATCTCGACGTTCTCCGCCACCGTCATCTGCGGGAAGAGGCTGTGGGCCTGAGGGACGAGCGAGATACCCCGGGCGACGATCGCGCCGGGCGTGAGGCCGTTCAGCCGCTCGCCCTCGAAGCGGATCTCGCCGAGGCGCGGTCGCAGCAGCCCGCTGATCGTTGCCAGCAGGGTCGACTTGCCGGCACCGTTGGGGCCGACGATGCAGGTGATCCCGCCCTCGGCTACGTCGAAGGAGACGTCTCGGAGGATGTCGCCGCCGCCGTAGCCCGCCACGATGCCGCTGATCGTGAGCAGCGGCGGCGCTGATGCGGCCGGGGCGACGGTTGGGGCGGGGCCAACCGACGGTGTGGCGCGTGCTGGCCCGACGTGGCGCTCGTCATCGCGTGAAACCGCCGCCGTCGGCGAATCGCTCTGATCGTCTTCGACGCCCTCGCCGCCCAGGTAAGCGTCGAGCACGCTCGGGTCGGCGCGGACGACCTCGGGGCGGTCGGAGATCAGCGTCGTGCCCTGGCTCAGCACGGTCACCTGGTGGCAGATGCCCATCACGAACTCCATGTTGTGCTCGACCACGAGAAACGTCTTGCCGGCCCGGTTGAGCTCTCGAATGCGTTCTCCGAGCTGTTTGATCAGGGTCGGGTTGACGCCGCCCGCCGGCTCGTCGAGCAGCAGCACGGCGGGGTCTGCGACGAGCAGCGAGGCTAGCTCGAGCAGCTTGCGTTGGCCGTAGGAGAGGGTTCCGGCGGGCTCCGATGCAAGCCGCCGCAGCCCGACGAAGTCGAGCAGCTCGAGCGCGTGGCTCCGCTCCGATGCGGAGCCGGCGAGGCGCAGCAGGCCGCGCAGCCAACCCTCTGTGCGCTGCGTCGCGACGAGCACGTTCTCGAGCACCGTCAGCCGAGCAAAGATCCGCGTCAGCTGGAAGGTGCGGCCGATGCCGAGCCCGAACACGCGGTCCGGCGTCGAGTTGGTGATCGGCTGCCCGGCGAAGCGGACCTCGCCCGCGTTGGGTTTCTCGTAGCCGGTGATGATGTTGAAGAGGGTCGTCTTGCCCGATCCGTTCGGCCCGATCAGGCCGCTGATCGAGCCCTCCGCCACCGCCAGATCGCAGCTCGAAAGCGCCTGCAGGCCGCCGTAGGACTTGGAGATGCCCTTGACCTCGATCAGCGCGGCGGCGCTCATCGTGCGACCTCCGCGACGCTGGCACCGGCGGTGGGCGTCGAGGTCCGGTCGGCGCGCTGCGCCCGCCACGAGCGCAGCCACTGGCTCGCGCTCGGCACGATGCCCCGCGGCATCAGCAGGATCACCACGAGGAACAGCGACCCGTAGACGATCAGGTAGAGGCCGTTGGCGGAGAACTTCTGCGTGAAGTACTGCTGGAGGGACTCGAGCAGGAGCGCGCCCACCAACGGGCCGGAGATCGTGCCGATGCCGCCGAAGAAGCCCATCAGCGCAAGCGCGATGTCGAACAGCGGGTCGAACGCCGACTGCGGATAGACCGAGCCGAGGAAGTAGGCCCAGAGCCCGCCGACGACCCCGACCGGGATCGCCGAGATCACGAAGGCGGCGAGCTTGACGCGAGCCGTGCGCACGCCCATCCCGCGCGCGCGATCCTCGTCGTCGCGGATCGCCATCAACTGCAGGCCGAAGCGCGATCTGCGCACCGCCCACGACAACGCGACCGTTGCCACGACGATCACCAGCGCGACGTAGTAGAAGCGCTGGTTGAAGACGGTGGAGGACCACAAGACGAACGGCACCTGGATGCCACTTGTGCCGCCGGTGAAGGCGAGGTTGGTGGCAAGCGTCTGGAAGATGAAGAAGACCCCGATCGTGACGACGACGAAGGTGTGCCGTCGCACCCGCAGCGCGACCAGCCCCACCGGGATCGCGACGAGGCCGGCGACGACGCCGCAGACGGGCAGCAGTGCCATCAGCGCCCAGCCGGCGGGCACGTGCCAGTCGGTGCCGATCAGCGCGATCGTGTAGGCGCCGGTGCCGAAGAAGACCGCGTGGCCGAGCGCCAGGTAGCCGCTGTAGCCGCTGAAGATGTTCCAGGCGCTGACCGCGGCCATGAAGATCAGAGCGAACACCGCGATCGACATATCGCCCTGGTTCCCGCTCTCGAGCAGCGGGAACACGATCGCCGCCGCGAGCGGCACGAGCGCGACAAGCGACGAGGCCAGCCGGCGCCGGGCGTCGCCCGGGACGGCCTCTCCCGGCGGCGCCGCAGGAGCGCCGGGCTCGGCGGCGCCTGGCGCGCTCATTGCGCTCGCACGGCCCTCGCGCCGAACAGACCGCTCGGGCGCAGCGACAGGACAAGCACGATCGCCACGTAGAAGACGAGGATCGACCAGACCGGAGACCACGCGGCCGCGACCACGTCGGCCAGCACTAGCAGCACCACGGCAGAGGCCATCGCGCCGCCGATGCTGCCCATGCCGCCGAGGATCACGATCGCGAGCAGGCGCGAGATCAGGTCGTAGCCGCTGTTGGGGTTGAAGGCCACCGTGGCGCCGTAGACCATGCCGCCGCAGGCGGTCACGGCGACGCCGATCCCGACCGCGATCATGCGCGTGCGGTTGACGTTGATGCCGATCAGGTCGGCGGCGGTGCGGTTCTGCAGCGACGCCCGCAGGCCGCGCCCGAACTTGGTCCGGAAGAACAGCAGGTACAGCCCGCCCAGCAGTACCACGGCCATCGCGAAGCCGAGCAGGTAGATGACCGGCAGGTAGAAGTTGAGGATGTGGATCGAGTCGTTGATGTAGGGAGCGCTCAGCTGCTGGTAGTCGGTGCTGAAGATCTTCGTCAGGACGCCTTCGATGATGATCGCGAAGGCGTAGGTGACGAGGATCGACATGGCCGTTCGATCGCCCTCGCGCAGACGGCGCATGAAGCCCCACTCGAGCACGACGCCGAGTGCGAACATCGCCGGCGCGGTGATCAGCAGACCGACGAAGAGGTCGATCCCGAGATGTACCGACAGTACGTAGCTGAGGTAGGCGCCCAGCACCACCATCGCGCCCTGCGCGATGTTGATGATGTCCATCACGCCGAAAATGAGGCTGAGACCGGCGGCCATGAGCGCGTACACGCCGCCGGTCAGCACTCCATCGATGATTGCTTCGATCAGGCCGTCGAACGACACCTTCGCGGCCTAGCTACAGAGCTCGAGCGCCTTGCCGCTCACTATCTCCATGCGGGCTTAGGATAGATTGGCTTCTTCGTGCCCGGGGACCCGACCGGGATGACGGGGTTGACGACCCCGTTCTGCCACTGGAACGTCGTCGCGGCGAGCGCGGTGTTCTCCCCAGCGGCGTCGAACTTGACCGGTCCCTGCACGCTGCTCATCGTCGCGCCGCTGTGCAGGTAGGCAATGATCTTGGCGTTGTCGAAACCGTGCGTGGCCTGCACGGCCTGGGTGATCACCTGGCCGACCGAGTAGGCCTCGGCGACGTCGGCGTTGACCCCCGAGGCGTTGCCGCCGTACTTGGCGATGTACTCCTTGACCATCGCCTGGCTCGCGGCGTTCGGCGAGTTGCCGTACCAGCCGTTCGGGTACATGATCCCGTTCTCGTTCCCGTTGCCGACCGCCTTGACGAAGGCCGTGCCCTGGTCGGGTCCGGCCGTGCAGATGAACACCTTCGGCGAGTAGTGCTGCTGGATGAACGCGTGGACGAAGGCCGAGACCGTCGGCACGTCGACCGCGCCGAGCACCACGATGTCGGGCTTCGCCGCCGCGATCGCGTTGGCGGTTGAGATGTAGTCGACCTGCTCCGCGGGGATCACCTTCGAGAAGACGGTCTTGACGCCTGCGGCCGCGATGATCTTCTGGGCCGGGGGTAGCTGCGGCTGGGTGAATGGGTCATTGACGGTCGCGTAGGCAGCGCTCTTGGGGCGCTGGCTCGCCGGCATCGACGCCACCCATTTGGCGAACGCAGTCAGGTTCAGGGCGACCGGGACACTGACGTCGAAGACGTTGTGGAGGCCGAGGCCGAACACCGATGGCGCACCGCCGGCCCCCTCGACGAACGCGTAGCCGTAGCGGGCGACGACCTTGGAGCTCGGGGTCGTCAGAAGGCTCGAGAACGGGCCGAACACGAGCTGGTCGTGGTTGGAGCCGATCAGGGTGTTGTAGTTGGTCACCACCTGCGTCGGCGAGCTCGCGTCGGACAGGATCTGCATCTTGATCTGGTGGCCGAGCAGGCCGCCCTTCTTGTTCTGGTCAGCGGCCCACAGGTCGTAGCCGCGCTGGAACGCCTGTCCATCGGTCGAGAAGTCGCCCGAAAGCGAAAGCGAAGCTCCGATCGTGATCGTCGACGATGCGGCCGATCCCGACGCGGATCCAAAGAACCCAACCGACAGGCCGACGGCGAGCACGACTGCGCCGGCCGCGGCAACTCTCCTCCTCCTCAACACGGTCCTCATCCTCCCGGTAGTGACGCGATTGTGGCGGCCCGAGGCCGCGAGTGGGGCTGCAATCGTTTGCGGTAGGCCACTATAACCTGGTCTCGTGCGACATGTCAAAAGGCCACCGGTGCGGCAGCCAGGCACGCGGCGCGGGCCGCCGACGCGGGTATCCTCGGGACTCGCCAACGGCATCCGAGGGCAGCTGTGACGATCGACAAGACGACCGATCCCGATGGTCTCCGTGGGCCTGCGGCGGCGCGCGCGGGCATGCGCGGATGGTAGCCGCCCGAGTGGTCGAGGAATTCGAGCTCGACGTCAACGGTAGGCGCGAGATCGTCCGCGTCGCCGCCGGGACGCCGCTTCTGATGGTCCTGCGCAACGACCTCGGGCTCACCGCCGCGAAGTACGGCTGCGGCCTGGAGCAGTGCTTCGCCTGCGCGGTGCTCGTCGACGGTGAGGCCACGACGAGTTGTGCCACGCCGGTCGAGAGCTTCGTAGGGCGGCGGATCGTGACGCTCGAGGGGCTCGCCGCCGACGGCGAGCTCCATCCCGTGCAGCAGGCCTTCCTCGAGGAGGAGGCGGCCCAGTGCGGGTACTGCATCCCCGGCATGATCATCGGCGCGGTGGCGCTGCTGCGACGCGAGCGCAAGCCGACCGAAGAGCAGATCCGCGCGGCGCTGGACCCGCACCTGTGCCGCTGCGGCACGCACTGGCGCATCCTCAAGGCGGTCCGCCGGGCTGCGGGGCAAGCGTGAGACCGCTGCCGCCCGCGCTCGCGGCGCACCCCGAGCTGGACAGCTGGGTCCGCGTCGATCTCGCCGCGACGATCACAGTGTTCACAGGCAAGGTCGAGCTCGGCCAGGGTCTGCTCGGCGCGCTCGCCCGGATCGCCGCCGACGAGCTCGATGTCGCGCTCGCGCGCCTGCGCGTGCAGACCGCCGACACCCGACACGGGCTCGACGAGCGGTTCACGGCGGGCAGCCTGTCGATGATGGACAGCGGCACGGCGCTGCGGCAAGCCGCCGCCGAGGCGCGTGCTGTCTTGCTGGAGCTCGCGGCGGGCCAACTCGGGGTGCCGATCGAGCGCCTCGAGGTGGCCGATGGGACGATCACCGACGTCGCCAAGGGCGGCAGCGTCAGCTACTGGGAACTCAGCGGAGGCCGGCCGCTGCGCCGCCGCGCGAGCGGTGCGGTCCAGCCCAAGGCGGCCCAAGCTCATCGCGCCGTGGGCAGTGAGGCACGCAACCGGATCGACCTGCGCGGCCTCATCGACGGCACGACGCGGTTCGTCGGCGACCTCCGCAGCGAGGGCATGCTGCACGGTCGCGTCGTGCGTCCACCCAGCCCTGCGGCGAGGCTGCTCAGCTTCGAGGACGGGGCGATGCGCGAGCTGGACGGCGTGGTCGCGGTGGTGCGCCGCGGCAGTTTCGTCGGCGTGCTCGCCGAGCGCGAAGAGCAGGCCGTCGCCGCGGCGGAGCTCGCGCGCAGGCGGGCGCGCTGGGCGCAGGCGGAGACGCTCCCCGCGGCGAGTGCGCTGGCCGCCTGGCTCCGAGCCCAGCCCGACGAGGCCTTCCTGATCCGTGACGGCGTACCGGCCGGAGCGGCTGAGCCGCCGGACTCGGAGACGGCGTGGACTCACCTGGCGAGCTACAGCCGCCCCTACCTGATGCACGCCTCGATCGGGCCGTCGGCCGCGATGGCGCTGTGGGAGCGGGGCCAGCTGACCGTCTGGACCCACAGCCAGGGCGTCTATGTGCTGCGCGAGGCGCTCGCGCAGGCGCTCGGGCTCGACCACGATGCGATTCGGGCGGTCCACGTGGTCGGTCCCGGTTGTTACGGTCACAACGGCGCCGATGACGCCGCGTTCGACGCCGCGCTGCTCGCGATCGAGGCGCCCGGTCGCCCGGTGCTCTTGAAGTGGTCGCGGGCCGACGAGCACCAGTGGGAGCCGTATGGCTCGCCGGCGCTCGTCGAGCTGCGCGCCGTGCTCGACGACGATGGGCGCATCGCCGACTGGAGCCACGAGGTCTGGGGCACGACCCACCGCCTGCGCCCGATGGTAGACGGCTCACCCAACCTGCTCGCCGGCGAGCACCTCGACCCGCCGCTGGGGCGCCGCGGGCCGACGCCGTTCCTGGCCAAGGAAGCCGGTATCCACCGCAACGCGACGCCGATCTACGAGTTCCCGCGCTCGCGCGTCGTCAAGCACTTCGTGGCAGCGATGCCGCTTCGCACCTCCTCGCTGCGGAGCCTCGGGGCCTACGCCAACGTCTTCGCGATCGAGTCCTTCATGGACGAGCTCGCCCGGGGCAGCGGGCGCTCGCCGCTTCACTTCCGCCTCGCGCACCTGCGCGACCCGCGCGCCCGCGAGGTGCTGGAGGCGGCGGTGGACGCCGCCGGCTGGGGTGGCGCGCCGTCGGCGCAGGCGGGCCGCGGCAGCGGCATCGCGCTCGCGCGCTACAAGAACTCGGCCGCCTACGCCGCCGTCGTGGTCTCATTGCGGGTCGACGACGCGACCGCCGCGATCTGGCTCGAGCGAATCGTGATCGCCGCGGACTGCGGCGAGGTGGTGGACCCGAGCGGAGCGATCAACCAGCTCGAGGGCGGAGCGCTGCAGTCGGCCAGCTGGACGCTCAAGGAGCAGGTCGCATTCGATGCCAGCTCGGTCACGAGCGTCGACTGGGACAGCTACCCGATCCTGCGCTTCAGCGAGGTGCCGGCGGTCGAGACGCGGCTGCTCGACAGACCCGGCCTGCCGTTCCTGGGCACGGGCGAGGCGACCCAGGGTCCGACCGCGGCGGCGATCGCGAACGCGGTGGCGGACGCGGTCGGGCTGCGCCTGCGCGACACGCCGTTCACGCCGGCGCGCGTGCGCGAGGCCGCGCTCGCAGCGGCGTGAGCGCGGCGCTCACTCGAGGTTGTCGATCACCTCGGTGGCGCGCGAGTACTGGTGGGCCGGCACCACGAGGTAGATGTCGCCGCGCCCGAAGCTGTCGAGCGGGTGGTCGGCGGTGCAGCTCGCGTCAACGCCGAGGCTTCGCAACTGATCGCGCCAGGCGACCGCGGTGGTCGCGTCCTCGAAGGTCGAGACCGTCTCCCAGTCCTCAAAGCGCGGGTCGGCGATCGCGACTGCCGGCTCGCGCTGCGCCCGGCGAAACCACGGGATCGGCACGGCTTCAGCCTACGGTCTCGCGGCCGCCGCGGCCGCCGTCACTCGCTCGCGGCCAGCGCGCGCTCGGAATCGGCCGCGTCGGCGCTCGCCGGCTGCCAGCCGATCGCCGGGCCGATGTCGCGAGCGAAGGTCTCCAGCAGGCGCGCGTTGTACTCGACGCCGAGCTGGTTTGGGACCGTCAAGAGCAGCGTGTCGGCCGCGCGCACGGCGGCATCGCGACTGAGCTCCTCGGCGATCGCGTCGGGCTCGCCCACGTAGCTCTTGCCGAAGCGCGCCAGCGTCCCCTCGAGGTAGCCGACCTGGTCGCCGCCGTCTGCCCCGGCACGCGCGCCGAAGTACAACCGGTCGATGTCGTTCGTGATCGGGATCACGCTGCGGCTGACCGAGATGCGCGGCTCGCGCTCCCAGCCCGCCTGCGACCAGGCCTGGCGGTAGAGCGCGATCTGCTCGGCCTGCAGCTCATCGAACGGCACGCCGGTGTCCTCGACCAGCAGCGTCGAGCTCATCAGATTCATCCCCTGCTCGGCGACCCACGGCGCGGTGCGCCTGGTGCCCGAGCCCCACCAGATCCGCTCCGCGAGCCCCGGCGACTGTGGCTGGATCGCCAGCATCGCGTTCGAGCCGGCCATGCCGGTGTCGGCGCGCGCGACGCCGGCGCCCTCGATCGCCGCCAGAAACAGCTTGGTCTTGGCGCGCGCGAGATCCGCGTCGGTCTGCGCCTCGGCGGGCACGTAGCCGAATGACTCCGATCCCCGCAGCGCCGGCTCCGGCGAGCCGCGGCTGACGCCGAGCTGCAGCCGGCCGTCGCTGATCAGATCGGCAGCGGCGGCCTCCTCGGCCATGTAGAGCGGGTTCTCATAGCGCATGTCGATCACGGCGGTTCCGATCTCGATGCGGGTCGTGCGCGCGCCGATCGCGGCCAGCAGCGGGAACGGCGAGGCCAGCTGGCGGGCGAAGTGGTGGACGCGAACGAAGGCGCCGTCGATGCCGATCTCCTCGGCTGCGACCGCCAGTTCGATCGTCTGCACGTGCGCGTCGCGAGCCGTCTGCGTCTGGGAGCCGGGCACGGCCTGCCAATGTCCGAAGGAGAGAAAGCCGACGCGCTTCATCGACCCATCCTACGAGACGGCCAACCGCGGCCGGCGTCGGCGTGCGGCAGGAGTTGGTTCGAGCGCTAGCGTGCCGAAGGCGTCGGCTCAAGTGCGGCGGGCGGTCCGATGCTGCTCGTTGCTCCGGTCGCAGTGGTCGGCCCGGTGGCGGCGGCCAGCGCGTTCAGCTGCGCCTGCGTCGGGTTGGGCGTGAAATAGGGCTTGGGGAAGGCGGGCCAGTCGGGGCTCGTGCCGCGGTTGAAAGGTCGCAGATCCTCGGCGGCGGTGATCGCGCGCTGGGGCGAGTCGGCGACGATGTCGACGTTCATCTTGTCTGTGTAGAGCTCGATGTCGTCGCCGCCGTGGTAGATGACAGCGGGCATGCCGTGGAATTGGACCCACTGCTGCGGCCCGAAGGACGCGTCCGAATGGGCCGAGTAGATGCTGGTCGTGATCTTGAGGGGCAGCGTGCAGCCGCCGTCGTGCAGCCCGCCGCGGGTCTCGCAGTTGCCGTAATACATCGTGAAGCCAACGGGGGAGTAGAAGAAGAGTGGGCTGTCCGCCTCGGTCACCTGCGCCCCGCCGACCTCCGGGCCCGCCCAGTAGACGGTGTACTCCTTGAATTCGCGCGCCGTCGCGATCGACGCGGCCGACATCGGCGGGACCTCGTGCGTGGTGCAGCCGGCGAGCGCCGCAGCGCCCGCGACTGCCGCGATGCACCCGATCGCTCGGCACCGCTTCAGGCGAGCTGGCGAAGCTGACATTCGCAGCTGATTATCGCCTGCGCGCGAGCCGAGCGGCCGGCGCGCCGCCGCCAGCACCGGTCGTGGTGAGCCCTCGCTTGAGCGCTCGCCCGCAGGGCGCTATGTGGCCCTGGGACCGCGCCCGCGAGCGGCGCGTCTGAGCGCGAGCGCCGTGACGCCGACGGCGCCGATGACGAGAGCTGCAAACGGAGCCGCGCGCCGGCGCACCGCCAACGCCCTGGCGCTTCGGAACAGCACCAGAGGACCGGCCACAGCGGCCTCCTCGACTGCGGTCTCGACCGCCGCCTCGGCTGCTTTCTCGATGTGGCCAACGGTCTCAGCCGCCTCGCCGAGGAGAAGCCGCGGCGCCAGGCCTGCGAGCGCGAAGACTCGCGCCACGACGGCCGGGGCGCCGGCGAGCAGACGGATCACGAGGGATTCCGCGCGGTGTTGCACCAGGCGCGCCGCCTCGCGAATGAAGATGCCCACGGTGTCGAACACTCCTTGAACCTACACCGTGCGCGGTCCGTCGGCGTCCGAGCAGGCGAGGGGTAGGAAGTTCCCCAGCGTGCGTCGGCTGCGAGGGCGTTTATGGTCGTGGACTCGAAGCTGTTGCAAGGCGACGACGACGCCCGCATCCATCGGATGTACAGGCTGCGGACACCCGCGACGGCGCCAGCGGCGCCGGCGTCGTCCTCACCCCCGCGTGCCGCCGGCGAGTTGCCCGCGCCACTGGGCGCGAGCCGGTCCAAGCCGCGCCTGGGCGCGGCGGATCAGCTCGACGGCCGCTGACCGCAGGGACGCCCACCGGCGTCCACCTCGCGGGCGGGCTACGGATACGATCAGGCCCAATCATCTGACCGGGGTTGGGTCCTCGCGTTCCCGTTCAACCCGACCTCGCACCCCGCCGCCTCGATTCCGGCCGACCGGACGGTGTTCGGGCGGGATGGAGGTTGCGGGGCGGCGCTTTCGCGAGGTCAGGGCGCTGGGGCTCGCCGCGGGCTGCGAGCAGGCGGCGCCGTGGCGACATCGCCGGCCCGCGCCGGTTGGGCCCATCGATTCCCATCTACGAGCGCAAGGGTGGTTCGCACGTGACTGAGTCCTCTGAGAAGCTGCAGTATCTCCTCGACCGGCAGGAGATTCTCGATTGCATTTACCGTTACGCCAGGGCGCTCGACCGCCACGACGACGCGCTGTTGGCATCGGTCTTCCACGAGGACGCGATCGACAATCACGGCCGCTGGGTGGGCGGAAGGGAGGAGTTCGTGCAGTGGGCCAACCACGAGGTCCACAGCAAGCTCGACGCCCACATGCACCACATCACGACCCACACGTGCGAAATAGACGGCGCCGTCGCGCACACGGAGAGCTACGTCATGTTCGTGCATCGCTACCGCGACGGAACGACGGTGCACGTCGGCGGCGGGCGCTACATCGACCGGTTCGAGAAGCGAGCCGACGAGTGGCGCATCGCGCTGCGCCGTCTTGTGATGGATTACCGCTACCTGGCCGACGGCTCGGTTTTCGGTGACTCGGACGGCTATCCGAACGGCACGCAGGACCGCTCCGACAGCTCCTATGCCCGGCCCCTCGAGCTGCCGACAGAGCTCCGCACCCAGCTCGAGCAGCGAGGCACTTCGAGCGCACCGAGCGCAACATGATCAAGGTCGTCGCGCCGGCCCAGCACCATCCGACCAACCGCTCGCTCGCCGACTTTCACAACTACTGGGCCGAGAGCCACGGGCCGCTGTTCGCGAACACGGCCAGCCTCAGGCGCTACGTCCAGCACCTGACGCTGCCGGAGGCCTACGGCGGCGATCCGGCGCCGACGTTCGACGGCGTCTCGATGTTCTGGTACGACGAGCTGCGAACCGAGTTCGCCGCGGCGACCGATCGCGAGACCGCGGAGCTGATCCGCGCCGTGCTCGGCACACGCTCGCCTGGCGAGGCCGACCTGCCCGAGCCGCCGGCTCACGAGGACCGCGGGTCCGCGCTCGTGCGCGCGGTGCTCAAGGACGACGCCCAGCTTTTCGATCGCTCGCTCGGCTGGCCGATGCACGGCAAGCGGGCGTTCGTGGCGGCGCAAGAGCGTGTGATCCTCGACGGCGAAACGGCGCCCACGATGGTGAAGGCCATCTTCATCGTCTCCAAGCGCTCGGGGCTCACACTCAGTGAGTTCTTCGAACGCTGGGAGCACGTGCAGGGTCCGCTCACGGCTCAGACGCCGGGCCTTCGGCGCTACGTCCAAAACCACGGGATCCTGGCGTCCTACGCCGGCGGCGGGCACACCCACGACGGCTGGTCGGAGTTGTGGTTCGACGACCTCGACGCGCTCCGCGACGCCGTCTCGGGGCCGCACTGGCACGCGGTCCGCGAGGGCGGCGACACGCTCTTCGCGCCACAGGTCGGCGTTGGCGTCGCCCGCGAGCG
>DATNHQ010000063.1:0-22847 GCA_035604915.1 Solirubrobacteraceae bacterium
GACCGCGAGGGAACCGCGCCCGCAACGTCGTCGGGCTGGAGATCGAGCCAGGACAGCTGATTGCGGCGCAGAGCCGCGTCAACGGCCACGTCGTCGTCGAACGCGCCGCCGGCAAGCCGATCGCGCCGAACATCGTGCGCGACGGCGAGGTGACCGACGTCAATGCGCTCGCGAGCGCGCTCGAGGACCTGTTCGACGGCAGCGGGCTTGACCGCCGCGTGCGGATCGGCATCGCGAACCAGCGGATCGTGATGCGCCAGATCGAGCTGCCGCCGATCACCGATCCGAAAGAGCTTCGAAACGCCGTCGAGTTTCAGGCGCAGGACGAGATCCCGATGCCAATCGACAGCGTCGTGCTCGACTACCACGTGCTCGGCGTCGCCGAGACCGAGGCGGGCCCGCGCATGCAGGTGCTGCTGGTCGCCGCTCGCCGCGACATGGTCGAGCGCATGCTGCTGGCCGCGCGCCAGGCCGGGCTACGCCCGGAGGGAGTCGATCTCGCCGCGTTTGGCATGATCCGGGCGCTGCGCCCGCCCGACGGAGCCGACGACGAGCAGGTTCTCTACCTCTCGATCGGCGGTCTCACCAACCTTGCGATCGCGCGCGGCCGGACCTGTCAGTTCACCCGCGTGATCACCACCGGTGTCGAGCAGATCGTGGCCGAGGTGGCTGCAAACGCCGGTGTCCCGCTGGCCGACGCCCGGCGCCTGGTCGTCGGCGCCGGCGGCGAGGGCGAGCGGTCTGAGCCGACGGCTCCCGCAGAGGTCCCGCTCACCGGCGACGGCGTTGCCGCGAGCGCCGCGGATCACGGCGAGCTCGCACGTGTCGCACTGTCTGACGGAATCCGCAGGATCGCCGCCGAGGTGCGCAACTCGCTCGACTTCCATCTCAGCTCGCATGGTGACGGCGCCGTCTCCCGCGCGATTCTGACCGGTCCGGCGCTTGATCTTCCAGGCTTTGACGTTGCGCTCGGCCGTGAGCTCGGCTTGACGCTCGCTCGCGGCGCGGTCGACGTCGCCGACGACAGCGCGATGGGGCACGTGCCGATGAGTCGCCTCGCGGTGGCCGCCGGACTGTCGCTCCAGGAGGGCCCCCAGTGAGGGCCGTCAACCTGATCCCAGCCGACCAGCGCCGCGGCGCGGGTGGCATTGCAGGGCGTTCGGGCGGAATCGTCTACGTCCTCACCGGCGGGCTGGCCGTGCTTGTCCTCCTCGGTGTGGTCTATGCGCTCGCCGTTCACAGCGTGGCTGACAAGAAGAGTCAGCTTGCCGCCGTCACCCAGCAGGTGACGGCGGTCACCGCGGAGGCGCAGTCGCTCGCACCCTACGTCCAGTTCGCAGGCGTGAGCGCCACCGACGTTGGTCAGGTGACTACGCTCGCGCAAGCGCGCTTCGACTGGCCGAACGCAATGCGCCAACTTGCACTGGCGCTGCCCGCCGACGTGACCTTCACCGGATTCAACGCCACGTCCGCCTCCGGGCCCGCGGCCTCGAACGGGTTGCAGGACACCGCGTTCAACATCACGGGCTGCGCCAGCACGCAGGTCGAGATCGCCCAGGTGCTGACGAATCTCGCGGCTGTCCCCGGCGTGGACAACGTCACGCTGACAAGCACGGTCGAGAACCGCCGGCAGACGAACTCCGGCAAGTCCCAGGCGAAGGCCGCCTTGGCAGTGGGCGGGGCCTGCCCGCTCGTTGGCTTCACGCTCGCGGTCGACTACTCAAGTACGTACACGGTTCCGCAGCGCAAGGTGCCGACCACAACGACGCCAGCGCAGACCGTCTCGACCTCTTCCTCGCCGTCGGTCAGCACGGCCGCGAGCCAGCAATCCACGGGGGTGACGAAGTGAGGCCGCGCGATCGACTCGTTCTCGCACTGATCGCGACCGTCCTCGTGGCCGGCGCGATGTGGGTGATCCTCGTGTCGCCGGAGCGCAGCCAGGTCAATTCGCTGTCGACGCAGATCGCAGCCGAGCAGACCGCGCTGACCGGAGCGCAGACCCAGCTGACCGCTGCTCGCGACGCCGTTGCGGCCTACGTTGGGCACATCCACCAGATCGACGAGGTGATGCGGGCGGTCCCAACCAGCCCGGGTGAAGCCGCCTTGATCAAGACGATCGTGAAGCTCGCCGGCACCAGCGTCGACTTCCACGAGCTCGACGTCGGCACCAGCAACCCCTCGTCCGCCGGGCCGATGGCGATGGGTCTCACCTTCACCTTCAACGCCAATTACGGCAATCTTCAGAGCTTCCTGTCGGCGATCGATGCGCTGACAAGCACAGACGGCACCCAGGTCAGCAGCAGCGGCCGTCTGTTCACGATCCAGACCGTGAGCCTCACCCCGGCGAGCTCCGGCAGCACGAAGGCGACGATCGTCGCTTCGGTCTACCAACAGGCGCCGACGGCCGTGGCGACCGGCGCTACCGGCGCAACGGGGGTAACCACGCCATGAAGTTCCTCCAGACACTTCACACCGATCTCCGTGAACGCCAGATCCTTCCGGCTGTCGTCGTGCTCGCCGTGCTGGCGGTCGCGATTCCGATCTTCGCTTCGTACGCCTTGAGCTCTGTCAGCACGCCGGCGCAGCCGTCAATCGCTCCGCAACCCGTCGCGCTGCCAAAGGGCGTGGCCGCTCCCGGACGCGAGCTCGTACTGCTGACGACGCCTCCGGCCGTCCACGCGATCACGCGCAGCGGCGCCGAGCCGAACCCGTTCCGCGAGGCCGGCGCCACCGCGGGCGCGACCCAGTCGCCAACCCCGGCGAATCCGAGCACGCCGTCGTCGACGCCGGCTACGAAGACGACTCCGGCGAGCACTACTCCCGCGAAGACGACTCCGGCGAAGACGACTCCCGCGAAGACGACTCCCGCGAAGACGACTCCAGCGAAGACGAGCCCGGCGAAGACGGCGCCGTCAAAGAAACCCGCTTCGAAGCCCAAGTCCACGCCGCCGAAGCAATCGACGAAACCGAACAGCGGCTCGGCTGGAAAGCCGGCCCCGCTCGCGACGGCGACGCCGACGACCGGCCCCGCGACGCTCAAGTCGACCCAGGCGTACACGGTCAACATCGACACCAAGGACGCAAACGGCACCCATGCGCTCAGCGATGTGGTGCGCCTGGCGCCGCTGCCGGCCGCCCAGACCCCGGAGCTCATCTACCTGGGCGTGCTGACCGGCGGCAAGAAGGCGGCTTTCCTCTTCACCAACGCGGTCAAGGTTTCGGGCCCGTCGAGCAGCGGTCTCACGTGCCTTCCGAGCGCGCAGGACTGCCAGATCGTCGAACTCTCTCCCGGGCAGGGGATGAGCCTGGCGCCGACCTCCAACACCGCGCTGATCGCGACCTTCACATTCGAGCTGATGTCGATCGCCGCCAAGGACTTCTCGTCGGCGAGCGCGGCGATGGAGGCCCGCGATGCGGTTTCGACCGCGGGCCAGACACTGCTACCGCTGTACAGCTCGCCCGAGCTGCAGACGCTTCGCTTCGACGACAAGACCGGGGCGCTCGTGCATCACTCGGTTCCCGCCGCCGGCTCGACTGGCTCGAGCGGTTCGACCGGTTCGACTGGCTCGTCGGGCTCCGCCGGCACCACCAACGCCGTGCGCTTCCCGGCGCCGTGACGTTCGTGGTCGCCTCGCTGCGCTGATTAGACTCAGCGCCCGATGGCGCTCCTGCGCATGATCACCGCCGGCGAGTCGCACGGCCCCAGCCTCACCTGCGTGCTCGAGGGGATGCCGGCGGGGTTGATGCTCGACGCCGCCGCGATCAATCGCGACATGGCGCGGCGGCAGCTCGGCCACGGCCGCGGCGGGCGCATGAAGATCGAGCGCGACACCGCCGAGCCGACGGCGGGGGTCCGGCACGGCCGCACGCTCGGGTCGCCGATCGCGCTTGCGATCGCCAACCGCGACTACGTCAACTGGGAGGAGCGGATGAGCCCCTGGCCGGTGGAGGGGCCGCTCGAGGAGGTGCACCTTCCGCGCCCGGGGCACGCCGACCTCGCTGGCATCCTGAAGTTCGGCCTCAGCGACGTGCGCGACGTGCTCGAACGCGCGAGCGCGCGCGAAACGGCAGCGCGCGTCGCCGGCGGCGCCGTTTGCAAGGGGTTCCTCCGAGCGCTCGGCGTCGAGGTCTTCTCTCATGTCCTCCAGATCGGCTCGGTGCTGGCTCCCCGCTATCCCGAGCCGCTGCGGCCGGAGGCCTTCGCCGACGTCGACTCCTCGCCGGTGCGTTGCCTGGACGCCGAGGCTTCGCGCGCGATGGTCGAGCACATCGACATACAGCGCAAGGCCAACGAGTCACTCGGCGGCGTCTTCGAGGTGCGGGCCTACGGGCTCGTCGCCGGACTCGGCTCACACGTGTCCTGGGAGGAGCGCCTCGACGGCCGCCTGGCCGGAGCGCTCTGCTCGATCCAGTCGGTCAAGGGCGCCAGCGTCGGCGAGGGCTACGCGCTCGCGGCCAAGCCGGGCTCCGCTGCGCACGATGAGATCTTCCACTCGCCCGAGCGCGGTTACTACCGCGAGACCAATCACGCCGGCGGCCTCGAGGGCGGCATCACCAACGGCGAGCCCGTGATCGTGAGCGCGGCGATGAAGCCCCTGCCCACGCTGACCAAGCCGCTGCGATCGGTTGACACCTCGACGCACGAGCCGGCGCAGGCGCTGCGCGAGCGCACCGATTCCTGCACGGTGCCGGCAGCCGGCGTCGTCGGGGAGGCGATGGTCGCGTTCGTGATCGCCGACGCCTACCGGCGCAAGTTCGCGGGCGACCACATCGACGACGTGCGCGCCGCGCTCGCGGCATACCGGGCACGGATCTCTTGACCCCGCGCGGCGCGCTCGTGCTGATCGGATTCATGGGGGCCGGCAAGACGACCGCTGCGCTCCAACTCGGCGTCGACCGGGGCCTGCGTGTGACCGATGTCGACCAGCTGATCGAGGCCCGAGCCGGCTTGGCGATCCCCGAGATCTTCGCGCGCGACGGCGAGGCCGCGTTCCGCGCGCTCGAGGAGGAGGTCGTCTGCGAGCTTCTGGCGGGCGCGCGGCACGGAGACGTCGTTGCACTGAGCGGCGGCGCGATCACCTCTGAGCGGGTGCGCGACGAGCTTGGCGGACATGTGGTCCTCTGGCTCGACGTCGATGCGGATCTGGCCTGGCGGCGGGTCGGCGGCGGACGCCGCCCGCTCGCGCGCGACCGCGACGAATTCGAGGCGCGGCACCTCGAGCGCGTCCCGCTCTACGCCGGGCTCGCCGATGCGATCGTTCCGGCGGCGCTGCGGACGCCGCTCGCACGCGTCCATGACGCCATCGAACAGCTGCGGCAGGCGCCGACGGGGACGCGCCTCGTTTGGGCGCTCAGCGCTTCGGCCGAGTACCCGGTGTTCGTTGGGCGCGGCCTGCTCGGCTCCGGCGTGTGGCCGATCGCCCGGCCGCAGTCGCGGCGTTTCTGCATCACCGATGAGCACGTCGCGCCGCTCTGGCTCGCGGCGGCCGGGGAGCTCGACGGGTCGATCGTGGTGGCGGCGGGCGAGACGAGCAAATCGCTCGAGCGCGCCGGGGCGGTCTGGAGCGAACTCGCGCGGGCGGGCGTGACGCGATCCGACCATCTGGTCGCGCTCGGTGGGGGCGTCGTCGGCGACCTGGCCGGGTTCTGTGCCGCCGCGTACCAGCGCGGCGTGCCGATCGTCCAGGTGCCGACGACGCTCGCGGCGCAGGTCGACTCCGCCTACGGCGGCAAGACCGGCGTGGACATCCCCGAGGGCAAGAACTACGTCGGCGCATTCCACCAACCCGCCGGTGTGCTGGTCGACCCGGCGACGCTGGCCACGCTGCCGGCGGCTGAGCTGAGCGCCGGATACGCTGAGGTCATCAAGACCGCGCTGATCGCAGGCGGGAGTCTCTGGGAGCGCATCGCCGCCGACGCGCCGATTGACGACGGCGTGATCTTCGACTGCGCCCGCTGCAAGCTCGCGATCGTCGCCGAGGACGAGCATGATGACGGTCGCCGCCAGCTGCTCAACCTTGGACACACCGTTGCGCACGCGCTCGAGACCGCTACCGAGTACCGGCGCTACCGTCACGGCGAGGCGGTCGCGCTCGGCCTGCTCGCGGCGCTCGAGCTGTCGGAGCAGGGCGCCCTGCGCAAGCAGGTCGCGGAGTTGCTCGCCGCACATGGCCTGCCGACGTACGCTGAGGGCGTCGACCGCGAAGCGGTCGCGCGCGCAGTTCAGCGCGACAAGAAGCGCGTCGGCGACAGCGTGCCGTTCGTGCTCGTGGACGCTCCGGGCGCGGTGCGCCACGGGGTCACGGTCAGCAGCGAGCGGCTCGACGCTGCCCTCGCGGGGATCTTGCGATGAGCCCGGTCCGCAATCGCGTGGCGGTGCTCCACGGGGTCAACCTCGACATGCTCGGGCGCCGCGACCCCGCGCATTACGGGACCCTCACGCTCACGGAGCTCGAGCACCGCGTCACGCAGTTCGGCCGTCAGCTGGAGCTCGAGGTGAGCTGTTTTCAGACCAACTCGGAAGCCGAGTTCGTCACCTGTCTGCACGAGCTGCCGGCACGCGCGGACGGGATCCTGCTCAATCCCGGCGCGTGGACCCACTACTCATGGGCGATCCATGATGCGCTCGAGATCGCCGGCCTGCCGGCTGTGGAGGTCCACCTGTCGAACATCGACGAGCGCGAGCCGTGGCGGAGCGTGTCGGTCGTCCGCGACCTCGTGCTCGCGTGCGTGAGCGGGCAGGGCGTCGAGGGCTACCGCGAGGCACTGGTGCGGCTGAGCAAGGAGCTCGACGGATGAGCAGCGGACGCGCGGCGCGGCTGGGCGAGCTGATAGCTGCGCAGGAGCTCGACGCGCTGATCGTCGAGGGTGCCGCCAACCTGCGTTACCTGACCGGGCACAGCGGCTCGAGCGGGCTGGCGCTGGCGCGCGCCGACGGTAGCGGCGTCTTCTACACCGACTTCCGCTACGAGACCCAGGCGGCCGCCGAGGTCGACGACGCATTCTCGCGCGAGATCGTCACCGGCGAGCTGCTCGACGGGCTCGCAGGGGCGCTCGGCGGCGGGCGCGTCGGCTTCGACGACGCCGCGATGACCGTGCGCCGCCGCGAGCGGCTCGGCGAGCTCGCGGGGTCGGCGGTCGAGCTGGTCGCCGCCGGCGGACTGCTCGAGCGCCTGCGCGCGGTCAAGGACGAGCGCGAGATCGAGTCGATCGCCGCGGCTGCCGGGCTCGTGGATGAGATCTACGAATGGCTGTTCGCGCAGAAGCTGGCGGGTCGCACGGAGCGCGAGCTTGCGGTCTCGCTCGAGCACGAGATGCGCGTGCGGGGCGCGCGCGCGCCGAGCTTCGACTCGATCGTCGCGTCGGGGGCACACGGCGCGCTCCCGCACGCGCAGCCTCGTGAGGTAGCGATCGAAACCGGTGTCCTCGTCACGTTCGACATCGGCGCGCGACTCGACGGCTACTGCTCCGATTGCACGCGCACCGTCGCCGTCGGGGAGCCGGGGGGGCACGCCCGCGAGGTCTACGCGCTGGTGCTGGCCAGCCAGCTCGCCGGGCTCGCGGCGGTCGCGCCGGGCGTGAGTGGCCGTGAGGCCGATGCGGCCGCGCGCGCCGTGATCGACGCGGGCGGCTACGGCGAGCAGTTCGGCCACGGGCTCGGGCACGGCGTCGGGATCGACATCCACGAGGCGCCGCGCCTCTCCCGCACGGCTTCGGAGGACCCGCTCGTCGCGGGCAATGTCGTGACGGTCGAGCCCGGGATCTACCTGCCGGGCGAGCTCGGCGTGCGCATCGAGGACCTCGTCGTCGTGCGCGACGGCGGAGCGGAGATCCTCAGCCACTTCACGAAGGAACTCCTGGTGCTCGAGTGACGCGTGCCACCGCGGCATCGCGGCCCGTCAGCCGTCGCACCGGCACGAGGCCGTAGACCCTGGCGGTCAGCAGGACGATCGCCAGCGTCGACGGAATCAGGAAGGCGAGCGCCTGCGCGTCGGAGCTAACGCGGTTGGGCAGGTACCAGAAGGTCAGCCAGGTGGCGAGCGTCGCAGTGACGGCGTACAGCGGCGGCCTGTGGAGGACGGTGGTTTCCCACGCGAGCAGCGCGACGACGAAGGGCGCCATGTAGTAGATCACGTCCCAGGGGTCGAGCCAGCAGCGCAGCAGCATCAGCAGCGTAAGTAACGCCAGCGCGTCGCCCCGGCTCGTGCGGCGCCGCAGCGCTGCCCAACTCAGCGGCACGCTTAACGCGACGATGATCAGGTGCGCGCGGTCGCCGAGCCAGTCGGGCGGCAGGCGGAAGCTGCGCGGGATGAAGATTCCCTGCCTCGGCAGCCACTCACCGCGCCGGCCGAAGAACCAGAAGACCTGCTGGGGGTGGAAGATGACGCCGGTGGGGGAGGCGACGAGGCGGGTTGTCCCGACGGCCAGCGTGCCCGAAGCCAGGAGGATCGGCGACATCAGCGCGAGCGCAACCGCGCCTGCGAAGCCGAGCAGCCGCCAGCGTCCGCTCGGCGCGGCGATGAGAGCGGGCCCGACCGCCAGCAGCGCCCACTGTTTGTTGGCGATCGCGAGGCCCAGCGCGAGTGCCGCCCAGCTGACGCGTCCACGCTGCGCGAGCAGCACCGCCGCGACACACAGGGCCGCGCCGAGGATCTCCTCGGGGTGTCCGAGTTGCAGCGCGCGGTAGGTGATCGGGTTCGCGACGCACAGCGCCAGCGCCGCGAGCGCGGCGAGCAGGCCGCGACCGCCGCGGCGCATGTCGCGCGCGAGCCACACCCCCAGCGCTGCCACCGCCAGCAGGCACGGAAGCGCCGAGAACCGGTAGAGCGTCAGCATCGAGCCATGGGCAAGGCTCGCGGGAAGGGCGAACGGCGCGCGCAGCAGCAGCGAGCCCCCGTAGGCGGGCGCCGAGGATCCGAAGGTCGCGATGTGGCCGTGCAGGAGCGCCACGAAGCTGCTCGCTGCCTCCTCGCCAAAGTCGTTCAACCCGACGTTCCACCACCATCCCCAGATCAACACCAGGGAGGCGGTGAGGGCCGACACGACAAACACCGCCAGCTCAAGCGGGCGCTCGCGCTGGCGCGAGCGCTGCAGATCGCGACGCCAGCTGCTCACACGGTTGATATCGGCGCGGCACTGGAGCCGCTTGAATGCGGCCGCGCTGTGCGCGCGAGTCCCTTCGGCAGGCCTACGCGCGGTCTGTAGAGCGCGACGGCGAGCGCGAACAGTGTCGGCAGCGTCAGCGCCGCAAAGGCGGCCGCCATCCCATCCGGCGAGATGTGCCCGGGCGCTTCGGAGAAGAGCAGCCAAACCGACAGGCTCGCCATGAGTGCGAACACGGGTGGGCGCCGACGGCCGAGGCTCTCCCAGGCCAGCAGCGCGAGGATGAACGGCAGCGCGTAGTACGCGAAGTCCCAGGTGTCGAGCGCGCAGCGAAGGGCCATCAGGAGCACGAGCAGCAGCATCGCGTCGGCGCGCCGGCGTCGCGCGGCGAGCAGGGTGAGCGGCACGCTCAGGGCGATGATCAGCGGGTGGGAAACATTTGCGAGCCAGGTTGGCGGTGCCCGGTATCCGACCTTCACGAGTCCCGCGCTGTCGCGCACCACGTGTGCGTGCGTGCCCAGGAACCACCAGAGCTGCCAGGGCTGGAAGATCGAGCCGCCACGCGCTGCGGCGACCGGCCCGAACCCAGTGAGCGAGCTTTGGTTGACGATGGCGGGCAACAGCAGCGGCAGGTAGAAGAGGGCGGTGACGGTGCCGGCCACGACGAGCGAGCGCCGGCGCCCCGCCGGCAGGGCTAGCAGCACGGGCCCGACCGCGAGTAGCGCCCATTCCTTGTCAACGATCGCGAGCGCGAGCAGCACGCCCGCCCAGGTCGCGTGTCCACGCTGGGCCGTGAGCACAGCCGCCACACACAGGACCGCTCCGAGCACCTCTTCCGCGTGGCCGTACTGAAGCGCAGACAGCGTGGCCGGATTGAAGATGCACAGCGCCAGCGTGGTCGCGCGCGCCAAACGGGCCTGGCCGAGCGCGCGCATCTGCGCCACCAGCCAAATTGCCAGCACCGCCGCTGCGATCAGGCACGGGATCGATACCGCGCGGTAGACCGCGTCTGCGCCGCCGTGCCACAGGCCCGGCAGCAGAGCGAACGGGGCGCGCAGTTCCAGCGAGCCGCCGTAGGCGGGTGCCAGCGTCAGGAACCGCCAGAGATGGCCGCCGGTGAGTGCGGTGTAGGCGGGCAGCGCCTCGCTCTCATAGTCGTTCCAGGCGAACCCGAAAAGCGAGACGTAGGCGGTGGCCCATACGCATGCGGCCGCGAACGCGATCGCCAGCCCATGATCGCGCAGACGTCTGCTCACACCCTTGTTATCGGTCGTAGGCGCGCGCCGCTCAAGTCCGGTCGGCCTGGCGCATCGGCGCCGGCGCAGCGATCCGGCCGGTGCTCCATCCTGGGCCGCGTGCCCAGCTTCGCCGTCTCGATCTGCGCGCTCACGCTGTTTCAGGCTTTGATCGTCCTGGCGCCGCGAGCGCGTGAGATCCCCGCGCTGGCGGGTCTTCGCAGCGGTTGGTGGGCGGCGATCCCGGCGCTTTCGGTGGTGGCGTTCGTATTCGGCGTGCGGGCGCTCTCGGGGGCGGCCGACGGCCTCACCTACCTGGCACTGATCGCCGTGCCGCCGCTCGCGGCGATCGCGCTGGCGGCCGGCGTGAGGGGCGGCAGGCCGTGGCTTACGCCGCTCGCCGCCGCGCTGTTCGCGCTGGCCTGGGCGGACCGCCAAGGTCTCGCCGGCGAGACGGCTGGGCTCCTGCTCGACGCGCTCTCCTGCGTGACGCTGGCGGTCCTGCTTGTCGCGGTCACGCCGCGGCGTCTGGTCAAGCTGGGGATCGTCGTGGCGGCGGTTGCGGATACGTGGCTCGTCGCCAGCAATCTGCTGACGGCGCCGAACAACGCGCTCAACGGCGTGGCACCCGTGGCGCACCTGCCGCACCTGCAGAGCGCCGTCTTCGGGTCTGCCGTGATGGGCTACGAAGACTTCTTCCTGGCGGCCCTGCTCGGCGCGCTGTTGGCCGCACAGCCGCGCCTGGCGGCTCGTGGTGCGGCGCTCGCCGCACTGGTCGGGCTCTTGATGGACCTGCTGTTCCTCCTCGTCAGCGAGCTGCCCGCGACGGTGCCGATCGCGCTGACGATGCTGATCCTCGAAGCGATGGCGCTCCGTCGCGCGCGCCAGGCGGCGCCTGTATAACGTCCGCCTGTCGCCTGCACTGGGAACCCGGGTTGCGAGGAGATCGAGATGGCATATCTGAAGCCGCCGACGCTGACCAGGAAGCTGTTCAACCCACTCGCGATGCGGCTCGGCATCGGCGGTTCAGCGACGCTGGCGGTGCCGCGCCGCAGCAGCGGCACGACTCAGCAGATCCCGGTGATCCCGATCGAACACGCCGGCGCTCGCTACGTCGTCTCAACGCGCGGCGAGTCGCAGTGGGTCAAGAACGTCCGCCGCGCCGGCAGCGTCGAGCTGCGCCAGCGCGGGCGCTCGGAGCGTTTCGCGGCGATCGAGATTCCCGTTGCGGAGCGCCCGCCGGTCCTTGACGCGTATCGCGCGAAGGCGGGCCGGATGGTCGACACCTACTGGAAGCGCCTGCCCGACCCGGCCGACCACCCGACCTTCCGCCTCGACTCGCCCGGCGGCGCCTGAGGCGGTGCAGCCGGGCCGCACCCCGCCAGCTCGCGGCCGACCGGATCAGAGCCCACACCGTTCAACCCGATTGCCGCGAGCGCGGCGAGCTTCCGAGCCCGATCTCAATCGACTGCGCTGGTGGCACCCGGCTTGGGGCCGACGACGAAGTCGACCCGCACCTCGCCCGGCGGACCCGCCGTCTTGACAACGCGGAAATGCCATGTCGCCCGCGGCATCGGGCACCACTCCACCGGTTGGGTGCATGTCTTCAGTGCGCCGTGCAGGCGGCACGACGGCGCGCGGTCGAAGCGGGTCGCTGTACCGAAGAACACGCCGGCCAAGCCTGGAATCGTGGCGTCAACGTCGACGCTGACGCCGCGTCGCGCCGTGACGCGCGCGGTCAGGATCACTCCCGCCGGCTCTCGCAGGCTGAATGTCTCGACGTCGCGGCCGGACGCAAGCCGCCGCTCGGCGGCAGTGACCGCCGGGCGGCCGGAATGGCCGCCGCCAAGCTCCGGCCGGTGGCCGGCGAGAAGTGGTGTCAGCGCCGCCGCGGCGGCGCCTGCCGCCGCGAGCACCGCGACGGCCCCGAGCCGACGCCGACGTCGGCGTCTGCGCGCCCGTGCGATGACGCCCGCGAACAGCAGGATGCCCGTCACGGAGCGAGCGGAGGGTGTCACTGGAGCTAGTATGACTAGCGCTATTTCGCCAGTCAAGCCCGCGCTGGGGAGCGTTCAAGTCCTCGATGACACGGGCGAGGGCATGCACGCGAATGCACGCCGGCGAGCGCCGGCGCGGCGCGCATCCGTCGGTGCCCCTCCTAGCGGGGGAAGTGCTCGTGCACCGCGAACTCGTGGATCTCCGGAGCGGCGTCGATCCCGGCCGCGGCCATGGCGGGACCGATCCGGTCCTGCGCGAAGCGGTCGAAGTGCTCCCGCGACTCCCAGAAGTCGATCACGCCGACGCCGCCGTCGATCGGGCCCGACGCGTGAAAGAGCAGCCCCGCCGGCGGGTTGCCGTCAGGGTCGATTGCCTGATTGATCCGGTCGATGTCTGCGACCGTCCCACCGGCCAGTTTGATGCGAATTCCCACTGCCATCGGACCTCCCCGGGTTGGTTGCCAGCGACTGTAGCCCGCTCGGCCGGGATCCGTGGTTTTTGTCTCGGTGGCTCCCCGGGGCCTTTGGCCGCCGGTCCGATCGCGGGCCGGAAGACGCCGCCGTCTCAGGCCGAAGGCGGCGCGAGCGTCACCGCGGAGCGTGCATCGGCGGTGCAGACGGAACCGCGGGGATCGCTACGCGTCCGTCGCGTCCGGCTCACCGCTCGACGATCCGCCGTCCAACGCTCTCGAGCGAGAGCGCGACCTGCTCGTGGCTGCCAAGCGGCGACACACCGGAGGCCGCGCGTAAACTGGCCTCAGATGGTCAACACCAACCAGTTCAAGAACGGCAACCACATCGACGTCGACGGGGTTGTCTTCAAGATCATCGAGTTCCAGCACGTCAAGCCCGGTAAGGGCGGCGCCTTCGTGCGCACCAAGCTTCGCCGCACCAGCGACGGTGCCGTGATCGACCGCACCTTCCGCGCCGGCGAGAAGTTCCGAGCCGTGCGCACCGAGACGCGCAAGATGCAGTTCCTCTACGCCGACGGCGGCAGCGCGCACTTCATGGACCTCGCCTCCTACGAGCAGCTCGAGATCCCCGAGGCGGCGGTCGCCTCGTCGCTGCAGTGGACGCGGCCGAACGACGAGGTCGAGGTGCTGTTCATCGATGGGGCGCCGGTCGACCTCCAGCTGCCGAGCGCGGTCGACCTCAAGGTCATCGAGACCGAGCCCGGGCTGCGCGGCGACACCGCTTCCGGCGGGGGATCGAAGCCCGCGACGCTCGAGACCGGCGCCGTTGTCGCGGTGCCCCTGTTCGTCAACATCGGCGACCGCATCAGAGTCGACACGCGCAGCGGCGACTACGTGTCGCGCGCGTGAGCTGACCGTTGCGCCGAAGCGATCAACGGCGCGCGGCGGTGATCGCGGCGTATCAGCACGACCTCACCGGGCAACCGCTGGCCGAGGCGCTGGGGGCGACCGCCGGACCGTTCACCAGCGCCCTCGCACAGGCGGCGGTGGAGCACGCCGATGAGTTCGACGAGCTGATCGGCCGCCACGCGCACGGCTGGACGGTGGCCCGCATCGCGCCGCTCGAGCGCAGCATCCTGCGCGTTGCGCTGGTCGAGATGCTGCACGGGGATGAGGTGCCGGCCGAGCGGCCGATCACGGCGGAGGGCGCGATCGACGAGGCCGTCGAGAGCGCGAAGACCTTCTGCGGCGCCGACGCTCCCGGCTTCGTCAACGGCATCCTTGACGCGATCCTGCGCGAGGTGCGCGAGAATGCCACCCATGAACGGACCTGAGGATCCCCTCGACGCGCTGATCGGGCGCCTCGAGCGGGCCGGCGAGCAGCTGCGCTCAGGGGAGCTCTCCCCGGACGCCGCCGCGACGCTTGTCGAGGAGTGCGCCGCGCTGGCAGGTGAGGCGAGCGCCGAGCTGGAACGCCGCGCGCGCGCCGGCGCCGAGGAGTCGGCGAGCGCACAGGGCAGCCTCCTGTAGTGCCCTATCCGGACCACCTGCGCGCGCAGGTCGACGCCTACCTCGAGCAGGTGCGCTTCAGCGAAAGCGCCGATCTCGCCGGCCTGGCCGAGGCGATGCGCTACTCGCTGCTCGCGCCCGGCAAGCGGATTCGCCCAGTGCTCGCGCTGGCGACCGCGCTCGCGATCGGGCGCGAGCCCACGCAGGTGATGCCACTCGCGGCTGCGCTCGAGCTGATCCACACCTACTCGCTGATCCACGACGACCTGCCAGTAATGGACGACGACGACCTGCGCCGCGGTCGCCCGACCTGCCACGTGGTCTACGGGGAGAACGTCGCGATCCTCGCCGGCGACGCTCTCTACGCGGAGGCGCTGCGCCATCTCGCGACCCGGCAGAGCGCCGAGCCACACGCGCTGCTCGGCGCGATCGGGCTGCTCGCCGGCGCGACGGGGGTCGACGGGATGGTCGGCGGGCAGTATCTCGACGTCAAGGAGCTGGCCCCGCCGGGGCCCGAGGGGCTGCGGCGGCTGCACTCGCTGAAGACGGGCAGGCTGATCGCGGCGTCGGTCCAGTGCGTGCTCGAACTTTTTCCTGCGGCCGAACCTGAGACAATCCAATTCGGTCGTTTTGCTTCGGAGCTCGGCGTGCTCTTTCAAATCGTTGACGACATCCTCGATGTAACCGGTACCGACGCTGCGCTGGGCAAGCCCAGCGGCAGCGACGAACGCCATGGCAAGCGCACGTACGTGTCCGAGCACGGCCTCGAGCACGCGCGCGAGCTCGCCACGGCGTCGCATGCGGCCGCCCGCGCCGCGCTGGCCGGAGCGGCGCCTGCCGGCGCCCCCGAGCTCGAGCAGATCACCGATTTCATCTACACGAGGACCTCGTGAGCGACGCCGACCGCCAGCGGCTGCTCGATCGGATCGACCGGCCGCAGGATCTGCACGGCCTCAGCGAGGACGAGCTCGCACGCGTCGCCCAGGAGGTGCGCGAGCACATCATCGAGACGGTCGGTGAGATCGGCGGCCACTTCGGCGCCAACCTCGGCACCTGCGAGCTCGCGGTCGCACTGCACTCGCTGCTCGACTCGCCGCGCGACAAGATCCTCTGGGACGTCGGCCACCAGGCCTACCCGCACAAGGTCCTGACCGGTCGCCGCGACAAGCTGGCAACGATCCGCCGCTACGGCGGGCTCGCCCCGTTCTGCTCGATCGCCGAGTCCGAGCACGACATCATGGGCGCCGGCCACGCTTCGACGGCGATCGGCTACGCAGTCGGCATCAAGGAGGCGATGCGCGCCCGCGGCGACCTCGACGCGGGCCGCGTGGTGGCCGTCGTCGGCGACGGCGCGATGACCGGCGGGGTCGCCTTCGAGGCGATCTCCCAGGCCGGCGGCCTCGGCACCCCGATCGTCGTGGTGCTCAACGACAACGGCATGTCGATCGCGCCGAACGTCGGCGCGCTGTCGCGCTCGTTCAACCGCGTGCGGCTGAACCCGCGGCTGTGGCACGCGCGCGGCGGGATCGAGGGCGGCCTGACCAAGCTTCCCGGCGGGATCGGCGCCGCGTTCGAGCGCTACGGGCCCCACCTGAAGGAGTCGATCAAGGCGTTCGCGGCGCCCGGACTGTTCTGGGAGGAGCTCGACTGGGCCTATGTCGGGGTCATCGACGGGCACGACGTGCGCGCGCTGCGGACCGCGATCCGCGACGCACTGGCCGCCGAGCGCCCGGTCGTCGTCCACATCGCGACGGTCAAGGGCAAGGGCTTCGGGCCGGCCGAGGACGGCGGCCTCGCGGGGATGGAGAAGTGGCACGCTGCGAAGCCGCGCTCGATCGCCAACGGCAAGGTCGTCCCGTCGAGCGCGAACGGCTCCTCGCCGCCACCGCCCCCTCAGTACACGACGGTGTTCGGGAACGCGCTCGTATCGGAGTGCCGGCGCGACGCGCGCGTGATCGGCATCACCGCGGCGATGAACTCCGGCACCGGCCTCAACATCCTCCAGGAGGCGATGCCCGAGCGCTATTTCGACGTCGGCATCGCCGAGCAGCAGGCGGTGCTGTTCGCGGCCGGCCTCGCGCTCGAGGGGGCGCGGCCGGTGGTCGCGATCTACTCGACCTTCCTCCAGCGCGCATACGATCAGATCGTCCACGACATATGCCTGCAGCGGCTGCCCGTCGTGTTCGCGATGGACCGCGCCGGGCTCGTCGGCGACGACGGGCCCACCCACCACGGCGTCTTCGACATCGCCTATCTGCGCTGCCTGCCGAACATGGTGCTGATGGCACCGCGCGACGAGGCGATGCTCCACCACATGCTTCACACCGCGCTGACGCTCGACTGCCCCGCGGCGCTGCGCTACCCGCGTGGCGAGGCGGTAGGGGTGGCACTGCCGCAGACGCCCGAGGTGCTGGCGATCGGCACCGGCGAGATCCTGCGTGAGGCGCCGGACGCCGACGGCGAGCGCGCCGGGCGCGTCGCGCTGCTCGGCTACGGCACCGGCGTCGGCAAGGCGCTCGAGGCGGCCGCCCGGCTTCAGCAGGACGGCGTCGAGGTGACCGTCGCCGACGCGCGCTTCGCCAAGCCGATCGACAGCGGCCTCGTCGCCCAGCTCGCCGCCGAGCACGAGCTGCTGGTGACGATCGAGGAGGGCGTGCTCGGCGGCGGCTTCGGCAGCGCCGTCTGGGAGACGCTGAACGAGGCCGGCGGCGCGCCGACACGGATTCTGCGCGTCGGCGTTCCGGACCGCTACGTCACCCACGGCGCGCCCAAGCTGCTGCACGAGGAGATCGGCTTCACCGCCGAGCGGATCGCCGAGCGGGTCCTCGCCGCGATCGACAGGCCGAGCGCGACCTTCGCCGGGCGGTAGCGGCGCTCGGGCTATGGCCTCGAAGATGCGGCTCGACGCGCTGCTGGCGCAGCGCGGCCTGTTCGAGACGCGCAGCCGGGCGGCGGCCTCGGTGCTCGCCGGCGAGGTGCGGATCGGCGCCCACGGCGCCCGCGCCAGCAAGCCCGGTGCGCTGGTCGCGACCGACGTGCAGCTGAGCGTCGACGAGGTCCCGCGCTTCGTCTCGCGCGGCGGGATCAAGCTGGCCAACGCGCTCGCGGCCAGCGCGCTCGATGTCGGCGGGCGCCGCTGCCTCGACATCGGCGCTTCGACCGGCGGCTTCACCGACTGCCTGCTGCAGGCGGGGGCGGCTGCCGTCGTCGCGCTCGACGTCGCCTACGGCGAGCTCAGCTGGAAGCTGCGCGGGGACCCGCGCGTGACGGTGATCGAGCGCTTCAACGCGCGAGAGCTGCGAGCGGACGTGCTCCCGTACGCTCCGGAGCTGATCGTGGCCGACGTCTCCTTCATCTCGCTGCGGTTGCTGCTGGCGCCGCTGCTGGCCTGCGCCGCGCCGCGCTTCGACGCGCTGCTGCTCGTCAAGCCGCAGTTCGAGGTCGGGCGCGGCCTGGTCGGCCGCGGCGGTGTCGTGCGCGACGGCGCGCTGCGCCGGGGCGCACTGCTCGAGACCGCCGCCGCCGCCGCCGCGCTCGGTGCGTCGGTGCGCGGCTTCCACAGCTCCGGACTCCCCGGCCCGAAGGGCAACATCGAGACCTTCCTCGCGCTTGCCGAGGGTGCTCGCGGCTCGGTCGCGGACCTGCCTGCGCTGGCGCTCGAGGCTGACAGCGGATGAGCGCGCGCGAGATCACCGTGCTCACCCACGCGCGGCCCCGCGAGACCATCGGCGCGCTTCGCGAGCTCGCGGAGCTCGCCGCCGCGCGCGGGGCGACGCTTCGCCTTGACGCTGAGGAGTCCGCCAAGCACCCCTCGCTCGCGGGGGTTGCGGGGGTCGAGCTCGATGCCGCGTTGAACCCCCAGGTCGAGCTTTGCGTCGCGCTCGGCGGCGACGGCACGATCCTGCGCGGGCTGCGCGCGTACGCCCGCACGTCGGTGCCGGTGTTCGCCGTCAACTTCGGCGAGGTCGGCTTCCTCTCGACGGTCGAGCCCGAGCGCATGCGCGACGGCTTCGAGCGGGCGCTGGCCGGTGCCCTCGACGTGCTCAGCCTGCCGGCGATCGAGCTCGAAGGCTCGGCCGGCACGCACACCGCACTCAACGACGTCTCCGTGCACCGCAAGGTCGGCGGGCGCGTGGCCGAGCTCTCCTACGCGGCCGGCGGTGAGGAGGTCGGCAGCGTTCGCTGCGACGGGATCGTCGTCGCCACGCCGGCGGGCTCGACCGGCTACAACCTCGCCAACGGCGGGCCCGTGCTGGCGTGGGGGGTGGCGGGCCTGGTCGTCTCGTTCATCGCGCCGCACTCACTCAGCGCCCGTGCGCTTGTGATCGCACCCGACGACGTCCTCACACTTCACAGCAGCTCGCGCGAGACCCTCGCCGTCTCGGTAGACGGGCGCCCGGTTGGCGAGATCGCCCCGACGGAGTCGATGCGCGCCCGCTTCGCCGCGGACGTCGCGATGCTCGCGCAGATGGAGGGCTCGAGCTTCTACCTGCGCCTGCGCGAGAAGTTCGGCCGGCTCTCGCGCTAGACGACGCGTTCCGTCCCCGCACGCTGGTAGACCCTGCTGGATGCTGCTCGAGCTGTCCGTCCAGAACCTGCTGCTGATCGAGGAGGCGCGCCTGGAGCTGGCGGCCGGGCTCAACGTGATCACCGGTGAGACCGGCGCCGGCAAGACGGTGCTCGCCCACGCCCTCGACCTGCTGCTTGGCGGCCGCGCCCGCCCTGGGATCGTGCGGCCGGGCGCGGGCGAGGCATACGTCGAGGGCATCTTCGAGCGCCCCCAAGGCTTCGCCGCCGAGCAGCTGGCAGTCGACGCCGGCGAGGTGGCGCTTGCCCGCCGGGTCGGCTCCGACGGGCGCACCCGCGCGTACCTGAACGGGCGTTCGATCCAGCTCGCCGAGTTGCGCGAGCTGGCCGGTGAGCTGCTGTCCTTCTACGGCCAGCACGAGCACCGCCGGCTGATGCTGAGCGCCGCGCAGCTCGAGATCCTCGACGGCTCGCTCGGCGCCGAGCAGACGGTCCGCCGCAGCAGCTGCGCCACGGCGTGGTCGGCGCTGCGCGAGGCGCGGGATCAGCTCGAGCGCCTGCAGGAGCTCGCGGGCGCGCGCGAGCGCCAGCTCGACCTGCTCGAGTTCGAGCTCGGCGAGATCGAGCAGGTCGGCCCGAGCGAGCAGGAGCGCGAGGAGCTCCTCGCCGAGCGCGATCGGCTGCGCAACGTCGAGGGGCTGCGCCTGGCCGCCGGCGGCGGCGAGCAGGCGCTCGGTGAGGAGGACACGGGCGGCGTCCGCGCGCTGATCGCCTGCCGCGCGAGCCTCGAGGGCGCCGCAGCGCTCGACCGCGAGATCGGGGCGCTGGCCGAGCGGGCGCAGGCGCTCGAGATCGAGGCACAGGACCTGCTCAGCGAGATCCGCCGCTACGGTGAAGGGCTGGAAAGCGAGCCCGGACGCCTCGAGGTCGTCGAAGAGCGTCTGGCAGCGATCGGCCGCCTCGAGCGAAAGCACGGCGGCAGCGTCGCCGCGGTGCTCGAGCACGCCGAGTTCTGCCGCGCGCGGCGCGAGGAGCTGATCGGTGCAGAGGTTGCGATGGAGGCGGCGGCGGCGCGGCTGGAGTCCTCGCTGCGTGAGCACGCCGCGGCCCACATGGCGCTCAGCGAGGCGCGCGCCGCTGGGGCGCCGACGCTGGCCGGCGCCGTGCGCGAGCGCCTCGCCGAGCTCGGCATGGCCGAGGCGAGCTTCGAGGTTGCGCTGGTCGCCTGCGAGCCGGGCCGAAGCGGCGCCGAGCACGCCCAGTTCGAGATCGCGCCGAATCCGGGGGTACCCGCCGCGCCGCTGCGCGAGATCGCCTCCGGCGGTGAGCTTTCGCGCGTGATGCTGGCGCTGCTCTCGGCGGCGCACGGCGGCGGCTCCTCAACGCTCGTCTTCGATGAGATCGACGCCGGCATCGGCGGACATACTGCCCGCGCGGTCGGGGAGCAGCTGCGCGCGCTCGCGCAGGGGCGCCAGATCCTCGCGATCACGCACCTGCCGCAGGTCGCCTCCTTCGCGGCCCGCCACTTCACGATCGCCAAGGACCTGACCAAGGAGCCGGCGCGCGCCCGCGTCGTCCAGCTCGCCGACGGCGAGGTGCTTGGCGAGCTGGTGCGCATGCTCGGTGCCGACGAGCATGACGCCGGCGCCCGCCGCCACGCGAAGGAGCTCTTGCGAGCCGCGTGAGCGCCGCCGACATCGACGCGCTTGCCGAACAGCTCGGCGGCGAGGCCCCGCAACAGGCGCGCCGCGCGATCGCCGGCGTCGCGCGCGAGACGCCGGTGTTGGTGTCGGGCACGCTGAGCGAGCGCTGCGGGGGCAGCGTCGTGCTGAAAGCCGAGAACCTCCAGCGGACCGGCTCCTTCAAGCTGCGCGGCGCGCTCAACCGCGTCGCCGGCCTCGAGCCCGGTAGCGGCGTCGTCGCCGGCAGCGCCGGCAACCACGCCCAGGCTCTAGCCTACGCCGCGAGCGCGCGCGGCATCGCCTGCGAGGTCTTCATGCCGATCGAGGCGGCCGTGGCGAAGGTCGCGGCTGTGCAGGCCTACGGCGGCAAGGTGACGCTCGGCGGCGACAGCGTCGACGACTGCGTCGCGGCGGCGCGGACGCGCGCACAGGAGACGGGCGCGGTCTTCGTGCACCCGTTCGATGACCCGCAGGTGATCCTCGGCCAGGCGACGCTCGGGCTCGAGCTGCTCGATCAGGTGCCCGACCTGGCGACCGTGATCGTGCCGCTCGGCGGCGGCGGGCTGATCGCCGGGCTGGCGGGCGCCGTCAAGCACGCGCGGCCGCAGGCTCGGATCGTCGGTGTCCAGGTGGCGGCCTGCGCGCCCTTCCCGGCCGCGCTCGCGGCCGGGACGCCGGTGGCAGTCAAGGGCGCCCCGACGATCGCCGACGGGATCGCGGTCAAGCGCCCCGGAGAGCTGACGCTGCCGCTGGTCGAGCGCTTCGTCGACGAGGTCGTCGTCGTCAGCGAGGAGGACACGGCCGAGGCGATGGTGCTGCTGATGGAGCGCGCGAAGCTCGTCGTCGAGGGAGCCGGTGCGGTCGGCGTCGCGGCGCTGCTGGCGGAGCTGCTGCGCCCGGCGGCCGAGGGTACGACCGTCGTCGTGCTCTCCGGCGGCAACGTCGACGCCGGGCTGCTCGCGCTCGTCGCGCGCCGTCACGAGACCGCCGTCGGTCGCCGCCTGCGCGTCTTCACCCGCGTCGCCGACCGCCCCGGTGGGCTGGCGGCGCTGCTGCTCTGCGTCGCAGCGGCCGGAGGCAACCTGCTCGGCGTCACGCACGTGCGCGAGGCGGTCGATCTGCAAGTGCGACAGACCGGCGTCGAGTTGACGCTCGAGACCCGCGGCGCGGAGCACGCCGAGGCGATCGTCGCGGCGATGATCGCTGGCGGCTACGAGGTCGAGCGCGTCTAGCGCGCGACGCCGGGGCGCTCCGCGCGCAGCGGGGAGGTGCTCAGTGCGCAGCCGCGAGGTCGCGCTGCGGGTCGATCCGCCAGCGCGCAGCGGCCGCGAGGTGCTCCTCGCGCAGCGACCAGCGGTCGGGCAGGTCCTCGCCGTCGTGGTCGGGGACGGCGCCCTTCAGTGCCATGCAGCCGGTGTTGTCGCCGATCGCGCGGATCGCTGCGACGTCAGCGCCAGAGAGCGGGCCGAGCCGGCGCAAAGCCGCGAGCTCGGCGCGCTTGTCCTCGACCGGGCGCGCGCTTGCCCCGGCCTCCTGGATCAGCGTCGGCGCGACGCACGCGACCGGAGCATGGGCGAGATCCCAGGCGCACGCCAGCTGCAGCATCGTCAACCCGTTGCGCGTCGCGATCGGGCGCATCCGCTCGAGCCGCGCTCGGGCCTCCGCCACCCAGCCGGCGGGGCGGAAGGAGCGGTGGTCGCCGACGCGAAAGCCCTGTTCGGAGGTGACGTCATCGTGGAACACGCCGCCGTAGTCGACAACCCTGGCGATCACCTGCACGTCGGCGGCGGCGGCCGCTCCGAGCGCGAGCTCGCCCGGCCACGGCTCGAGCGGGTTGAGGATCAGCATCGCCCAGTCGATCATCGGGCCGAATCGCTCGAAGCAGTCGATCAGGTCGAGGGTGAAGCCGTTCGCCGGTCCGGGCGCGACACCGAGCAGGCGCGTCAACCCCGCCGCGCGGAGCGCGGCCATCCCTTCCCAAACCAGCTCGCTCGTGTAGCCGACCCTGTCGGGGTTGTGCAGGAGCAGCAGGTCGAAGGCGTCGACGCCGCAGCGCTCGAGGCTTCGCTCCGTCGCCATGCGCAGGTACTCGCCGTAGTGCTCGGGGCTGCGCAGCGAGCCGTCGGTGAAGCGCGGGTAGCCCTTGGCGCCGGCCCGCTCGCCGGTATAGAAGTCGTGGCCGACGGCGCCGACGACGCAGAAGCTCTCACGCGGCACTCCCGCGAGCGCGCGCCCGAGCAGCCGGTCCGCCTCCCCCGCTCCGTAGACGTCGGCCGTGATGACCGTGTCGATGTCCTCGTCGGGGGTGAGCAGCGCGAGCAGCCGCCCGTCCTCGAGCGGCTCGCCGAAATGCATGAAGCGACCGCCGCTCCAGGTGCCGAG
>DATNHQ010000064.1:0-6284 GCA_035604915.1 Solirubrobacteraceae bacterium
GCGCCGGTGCTCGTGCGCGTCACGCCGGGGGTCAGCGGCGACACCCACGAGAAGATCTCGACCGGGCAGGCGGACTCGAAGTTCGGCATCGGCCTCGACGATGCGCCCGCGGCGATCGAGCGGCTGCGGCGGCTGGCCGGGGTCGAGCTGCGCGGACTGCACTTCCACCTCGGCTCCCAGCTCTTCACGCTCGACACCTTCCGCAGCGGGATCGCCGCGATCGCCCCGCTCGGCGACTTTCCCGTCTACAACCTCGGCGGCGGCCTGGGCGTTGCCTACACCGAGGAGCAGCGCCCGCCCGCGATCGAGGAGTACGTCGCGGCGCTCGTGGCGGCCGCGCGCGAGCAGCTCGGCCCCGGCAAGCGGCTGCTCGTCGAGCCCGGCCGGGCGCTCGTCGCCAACGCCGGCGTCACGCTCTACCGCGTCGTCGGCGTCAAGCGCAACGTCTCGACCTGGGTCAGCGTCGACGGCGGCATGTCCGACAATCTCCGGCCGATGCTCTACGGCGCGCGCTACGAGGCCGATGTCGCCGACCGCCTCGGCGGCTCCACGCTCGTGCACCTGACCGGCAAGCACTGCGAGTCGGGCGACGTCCTGATCCATGACGTGATGCTCGACGATCCGCGCCCCGGCGACGTCGTCGTGGTGCCCGTGACCGGCGCCTACGGCTACGCGATGGCCAACAACTACAACGGCGTGCCGCGCGCCCCGGTGATCTTCGCGAGCGACGGCGAGGCTCGCGTCGTCGTGCGACGCGAGACGCTCGACGACCTCCACGCCCGCGACGTCTGACGGCGATGGCCGCCTTTCGCATCGGCCTGCTCGGCCACGGCACCGTCGGCAGTGCCTTCGAGGCGCTGCTGGAGTCGCGCGCCGAGGCGATCGAGGCGCTGAGCGGCAGCCGCCCGGAGATCGCCGGTGTGCTGACGCGCTCCCGCGGCGACTTCGCCGAGATCCTCGAGCGCTCCGATCTGATCGTCGAGCTGATCGGCGGCGTCGACCCGGCCCGCGAGTACGTGCGCCGCTCGCTCCAGGCCGGCCGCCACGTCGTCACCGCCAACAAGCAGCTGCTCTCCCGCCACGGCGAGGAGCTGTGGTCGCTCGCGCGCGAGCAGGCCGTGCTGCTCGGCTTCGAGGCTGCGGTCGCCGGTGTCGTGCCGGTCGTGCGCGTGCTGCGCGACTCGCTCGCCGGCGCCCACATCGAGCGCATCCACGGGATCGTCAACGGCACGACCAACTTCATCCTCTCGGAGATGACGCGCAGCGGCTGCGGCTACGCGGAGGCGCTGGGAGAGGCGCAGCGGCTCGGGATCGCCGAGGCCGACCCGACCGACGACGTCGAAGGCGCCGACGCGGCGGCGAAGATGGCGATCCTGGCGCGGCTCGCATTCGGGTCGCCGGTGCACATCGACGACGTCCGCTACGAGGGCATCACCGGAATCACCAGCGACGACATCGCCTACGCGCACGAGCTGGGCCTGTCGCTGAAGCTGATCGGCACCGCCGAACGGCTCGCCGGCGGCATCTCGGTGCGCGTGCACCCGGCCTTCCTCTACGGCGGCCACCCGCTGGCGTCGGTCAACGGCGCCTTCAACGCCGTCACGGTCGAGTCGGCGGCGATCACCGAGATCACGATGTCTGGGCCCGGGGCGGGCGGCTCGCAGACCGCGAGCGCCGTGCTCGGCGACGTCGTCGCGGCGCTGGCGGGCACGCCGACGCTCGCCGGGCCGAGCGAGCGCCTCGAGATCGTCGAGGACGTCGTGTCCGCCTTCTACGTTCACATGGAGGTCGACGACCGCCCGGGTGTGCTCGCGCAGGTCGCGCAGCGCTTCGGCGACACCGGTGCTTCGATCAAGTCGGTCGTCCAGCAGGGCTCCGGCGAGCGCGCGCAGCTGATGCTCGTGACGCATCCGCTGCCGCGCTCGGCGCTGCGCGAGGCGCTCGAGGCGATCGCGCAGCTCGAGCATGTGCTCGCCCCGCCGCGCGCGATCAGCGTCATCAACGAGGAGTTCGTGTGAGCGGCCGGCGCTCGATCGGGTTGATCGAGCGCTATCGCGATCGGCTGCCGTTCGAGCCGACCGATCCGGTCGTGACGCTCGGCGAGGGCTCGACGCCGCTGGTGCTCGCCGAGCGGCTGTCCGCGCGCGTCGGCGCCGAGGTCCACCTCAAGATCGAGGGGGCCAATCCGACCGGCTCCTTCAAGGACCGCGGCATGACCTGCGCCGTCTCGGCGGCGCTGCGCGAGGGAGCGAAGGCCGTGATCTGCGCCTCGACCGGCAACACGGCGGCGAGCGCCGCGGCCTATGCGGCGAAGGCCGGGCTGCGCGGCATCGTGATCATTCCCGACGGCAAGATCGCGACCGGGAAGCTCGCCCAGGCGCTCGTCTACGGCGCGCGCGTGATCGCCCTGCGCGGCAACTTCGACGTCGCCCTCGAGCTCGTCCGCGAGCTCGCCAAGCGCCACCCGATCGCGCTTGTCAACTCCGTCAACGAGTTCCGCCTGCAGGGCCAGAAGACCGCGGCGTTCGAGCTGCTCGAGGACCTCGACGGGCGTCTCGACGCGCTCTGCATCCCGGTCGGCAACGCCGGCAACATCACCGCCTACTGGAAGGGCTTCGTCGAGGCGGGCGCCGCACCGCGCCTGTTCGGCTTCCAGGCGGAGGGTGCCGCGCCGCTCGTGCACGGGGCCCCGGTGAAGGACCCCGAGACGATCGCGAGCGCGATCCGCATCGGCAACCCGGCTCGCTGGGAGGAGGCGATGAACGCGATGCGGGCCTCCCGCGGCTCGATCCGCGCCGTCAGCGACGAGGAGATCCTCGGCGCCTACCGCCTGCTGGCGGCGGACGAGGGGGTCTTCTGCGAGCCGGCGTCGGCGGCGGCGGTGGCCGGGCTGATCAAATACGGCCCCGACGGCGCCGAGCGGATCGCCTGCGTGCTGACCGGCCACGGCCTCAAGGACCCGGACGTCGCGCTCGAACAGGTCGGCGCGGTCGTGCCCTGCGAGCCCGAGCTGAGCGCGATCGAGCTGGCGGTCTTCGCCTGATGGCGGCGGACGTCAGGGTGCGCGTTCCGGCCTCCTCGGCGAACCTCGGCCCGGGCTTCGACTGCTTCGCCGCGGCGCTAGGCCTGTTCCTGGAGCTCGAGGTCAGCGAGGCGGCCGGCTTCGAGCTGGTCACCGACCTCGACGTCCGCCGCGACCGCTCCAACCTCGCTGTCTTGGCGTTCGAGCGCGTGCGCCCCGCTTCGCGCTACCGCTTCGAGCTGCGCTCGCAGATCCCGCTGAGCGGCGGCCTGGGGTCGAGCGCAGCCGCCGTCGTGGCCGGGCTGCTCGCGGCCCGGGCGCTGGCCGGCGGCAACGGTGCTGACGGGGAGCTGCTCAAGCTGGCGACCGAGCTCGAGGGCCATCCCGACAACGTCGCCGCGGCGCTGCTCGGAGGGATCACGGTCTGCGCCGACGGCGAGGCCCACCGCCTGGAGGCGCCGGCGGCCCTCGAGGCGCTGCTCGTCGTGCCCGAGCGCGCGGTCCGCACCCAGCGCGCGCGCGCCGTGCTCCCCGCCACGGTGCCGCTCGCCGACGCCGTCTACAACACCGCCCACGGCGCGCTGCTGATGCTCGGCCTGGCGAGTGGCGACCTCGAGCTGATCGGCCGCGGCCTGCGCGACCGCCTGCACCAGCCCTACCGTGCGCACCTCTACCCGCGCTCGGCCGAGCTGCTCGAGCACGCCGCCTCGCTCGGCGCGCTCGGCGCGACCGTTTCGGGCGCCGGGCCGACCGTGCTGGTGTGGGTGACGCGCGATGCGGGCACGGCGGTCGCCGCGGCGCTTCGCGAGCGCACCGAAGGCTGGGCGCGCGTGCTAGCGGCGCCGTTTGGCGTCCGCGGCGCCGAGGTTCTCTAGCCGGCCAGCCGCGTCGCCGCGGCCTTGGGGTCTAGATCGAGCTTGGCGCGGCCGCGTCGACCGGCTGCAGCGTCGCGTAGTAGAGGCGGTGGCGGCCGACGCGGATCTCGTCGCCGTGCGCGAGCGGGCTCCACTCGACGCGCGCGCCGTTGACGAAGACCCCGTTGAGGCTGCGGTCGTCGAGCACGCGCAGCCCATCGGCTCCGCGTACGATCAGGGCGTGGCGGCGCGACACGGTCGGGTCGTCGAAGCGCACGTCGGCGGCGAGCCCGCGCCCGATCCGCGTCCACTCCCGCGTCAGCGGCACGACCACGACCTCTTCGCCGTCCTCGAAGCAGATGTACTCGCCCGGTTCGCCGAGCAGGGCGAGGGGGTCGGCGAGCCACGCCGGCGCCTCGCGATCCTCGCCGCGCTGCTCCTCCGCGCCGGGCAGTCCGACGGCGGCGGCCGGCAGCTCGAGCGCGGCCAGCTGCGCCGAGCCGCAGTTCGTGCACGTCCGCGCCGGCTCATCGACGGTCAGCGTGACGATCTCCCCGCACTGCTCGCAGCGAAACGGCACGGTGTCAGACACGGTCTCCGAACGCGGCTCGTCCATCTCGCTCTCTCCTGGGGACGCCACCCGCCCATGATAGAGACAGGGGGCACCTTCGCATAGATGCTCTCGACGTTTGGCAGGAAGGAACCTCCGCGGTCACGGCGAAAGCCCAGCCATGCGCCGCCTGCAGACGCAGACCATCCCGCTCGGCCGCGGCGACGACTTCGAGCGCCTGCTCGTGCGCGCGGCGGTCGACGAGCTGTCGGCCGACCGTGCCCGCTGCGGCGACTGCGGGCGCACGCCGCTGGTGGGCGAGGACGTGTACCGCTACGAGCGCGGCGCGATCGTCTGCGAGCTGTGCCGGATGCTGCGCGCCGATACGCCCGAGTCAAGCGAACGCGTCCGCCACAGCGAGTTCGGCCAGGCCGTCCGCCTGCGGCGCGCAGGCTGATCGCAGCCGGCTGTCGGCGAGCCGCCATCGCGCGTTGCGCAAGCGCGTAAACTCCGCGCCGCCGTGGATCCAATCAGTCTCTCGATCACCGTCGGCCGCCCGCGCGAGGAGGTTTTCGACTACCTCGCCGACATCGCCAACCACGCGGAGTTCACCGACCATTTCCTGACCGACTGGCACCTCACGCGCGAGGACCCGGTCGGGCGCGGGGCCGGGGCGCGCTTCCGTGTCAAGACGCCGCTCCAGCGCTTCAGCTGGATGGGTGTCAGCTTCATCGAGGTCGACGCGCCCTGGCGGATCGTCGAGGCGGGCCGCGGCGGCAAGTACAACCGGATCCGCTCGATGACGGTCTACACGCTCGAGCCCGCCGCCGACGACGCCACCCGCGTCAAGCTCACGGTCGAGACCGAGCCGGTGACGATCTCCGATCGCCTGATGGAGTCGCTTGGCGCTCGCAGCTGGACCCGTCGCCAGAACCGCCGCGCGCTGCGCCGGCTGCGCTCGATCCTGGAGGAGGGCAAGCGCCGCGGCGCCCGCGTGACGATCGCCGGCGGCTGACGAATAGACTGCCGCGGCGATGGCTCGGAAGCGACTCGTGACGGCGATCGGCGGCGCGATCTGCGCCATGGCGGTGGCGGCCTGCGGTGCCGGCGAGCACGCCCGCTACGCCGACAACCTCGGCCCCGGCTATGTCGAGCTCGGCCAGCTCAACTACCAGGTGCAGGTTTCGCGCGAGCTGAACCCTTGGGATCCCAACGAGGACCGCTGGTACCTGCAGGGCTTCACGCCCTCGCAGCTGACGCTGCCGCTCACCGACGAGTTCTTCGGCGTCTCGCTCCAGGTCTACAACTGGAGCAACCGCGCGCACACGCCGACCGGCGACTTCTTCATCAGCGACACGCTCGGCGACCGCTTCACGCCGATGCTCAACCCGACCCCGAACCCCTACACCTACGTGCCCGCCTTGATCCCGGCCGGCAGCCAGCTCCCCAACAACTCGAGCGCCGCCTTCGCCGGGTGGAGCCAGGGCGAGCTGCTGGTCTTCAAGATCCCCTACACCGACCTCGTCAACCGGCCGTTCATCCTGCACATCGTCAGCCCGTCGTCGAGCGCCCAGCAGTCGCGCATCGAGCTGGACGTCTAGCCCGCCCGCTCGGCGATCGCCGCGCTCAGGCGGCCGCGGCCTGGAGGCTCGCCAGGTAGCCCGCCGCGTCGGCGTGCAGGTGGTCGGCCAGGCGCGTCGCCAGCGCCATGATCGTCAGCGAGGGGTTCGCGGAGACGGTTCGCGGTATCACCGAGCCGTCGCCCACGAACAGGCGCCTGACGGTGTGCAGCTCGCCGTGGGCGTCGAGCACCGAGCGGGCGGGGTCGCTGCCCATCCGGCAGCTGCCCTGGATGTGG
>DATNHQ010000065.1:0-17773 GCA_035604915.1 Solirubrobacteraceae bacterium
CGATCCTGCTCAAGATGGAGTCCTTCAATCCCGCCGGGTCGGTGAAAGATCGCATCGGCGTTTCGATGATCGAGGCAGCCGAGCGCGAGGGGCGCATCGAGCCCGGCCGCACCACGATCGTCGAGGCGACCAGCGGCAACACCGGCATCGCGCTCGCGATGGTCTGCGCCGCGAAGGGCTACGAGCTCGTGCTGACGCTGCCGCAGGGGATGAGCCGCGAGCGCTCGGCGCTGCTTCGCCAGTACGGCGCGCGGGTCGAGCTGGTCGAGTCGATGGGGGGGATGAGCGAGGCCGTCGCCGCTGCGCAGGAGCTGGCGCGGCGCGACGACGTGTTCCTGCCGGACCAGTTCTCCAACCCTGCCAACCCGGAGGTGCACCGGCGCACGACCGGTCCGGAGATCCTCGCGGCGATGGACGGGCGGGTGGACGCATTCGTAGCCGGGGTGGGCACCGGCGGCACGATCACCGGCGCGGGCGAGGTGCTGCGGGAGCGCTGTCCGGACTGCTGGATCGTCGCGGTCGAGCCGGCGGCCTCGGCGGTGCTCAGCGGCCGCCCGGCCGGCCCGCACCGCATTCAGGGCATCGGCGCGGGCTTCGTTCCGGCGGTGCTCAACCGCGAACTGCTCGACGAGGTGATCGCGGTGGGCGACGAGCTCGCGATCGAGACGGCACGCCGTGCCGCCCGCGAGGAGGGGATCCTCGCCGGGATCTCCTGCGGCGCCGCGCTCGCCGGCGCGCTCCAGCTCGCGCAGCGCGAGGAGTTCGCGGCGAAGCGGATCGTCGTCGTGCTGCCGGATTCCGGCGAGCGCTACATGTCGGTGCCGTTTTTCGCCCCATAGACGGCGGCCGCCCTCGCTACTCTGTGGCGATGGACCCCCTGCGCTCACTGACGCGTCTGGTGCGCGATCTGCGCCGCGACGTCGAGGCGGCTCGCGAGCGCGATCCATCGGCGCTCGGCGTCGGCCGGCTCGAGCTGCTCGCCGGCTGGCCGGGGATCCAGGCCGTGCTCGCCCATCGCGTCGCCCACGCGCTCCACCTTGGCGGCGTCCCGGTGCTCCCGCGCGCGCTCGCCTACACGGCACGCGCGCTGACAGGCATCGAGATCCACCACGCCGCGCAGATCGGCGCGGGGCTCTTCATCGACCACGGCTCGGGCGTCGTGATCGGCGAGACCGCGATCATCGGCGAGGGCGTCACGCTCTACCAGGGCGTCACGCTCGGCGGCACCGGCTTCGAGACAGGCAAGCGCCATCCGACCGTGCAGGACAACGTCACGATCGGCTCCGGCGCGAAGCTGCTCGGCCCGATCGAGATCGGCCACGGCGCCAAGATCGGCGCCAACAGCGTCGTCGTCCGCGACGTCCCGCCGAACTCCACGGTCGTCGGCGTGCCGGGCCATCCGGTCCGCATCGACGGCCGCCGCGTCGAGGGGCCGGACACCGACTGGATCCACCTGCCGGACCCCGTCGCCGACGCGATGCGGGCGCTCTCGGCGCGCGTCGCGGAGCTCGAGCGAATGGTCACCGAGCTCGGCGGGACGCCGCCCGCCAGCGACCCCGAGAACGTGCACCCGCTGCGCTCTGTGCGCGGACGCAATCCCGCCGGCGGTTAGGAACCCCTTCGGCGTGGGATCGGTGCATGCACCCTCCCCTAACGAGGGTCCAGGAGGCTACGAACGCTGTTGCGTTTGAGCGTATTCTGGCCCTAGTTGTCTGCAGTCTGCGAGCGGTGCGCCAAGAGCGTCAAGGAGAGGAACTCATGTACAGAGCTGTCCGGGCCGGTCGTCGTCATCCACTGCTGATCGCGTGCGCGGCGGGGCTTGCGATCACGGGCGCCTCGAGCGGCGCCGCGCTTGCCGGCTCGCCGTACACGGTGGCCGTAACGGTCGCGCCGAGCCAGATTCCGTTGCACGGCGTGGCTACGGTCACGGCGAGCGGCAACTCGGCGAATCTGTCGCGGCTGAGGGTGTTCCTCAACAGGACAGCGCTGTGCCAGCTGACGGCGGCTGGAGACGCCGCGATCGCCACTGACGTGCTGTTGATCAAGGCGACGGTGGTGCACGCGTACACGAAGGCAAGGGCGTTCGGGGGCAAGTTCGCCGGAAACCACTTGGTCTGCGCGTATCTCACGTCTGTGCCGCCACCATCACCGACGCTGCTGCGCGCTCACGCGAGCGCGCCGTTCGTGGTCGGCTGAGGACGCGTCGAATTAGGCGAGTGCCACATCAGTAGTACACGCAGCGGCAGCGGTGGCGCGGCCGGGCCTTGTAGGCCGGCTCCTGGCCGCGGTTCCACAGCCAGTTGTCAAGCACCCGCGGCGGCACCTGCAGGCGCGCGCTGAGCAGCTCGCAGGCATGCACCGCGCAGGCACGGATCTCGCGCTCCTGGGGCCCCGGCCGAAGCATCCGGCCCGCATCGATATGGGCGGCGAGACGCGGCTCGTAGACAAGCACCCCGTCAGTGCGCAGCACGTGCGGGACGAGGTTGTCGGCGAAGATCGTCAGCTGGTCGAGGTCCTCGAAGCTCGCGACGCCCGCCAGCGCGAGGTCGGCCGGCACGATCTGCGCGCGCTTGTAGAAGCCGCGGTCGGCAAACAGCGCCATGCCGTCGGCGAGCTGGGCGGCGAGCGCCGCCGCCGAGCCGGTCGCCGCCTCGATCGCCTCGAGCACGCTGCGGGGGCCGAGCCAGCCGCCGAGCGCACGCAGCGCCTGCGCGTAGAGCGCCATCAGCTCGTGGTCGGGGTCCTGGCCGAGCGCCGCCGCGACGGTGCGCGTGTCGAGGCTGCGCAGCTGCGCGTTGCTCCAGGCGCCCTCCAGGATGAAGCGCTCGCGCAGCGCCGCCGCGACCGTCGCGTAGCCCGAGTGGCCGGGACGCTTTCGCAGCGTCGGAAACCAGCCGGAGCCGAAGTTGATCGCGTCGAGCGTCAGCATGTAACGCGCGACCTGCTCGGGCGATCCGTCGAGGTGGTGCAGGGAGGCGTCGAGGGTCGCCTGCGGCGACGCCTCGAACGCCTCCAGCTTGGCCATGTCGATGGCGACGGAGCGGGCGGTGGCGGCGACGTGGGCGCAATGCGCCCTGACCTCGTCGCAGATCGTCATCGGCGCGCCCGGCGCCGCGGTTTCAGGCTCACACGCAACCACCAGAGGCTAGCCGCCAGCGCATCTATGCTGAGAGGATGGCCGAGCCGAGCGTCGCCGAAGCACGCGTACAGGCGCTGCTGGACGGGCTCAACCCCGCCCAGCGCGAGGCGGTCACGCACGGCGATGGGCCGCTGCTGATCCTGGCCGGCGCCGGCAGCGGCAAGACGCGGGTGCTGACCCACCGCATCGCCTACCTCGTCTACAGCGGCGAGGCACGCGCCGACGAGCTGCTCGCGATCACCTTCACCAACAAGGCGGCGCAGGAGATGCGCGAGCGCGTCGAGCTGCTGCTGGGGCGCAGCACGCGCGGGATGTGGGTGCTGACATTCCACTCCGCCGCGACCCGCATGCTGCGCGCGCACGCCGAGCGGCTCGGCTACACGCGCCAGTTCACGATCTACGACCAGGCGGATGCGCGGCGCCTGGTCAAGCATTGCCTGGACGGGGTCGGCGCGGATCCCAAGCGCTTCCCGGCGGCGGGTGTGCACAACCAGATCTCCGACGCCAAGAACCGCCTGCGCGACGCCGCCGAGTACCGCTCGATGGTGGGCTCCTACTTCGAGCAGACGGTCGCGGACGCCTACGAGCTCTACGAGCGCGAGCTGCACCGCTTCAACGCGATGGACTTCGACGACCTGCTCGTGCGCGCCGTCAACCTGCTCGAGCTCTTCCCGGAGGTTCGCTCGCACTACCAGCGGGCCTTCCAGCACCTGCTCGTCGACGAGTACCAGGACACCAACCATGCGCAGTACCGATGGCTGACGCTGCTCGCCGGCGAGCGGCGCAACCTCGCCGTCGTCGGCGACGACGCGCAGTCGATCTACGGCTTCCGCGGCGCCGACATCCGCAACATCCTCGACTTCACCCAGGACTACCCGGACGCCCACGTCGTCAAGCTCGAGCAGAACTACCGCTCGACCCAGACGATCCTCTCCGCCGCCAACGCCGTCATCTCCCACAACCGCGACCAGGTCCGCAAGCACCTCTGGACCGAGGTCGGCGAAGGCGACCCGATCACGGTTCGCATGCTCGCCGACGAGCACGCCGAGGCGCGCTACGTGCTGGGCGCGGTCGAGGGCCTCGTCGATGAGGGCGTGTCGCGCTCGGAGATCGCCGTCTTCTACCGCACCAACGCGCAGTCGCGGGTGCTTGAGGACGCGCTCGTACGCGCGGAGGTGCCCTACCAGGTGATCGGCGGCACCAAGTTCTACGAGCGCGCCGAGATCAAGGACGCGATCGCCTACCTCTCGCTGCTCGCCAACCCCGCCGACCAGGTCAGCTTCACGCGCGTCGCGAACAGCCCGCGGCGGGGCATCGGCCAGACCTCGCTCTCGCGCGTGATCGCGCACGCCGCGATGCTCGACGACCCCGTCTTCCACGTCGCGGCGGCGGCCGAGACCGTGCCCGGGCTCGGGCCCGCCGCGGTGCGCGCGATCGGCCGCTTCATGGACACGATGGGGGAGCTGCGCGCGCTCGCGGGCGATCGGAGGGGGGTCGCGGAGCTGCTCGAGGCCGTGCTCGCCCGCAGCGGCTACATCGAGGCGCTCGAGGCGGAGCGGACCTTCGAGGCGCAGGGGCGGATCGAGAACCTGGAGGAGCTCGTCGGTGTCGCGCGCGAGTTCGACGCGAGCGCGGAGGAGGGTGGCCTCGACGCGTTTCTGGCCCAGATCGCGCTCGTCAGCGACGCCGACACGCGCCGCGACGACCGCGGCCAGGTCACGCTGATGACGCTCCACAACGCCAAGGGCCTCGAGTACCCGATCGTCTTCGTGATCGGCTGCGAGGAGGGCGTCTTCCCGCACTCGCGCTCGCTCGACGAGGGCTCGCTCGAGGAGGAGCGCCGCCTCTGCTACGTCGGCATCACACGCGCGATGCGGGCGCTGACGCTGACCTACGCGCGGCGGCGAAGCCTGTTCGGCGTGGAGAGCTTCGGCCTGCGCAGCCGCTTCCTCGACGAGATCCCGGCCGAGCTGACCGACGCCAGCGACGACGTGCTCGGCTCGGGCGGCGGGCGCATCACCGCGGCGCGCGTGGCGGCCGGCGCCGGCGCCGGGGGAAGCTGGGCGGCGGCCGCGGGCGGCGGCAGCCGCGAGCCGGCCGTCGACTACCGGATCGGCGATGATGTGACGCATGCGGCGTTTGGTGAGGGCGTGGTAATCGGCGTCGAGCGCGACGGCATCGTCGTCGTCCGCTTTGCGTCCGACCGTTCGGAGCGCCGGCTGCTCGCGGACGTCGCTCCGGTGACGCGTCGGTGAGCGCCCGCCTGATCGACGGCAAGGCCGTCGCCGCTGCGCTGCGGGCCGCGCTCGCAGAGGACGTCAGGGACTTCACGGCGGCTCACGGTCGCCCGCCCGGCCTCGCGACCGTGCTGATCGGCGATGACCCGGCGAGCGCCGTCTACGTCGGCTCCAAGCAGCGTCAGTGCCAGGAGATCGGGATGCGCTCGTTCCCCGTCGACCTCGCCGCGGATGTGGCGGAGGCGGAGGTGATCCGGACGCTCGAGCAGCTGAACGCGGATCCGCAGGTCAACGGCATCATCGTTCAGCTGCCGTTGCCGGAGCACCTCGACGGCGTCAAGCTGACCGGTCTCGTCGACGTCGGCAAGGACGTCGACGGGCTCACCGCGATGTCGGCAGGGCTGCTCGCCCTGGGCCGCCCGGGGCTTCGCCCGTGCACGCCGAGCGGCGTGATGGCGCTGCTCGACAGCGTTGGCGCCGAGCTCGAGGGCGCCGAGACGGTCGTGATCGGGCGCTCGAACCTGTTCGGCAAGCCGATGGCGCAGCTGCTGCTCGCCGCCAACGCGACCGTCACGATCTGCCACTCGCGCACGCGCGACCTCGCCGCCGTCTGCGCTCGCGCCGACGTGCTGATCGCTGCGGTCGGGCGGCCGCGGATGGTGACCGCGGATTGGGTCAAGCCGGGCGCGACGGTGATCGACGTCGGCATCAACCGCCTCGAGGACGGGCTGGTCGGCGACGTCGACTTCGACGCCGTCGCGCAGCGCGCCGGCGCGATCACGCCGGTCCCGGGCGGCGTCGGGCCGATGACGATCGCCTGCCTGCTGCGCAACACCGTGCTCGCGGCGCAGGCGGCCGTAGAGGGAGCGCCGTCGTAGCCGACGCGCAGCCACGCCGCGCGGACCGCCGTCGCTGGTTCGCGCTGATCGTCGTTTGCCTGGCGATGCTGATGAACGCTTTGGACGCGACGGTCGTGAATGTCGCGCTGCCGAAGATCCAGCATGACCTCCACTTCACGCAGGCGAACCTGGCCTGGGTGATCGACGCCTACCTGGTCGCCTTCGCCGGCTTCCTGCTGATGGCCGGGAGACTCGGCGACCTGATCGGGCGCAAGAAGGTGTTCCTCGGCGGTCTCGCCGCCTTCACGGTCGCCTCCGCCGTCTGCGGGATCGCCGACAGCCAGGGGCTCTTGATCGGCGCGCGCTTCGTCCAGGGCGCGGCGGGCGCGCTCTCCACCTCGGTGATCCTCGCGATCATCGCAACCGAGTTTCACGACGCGCACGAGCGCGCGCGGGCGATGAGCGCCTACATCTTCGTCGCGGTCGGCGGCGGCTCGATCGGGCTGCTGGCCGGCGGCATCCTCACGCAGGCGCTCAACTGGCACTGGATCTTCTTCATCAACCTCCCGATCGGCGTCGTCGCGTTCGCCCTCGGCGCCCTGCTGGTGCCGGAGAACCGGGGCCTGGGCGTGCGCCAGGGCATCGACGTGCTCGGGTCGATCCTGGTCACCGGCGGGCTGATGCTCTGCATCTACGCCGTGGTCACCTCGAGCGAGCACGGCTGGGGCTCGGCGCGCACGTTCGCGCCGCTGCTGGCGGGAATCGCGCTGATCGGAGCGTTCGTGCTGCTCGAGTCACGGCTGCGAAATCCGATCATGCCGCTTCGCATCTTCCGCGTGCACGGGCTGCTCAGCTCGAGCGTCGTGCGCGGCTTCCTGTTCGTCGGCATGTACGGCTCGTTCTTCCTCGGCACGCTCTACCTCGAGCACGTGCTCGGCTACGACGCCCTCAAGACCGGGCTCGCATTCCTGCCGATGACCGTGATCATCGCGATCCTCTCGACCGGCATCACCGCCAACCTGGTGCGACGCTTCGGCCCCTGGCGCGTGCTGTTGCCGGCGATGTGGCTGGTGACCGGCGGGCTTGTGGCGTGGTCGCAGGCCGGCGCCGACGCCGACTACTTCCCGCTCGTGCTCTGCGGCCTGGTGGCGATGGGGGCCGGCATGGGCACCGGCTCGGTGCCGCTGCTGACGCTCGCGATGTCGGAGGTGCCCTCCGCCGATGCGGGTCTCGCGTCGGGCATCGTCAACGTGTCTATGCAGGTCTCCGGGGCGCTCGGCGTCGCCGTGCTCGGCACGGTCTCGACCGATCGCACGCGCTCGCTGATCGCCGCGCACCGGCCGATCGCCGATGCCCTCACCGGGGGCTACCACCTCGCGTTCCTGGTCGGCGCGGGGTGGGTCGCCTGCGGCATCCTCGCCGCCGCCGTGCTCGTGCGCCCCCGGCGGCGCGGCGTGGCGCGTGCCGGCGCCGGGTCGCGTCTTGAGCCGCGCGCAGAAAGCAACCAGAGCTGAGGCCCGGCGAGCGCCCGGCGCAGGGGTAGGCTTTCGCGCGTGCAGTTCGATCCCCGCAGGATGCGCCCGGCCGAGTGCTCGGCGCTCGTCGCCGCGGCGCTGCTCGCCGTCGCGCTGTTTGAGCCGTGGTTCGAGCTATCCGGCGTGCGCCACGATGCCTGGAGCGCGGTCACTGCGACGGCGGTGCTCGGCGCGCTCAGCGCCGCCGGCGGGTTGATCCTCGTCGCCGTGACGGCCACCCGGCGCTCGCCGAGCCTGCCGCTCGCGGCGGCGGTCTTCACGGTCGTGCTCGCGCTGGCCTCGACGGTGCTGATCGCTGTCGGCGCGGCGTCGCCGCCGGCGCTTGCGAGCGCGCGCTGCTTCGGGCTCTGGCTCGGCCTGGCGGGGTCTTTGGGCGTGCTGCTCTCGGCCTGGTTCTCGCTGCGCGATGAGCGCCCCTTCTGGGGCGTGCCGGTGTCGCGGTGATCGAGCGCGAGGAGGTTCGCCACGTCGCCCGGCTCGCGCGCCTTGCGCTGAGCGACGCCGAGGTCGACCGCATGGCGATCGAGCTGGCCGGCGTCCTCGAGCACATCGCGACGATCGAGCAGCTCGACCTCGAGGGCGTGCCGCCGACCTCGCACGTGGTCTCGGTCGAGAACGCGCTGCGTCCCGACGTGCCACGACCGTCGCTGCCGCGCGAGCGTGCGCTCGAGAGCGGCCCGCAGGTGCTCGACGACGGCTTCGCCGTCCCCAGCCCGCAGGCATGAGCTCGCTGATCGCGCTGAGCGCCGCGCAGGCCGTGGCGGCCGTCCGCTCGGGCGAGCTCGATGCCGCCGAGCTGTTCGAGGCCTACCGCGCCCGTGCCGGCGCCGACGAGCTGAACGCCTACGTCTGGGTCGCCGAGCGGGCGCCGGCCACGGCCGGCGGACCGCTCGCGGGGGTGCCGCTGGCGGTCAAGGACCTGTTCTGCACCGAGGGAGTGCCGAGCCAGTCTGGCTCGCGCATCCTCGAGGGCTACCGCCCCCCTTACGACGCGACGGTGGTGGCGCGCCTGGCCGCGGCCGGCGCGCCGCTGCTGGGCAAGACCAACCAGGACGAGTTCGCGATGGGATCTTCGACCGAGAACTCGGGCTTCGGCCCGGTTCGCAACCCCTGGGACCGCACGCGCGTCCCGGGCGGCTCCTCGGGCGGCAGCGCCGCCGCCGTCGCCGCGCGGAGTGCGCCGTGGGCGCTCGGCACCGACACCGGCGGCTCGATCCGCCAGCCGGCCGCGCTGTGCGGGATCGTCGGCCTCAAGCCGACCTACGGCGCCGTCTCGCGCTACGGCATGATCGCCTTCGCCTCCTCGCTCGACCAGGCCGGACCGCTGACGCGCGACGTCACCGACGCGGCGCTGCTGTTCGGTCAGATGGTGGGGCCCCGTGACCCGTGCGACTCGACCTCGCTCGAGTATCCGGGCGCGATCGAGCGCCCGACGCGGGAGGACTTGGCGGGCCTGCGGCTCGGGGTGCCGGCCGAGCTGACCGGGGAGGGGATCGAGCCCGGCGTGCTCGAGGCCTTCGAGGCCACGCTCGAGCTTGCCCGCACGCTCGGCGCGAGCGTCGAGCCCTGCGCGCTGCCGCACGCCCGCCACGCGCTCGCCGCGTACTACCTGATCGCCCCCGCCGAGGCCTCCTCCAACCTCGCGCGCTTCGACGGCGTCCGCTACGGCTACCGCGCGAGCGGCGCCGAGGACCTCCTCACGATGTACACGCGCACGCGCCACGATGGCTTCGGCGCGGAGGTCAAGCGGCGCATCATGCTCGGCACCTACGCGCTCTCGAGCGGCTACTACGACGCCTACTACGGCCGCGCGCAGCGGGTGCGGACGAAGATCGCCGAGGATTTCGCCACCGCCTTCGAGCGCTTCGACCTGATCGTCACCCCGACCGCGCCGAGCGTCGCCTTCCCGCTCGGCTCCAAGACCGCCGACCCGGTGGCGATGTACCTCAACGACTTCTGCACGGTGCCGATGTCGCTCGCCGGGATCCCGGCGATCTCGATCCCCTGCGCGCTCGCGACGGCGCCGGAGGGCGGGCCGCCGCTGCCGGTCGGCTTCCAGCTTGCCGGGCCGCCGTTCAGCGAGAACCTGCTGCTCGGCGCCGCCTTCGCGCTCGAGCGGGCGCTCGGCTTCGACGGCTCGCGCGCGGCGGAGGGCGGGCCGTGAGCGCCGTCGAGCTCGAGCCGGTGATCGGCCTCGAGATCCACGTCCAGCTCGCGACGGCGACGAAGATGTTCTGCGGCTGCGCGCTCAGCTTCGGTGAGCCGCCCAACACCCGCACCTGCGCGGTCTGCCTCGGCCTGCCCGGCGCGCTGCCGGTGGTCAACGAGCGCGCGATCCACTACGGGCTGATGATCGGCATGGCGCTCGGCTCGCAGCTGGCGCCGCGCTCGATCTTCCACCGCAAGAACTACTTCTACCCGGACCTGCCGAAGGGCTACCAGATCTCCCAGTACGACGAGCCGCTCTGCGTCGGCGGCGAGCTGGCAGGCGTGCGCATCCACCGCGTGCACCTGGAGGAGGACGCGGCCAAGCTGATCCACCTCGGCGCGAGCGGGCGCATCCACGGCTCCGAGCTCTCGGTCGTCGACTTCAACCGCGGCGGCACACCGCTCGTGGAGATCGTCACCGAGCCCGACCTGCACTCGCCGGCGCAGGCGCGCGAGTGGCTCGAGCTGCTGCGCGCGACGCTGCGGGCGCTCGGGGTCAGCGACGTCAACATGGACGAGGGCTCGCTGCGAGCCGACGCCAACGTGTCGCTGCGCCCGGCCGGGAGCGACACGCTCGGCACCAAGACCGAGCTCAAGAACATGAACTCCTTCCGCTACCTCGAGCGCGGCGTCGCCGCCGAGATCGAGCGCCAGCGCGCGATCATCGACGGCGGCGGTGAGGTCGAACAGGAGACGTTCCATTTCGATCCCTCGAGCGGCGCGCTGACGGCGCTTCGCTCGAAGGAGGACGCGCAGGACTACCGCTACTTCCCGGAGCCCGACCTCGTCCCGATCGCGACGACCGAGGCGATGCTGGCCGCCGCGCGCGCGGCGATGCCAGAGCTGCCGAGCGCCCGCGCGCAGCGCTTGGCGCGCGAGTGCGGACTCAGCGCCGAACGCGCTCACCAGCTCGCCTTCCACGTCGAGCTCGGCGACCTCTTCGAGCGCGCGCTGGCCGCCGATCCGGCCCATCCGCGGCGCCTGGCCGACTGGATCACCGGCGAGCTCGTCGCGCGCCTGGGCGAGCGCGAGCCGGTGCAGACCAGGCTCGAGCCGGCCGCACTCGCCGCGTTGGTGGCGCTGGTCGCCGACGGCACGATCACGACGGCGGCCGGCCGCGAGGTCCTCGACGCGTTGCTGGCCGAGGGCGGCGACCCGGCCGCGATCGTCGCCGAGCGCGGCCTGCAGGCGCTCGCGGACGAGGACGGACTGGCCGAGATCGTCGCGCGCGCGATCGCCGCGGACCCCGACGCCGCCGAGCAGGTGCGCAGCGGCAATGCCAAGGCGATCGGCGCGCTGATCGGGCCGATCATGCGAGAGACGCGCGGGCGCGCCGACGGCGGCGAGCTGACGCGGCTGATCCACGCGGCGCTCGGCATCGCCGAGGAGCGCTGAGCGGCGCGTTCCCGCGCGGCCTGCCGCGATTGCCGGATCTTGGCCAGCGGTCCAACGACGCGCAGGGCGCGTGCGCCGATCATTCCCGCATGAACACACCAAGCGCCCGATCCAGGTTCCTGCTTCTCCCGCAGGTGGACGAGGCGTCCACGACGCTGAAGACGCCGGCCGTGCGCCGGCGCTACAGCCTTGCTCGCCTGGCAGCCTCCGCCTCACCCTCGCGGTCGCAGCAGCGCACGCTCAAGCCACACCACCAGCAATAGCGCTCACGGATGAGCGTAAGCTCTTCCGTATGAACGAACAACACACCGAGAGCCGCGTGGCGCGAGCGGAGGGCCGCATGCAGTCGTTCGGACGGCACGCGCTCGCCGGGCTCGTCCTGCTCGTCTGCGCGTGGCTGCTGCTGCACCTGCTGTTCCACGTCCTTTTGTGGGTCGCGACGCTTGTCGCGATAGTCGTGGCGATCATCGGCGCCATCTGGGCGGTTCGCGTCCTATTCTGAACGGCGCGTCCGTCTATGTAGCGCTGTGCCTTGTCTCGGCGTGCGTCGGCGGCTACATCGGTGCGCGCAAGGGCAGCTCGTGGTTCGTGTGGTTCGTCGTCTCGGCAGTGATACCGATCCTCGGGCCGCTTGGCGCGGCGCTGTTTCGGCGCGAGACCGAGGAGGCGATGCGGATCTGCCCCGGCTGCCGGCGGACCGTGCGCCACTACGACGCGCTCTGCATGAGCTGCGGAGCCGAGCTCGAATACCCCGGCGAGGACGAGCTGATCGAGCCGCATCCGTCGATGCGCGTGCGTGCGCGGCTCTGATTGCAGCGGCAGGAAAACCGCCGCCGGCACGCTATCCTGAGCTCTGGGCCCCCATTCGCGGGCCGGTTTTGCGTCCCCTGACACACCCGAAAGGAGGTTCAAGCGCATGCGTGCAGTCGATGCCGTGATGGAATGCCTTAAGGCGGAGGGCGTCGACGTCGTATTCGGCCTCCCGGGTGGTGCGAATCTGCCTACCTACGACGCCTTCTACGACGCCGGAATCCGCCACGTGCTGGTCCGCCACGAGGCCGGCGGCGGTCACGCCGCCGAGGGCTACGCGAAGGCGACCGGCAAGGTCGGGGTCGCGCTGGCGACGTCGGGCCCGGGTGCGACGAACCTCGTCACGCCGATCGCCGACGCGATGATGGACTCGGTGCCGGTCGTCTTCATCACCGGCCAGGTCCGCACCGAGCTGCTCGGCACCGACGGCTTCCAGGAGGCCGACACGATGGGCATCACGCTGCCGATCGTGAAGCACTCCTTCATGATCCAGCACCCGCTGGAGATCCCGCGCGCGATCCACGAGGCCTTCCACATCGCGCGCACCGGCCGTCCCGGCCCGGTCGTGATCGACATCCCGCAGGACCTCTCGCGCGCCGAGATCGCCTATGAGCCGGTGCTCGACGTGTCGCTGCCGGGTTACCAGCCGACGGTCGAGGGCAACCAGAAGCAGATCCGCCAGGCGGCGAACGCGCTCGCGAGCGCGCGGCGCCCGGTGATCTATGCGGGCGGTGGCGTGATCAACTCCGGCGCGTCGGCGGAGCTGGTCGAGCTTGCGACCTCCGACCGCTTCCCGGTCACCTGCACGCTGATGGGCCTCGGCGGCTTCCCCGGCACGCACGCCCAATGGCTCGGCATGCTCGGCATGCACGGCACGCGCGCGGCCAACTACGCGATGGACGAGGCCGACCTGATCTGCGCGGTCGGGGCGCGCTTCGACGACCGCATCACCGGCAAGCTCGCCGAGTTCGCGCCGCACGCAAAGTTCATCCACATCGACATCGACCCGGCGGAGATCTCGAAGAACGTGCCGGCGCACATCCCGATCGTCGGCGACGCGCGCCACGTGCTGCGCAAGCTGGTCGCGGAGTATCGGGCGCTCGAGCCCGACCCGGAGCGCCTACGCGACTGGTGGGCGCGGATCGAGGCCTGGAAGGCCGAGCATCCGTTGCGCTACGAGGACAGCACCGACGCCGAGATCAAGCCCCAGTACCTCGTGCAGGCCCTCTACGAGGCGACCGACGGCCAGGCGATCGTCGTCTCCGACGTCGGCCAGCACCAGATGTGGACGGCGCAGTACTACCACTTCACGCGCCCGCGTCAGTGGATCAACTCGGGCGGGCTCGGCACGATGGGCTTCGGCCTGCCGGCCGGGATGGGGGCGAAGGTGGGCTCGCCGGATGACACCGTCTGCGTGATCGCCGGCGACGGCTCGATCCAGATGAACAGCCAGGAGCTCGCAACCTGCGTGCAAGAGCAGATCGCGGTCAAGGTGTTCATCATGAACAACGGTTACCTGGGCATGGTCCGCCAGTGGCAGGAGCTGTTCTGGGACCACCGCTACAGCCAGGTCGACATGGGCGAGCATCCGGACTTCGTCAAGCTCGCCGAGGCCTACGGCGCGACCGGGCTGCGCTTCACCGACAAGGCGTCGCTGGTGGAGGACATCCGCGCGGCGATCGCGACGCCGGGCACGGTCGTCGCCGACGTCCGCGTGACGCGCGAGGAGAACACGTATCCGATGATCGCGCCCGGCGCCGCCGCGCGCGACATGGTGGGGTGATCGCAGATGGGTGAGCCAGGAACCAAGACACCGCTGAGCCTCGAGGAGCTCGATGCAGCGGTCGGGCTTCGCACCGGCCGCAAGCACGTGCTCTCGATCCTCGTCGAGAACCGCCCGGGCGTCCTGACGCGGATCGCCGGGCTGTTCGCGCGGCGCGGCTTCAACATCGAGACGCTGACGGTCGGTCCGACCGACGACGAGAAGTTCTCGCGGATCACGTTGACGGTCGACGGCGCGCTGCATCCGATCGACCAGGTCACCAAGCAGCTCCACAAGCTCGTCAACGTGCTGAAGATCCGCGACCTCGAGCCGGCCGGGACGGTGACGCGCGAGCTGGCGCTGTTCAAGGTCGCCGCGGAGGCGCAGGCGCGCAGCGAGATCCTCGAGTTCACGGAGGTCTTCCGCGGGCGCGTGGTCGACACGACCAAGCGCTCGGTCACGGTCGAGGTGACCGGCGACAGCGAGAAGATCGACGCGTTCGAGCGCGTCGTGCGCACCTACGGGCTGATCGAGATGATGCGCACCGGCGAGATCGCGATGTCGCGAGGTCGCACGGAGACGTAGTGGCACAGGCGGGGAGCTCGACCGCGGCGCAGTTGCCGCCCGCCCCGCCGACGGGGCCCTTCGCGCTCCCGCCGCAGCACCGCAGCCGCCTCGCCGCGCAGCTGCAGCGAGCGCTCCGCGCCTCGCGGCGGGACGGCGAGACGGTCGCTGCGGTCAGCTGGCGCCTCGCCGACGGCGTCGATCCGAGCGCGGTGGTGCTCGCCTCGCGCGCCGCCGGGGAGCCCTGGATGTGCTTCGAGCAGCCCGAGCGCGAGCGCTCCGTGCTCGCCGCGCTGGGAGCGGTGACCGCGCTCGAGGACGGCGGCCACCTCCGTTTCAAGCGCACCGCCGCGCGCTGGCGCGACCTCATCGCGCGTGCGTGCATCGAGCCCTCGAGCGGCCCTGTCGGCGGCGGCCTGATCGCCTGCGGCGGCTTCGCGTTCGCCCCCGACGGCGGCAGCACGCCGCAGTGGTCGGCGTTCGCGCCGGCGTCGCTGGTGGTGCCCGAGGTCGCACTCGTGCGCCGCGGCGAGGAGGTCTGGTGCACGGTCGCGGCGCTGGTCCGCCCCGACGACGTCGCGGCGGAGCTGATCGAGCGGATCGAGCGGCGGCTGGCTGCCCTGCGCGAGCAGCCGCCGCCGCTGCTTGACCCACACCCGACGGAGCGCCACCGCGTCGCCGGTGCGATGGCGCCCGAGCACTACGAGGCCGCCGTCGCTCGCGCGGTCGAGATGATCGCCGCCGGGCGCCTCGAGAAGATCGTGCTGGCCCGTGAGGTCGACGTCCACGGCCCCCGGCGCCACGACGTCGCCGCGGTCTTCGGTGTCCTGCGCGAGGCCTTCGCCGGCTGCTTCGTCTACGCCGTCGGCCGCGGCGAGGCCACCTTCATCGGCGCCACGCCGGAGCTGTTGCTGCGCCGCGACGGGCTGCGCCTGAGCACCGTCGCACTCGCGGGCTCGACCGGGCGCAGCGCCGACCCGGCGGTCGACGATCACCTCGGCGAACGCATGCTGCGCACGGAGAAGGAGCGCGAGGAGCACGCGATCGTGGTGCGGCGGATCGAGCGGGAGCTGCGCCCGCACGCGGTCTGGGTGGCGATGGCCGAGGAGCCGGTGGTGGTGCGGATCGCGAACATCCAGCACCTCGCCACGGCGATCCGCGCGCAGCTCGCGGCGCCGGTCGCAGCGGTCGAGCTCGCCGGGCTGCTGCACCCGACGCCCGCGGTCGGGGGCGAGCCGGCGGCCGTCGCGCTGCCGCTGATCCGGGCGCTCGAGGGGATCGACCGCGGCTGGTACGCCGGTCCACTCGGGTGGACCGACGCCAACGAGGACGGCGAGTTCTGCGTCGCGCTGCGCTGCGCGCTGATCGAGGGCTCGCAGGCACGCTGCTACGCCGGCGTCGGCGTCGTCGCGGAGTCCGACCCGGCGGCGGAGCTGAGCGAGACCGAGGTCAAGCTGGCGGCGCTGCTGCCGCTCTTGAGCGGCTGAATCGGGGTCCCAGTGCCCGGCGCTACACTGCCCGCCTTCGGCGATCCGTAGACGAGGTGGTGGTGGGCATGGCGCGCGAGTGCTTCACCGGGGGAACGCAATGACCTCTCGCACGCGCGAGCGACGCCGCGCGCGCGCGGGTCGCCGGCTGGCGGCGGCCTCGCTCGGCGCCGCTGCGGTTGCGATCGGCTCGTGGGCGGCCAGCGCGGGCGCATACGTGTACTGGAGCGGGCAGGGCGGGGCCGTCGGCTACGCCTACCTCGACGGCTCCGGTTCGGCGCCGCTGGTGGCCGGCGCGGACTCGAGCTGCGGCGTCGCCCTGAACGCGGCGAACATCTACTGGATCGACAGCCACACCCAGTCGATCGTCGAGGCCGCGCTGAACGGCAGCGGTGCGCACGCAATCGTCGCGAGCCCGAACGTCTACGGCGACTCCTGCTACCTGGCGATCGACAGCGGCTTCATCTACTGGGCCAACCCCGCCGAGGGCACGATCGGGCGCGCCACGCTCAGCGGCGCGAACCCAAATCCGAACTTCGTGCTGACCGGCGGCACGCCGGAGGGCGTGGCCGTCGATGGCAGCTACGTCTACTACAGCGACGTGCGCAACGACGTGATCGGCCGCGCCAACATCAACGGCACTGGAACCGGCGGCAGCATCATCGGCGGGCTCCAGGACCCCACCAGCGTGGCCGTGAACGGCAGCTACATCTACTGGGGGTCAAACGCCGCGGGCGGCGTCGACACGATCGGCCGCGCGACCCTGCAGGGGCCGACCTGGCCGATCGACGCCAACGCCGATTTCATCACGCTGCCCGCGGGTGAAGCCGCCTGCGGGCTAGCGCTGGACGCGAGCTACATCTACTGGGCGCTCCCGGGTGCGTCCAGCGTCGGCCGTGCGACCCTCGGCGGCAGCGCCCCCAACTCGGGGTTCGTGGTCGACCCGCCGGGCGGGGTGGGTTGCGGCGTCGCCGTCGACGGCGCCGGCGGCCCGCCGGGCTCCGGCGCCGGCACGCCGGCGGGTGGCGGCTCGCAGGCTGCCTACCTCGACGCTCTGGCGGGTACGAGCTTCGCCCAGGGCGGCCCGACCGCGTTCACCGTTCCCGGCGACGTCAGCGCGCTGGTGCTCGACGCCCACGGCGGCAACGGCGGCAGCGGCTGGGCCGGTGGCGGCGGCGAGGCGGCGCCGGGCGGTGAGGGCGGCTCGATCACGGCGACCGTCCCGGTCAGCCCGAACGGGCCGATCACCCCCGGCGAGCAGCTCGAAGCGTTCGTCGGCTTCAACGGCGTCAGCGCGAACAGCAACGCCGAAGCCGGCGGCGGCGATCCCGGCGGCGGCCCAGGCGCCGCCGGAGGTGGTGGTGGCGGCGGCTACACGGCGCTTTGCAAGGCGGGAACGACCGAGACCCTGACCGGGGCCGCCGCCAACTGCGTGCTGATCGCCGCCGGCGGCGGTGGCGGCGGCGGCCCAGGCTGGGACGGCACCGCCGTGCTCGCGGGCGGATCCGGGGCGAGCGCGTCGGCCGCCGGCTCGCCGGGGAGTGCGCTGGGCGACCTGGGTGGCGGCGGCGCCGGGCCGACCGGTGTTGACGCCGGCGTGCAGGCGAGCGGCGGCGCTGGCGGCGGCACCGGCGCGACCCCCGAGCTGGCGGGATACGCGGGCGCGCCCGGAGCGCTGGCGGATGGCGGCGGCGGCGGCGACGGGTCGGGCAGCGGCGACGGTGGTGGTGGCGGTGGCGGCGGCTTCGGCGGCGGTGGCGGTGGTGGCGGCGGCGCCTGGAGCGGGGGCCTCAGCGC
>DATNHQ010000066.1:0-20553 GCA_035604915.1 Solirubrobacteraceae bacterium
CCCTGCGGGTCTTCGGCGAGATCGCGCAGGCGGATGTCGTGCTCATCGTCGCGCGGGTCACCCACGAAACGGTAGGCCTTGGCGAGCGCCGCTGGGCCGATGAAGCCGGGGTCGACCTCCATCGCCAGGCAGTCTGAGACGCAGGCGCCGCACTGGATGCAGGCCATCGATTGGGTGATGTCGACCATCGCCTCTTTCTCGACCAGGTACTCGCGCTCGGGAACCGGCTGCTTGTTGATCAACCACGGCGTGACGCGTTTGACCTTCTTCCAGTGGACCGCGTCCATGTCGACGATCAGGTCCTTGATCACCGGCATGTTGCCCATCGGCTCGACGACGATCGTGCCGTCCTTGGAGCGTGCCAGCGCCTCGTCGAGGTGGGTGTGGCAGGCAAGGCCCGGTTGGCCGTTGATGCGCGCGCCGCAGGAGCCGCAGATCGCGGCGCGGCAGGAGCAGCGGATCCCGATCGAGCCGTCGAAGCGCCCCCTGGCCTGGAGGATCGCCTCCAGCACGGAGCGGTGCGGCTCGAGCTCGATCGTGTGCTCGTCCCAGTAGGGAGGCTCGCCGGACTCCGGGTCGAACCGGCGCAGGCGCAGAGTGAACTCGGCCACTAGTACTTGCGCTCCTCGGGCTGCCACTGGGTGATCGTCACGGGGGAGTAGGACACCTTGGGCCGATCGTCGCCGCCCCGGCTGATGTCGATGTGCTTGAGCCACTCGGCGTCGTTGCGCTCCGGGTAGTCGGTGCGGTACTGCGCGCCGCGCGACTCCTTGCGCTCGAGCGCTGCGACGACGATCGTCTCTGCGCAGTCGAGCATGTAGCCGAGCTCGATCGCGCCGAGCACGTCCTGGTTGAAGACCGTCCCGCGGTCGTCGATCGCGGCCGTCTGCGCCTCCTCGCGCAGGCGCAGGACGACCTCGTGGGCGCGCGTCAGGCCCTGCTCGTCGCGGAACACCGCGACGTGGTCGTTCATCGTCGTGCCGAGCTCGAGCTTGATCTCGCCGATGCGCCGGCCCGTGTGCGGGCGGGCGACGATCTCCTCGATCATCTCGGTGTCGCGGTGCAGCGCGGCGTCGGAGACGGCGGGCATCGCGATCGCGCGCGCCCGCGCGGCGGCGTGCTCGCCGGAGCGGCGGCCGAAGATCAGCGTGTCCAGCAGCGAGTTGGCGCCGAGGCGGTTGCCACCGTGGACAGACACGCAGGCGACCTCGCCGGCCGCGTAGAGGCCCGTGACCGGCGTGCGTCCGTCGGCGTCCGTCTTGACCCCGCCCATGATGTAGTGCTGGCCGGGGCGGATGACGATCGGCTCGCGCGTGATGTCGACGCCGGCGAAGTCCCGGCCGATGTTGACGATTTCGCGCAGCGCCTCGAGCGTGCGTTTGCGCGGGACGACAGTGATGTCGAGGTAGACGCCGCGGCCGCCGGGTCCGACGCCGCGGCCCTCGTTGATCTCGGTCTGCTCAGCGCGCGAGACGACGTCACGTGACGCCAGTTCCAGCTTGTTGGGGGCGTAGCGGCCCATGAAGCGCTCGCCTTCCTTGTTGACCAGGTGTGCGCCCTCGCCGCGCGCACCCTCGGTGATCAGGAAGCCATGGTCGACCAGGCAGGTCGGGTGGTACTGAACCATCTCCATGTCCATCAAGGGCGCGCCCGCCCGGTACGCGAGCGCCATGCCGTCGCCGGTCACGATCAGCCCGTTCGTGGTCGGCAGGTAGGCCTGTCCGCAGCCGCCGGTGGCCAAGATCACGTTCTTTGCGATGAACGTCTCCATCCGGCCGCTGCGCACATCGCGTGCCACGGCACCGACGCAGGCACCGTCGTCGTCGATGATCAGCGAGGTCGTGAACCACTCCTCGAAGCGCTCGACCGTCGAGGAGTGCTTCATCAGCTGCTCGTAGAGGACGTGCAGCATCGCCTGGCCGGTGATGTCGGCGACGTAGGCGGTGCGATTCATCGACGCGCCGCCAAACGGGCGCAGGTCGAGCTCACCATGCTCGTTGCGATGGAAGGTGACGCCGATGTGCTCGAGGTGCATGACCTCGCCCGGCGCCTCTTTGCACATGATCTCGATCGCGTCCTGATCGCCGAGGTAGTCGGAGCCCTTGACGGTGTCAAAGGCGTGCGAGCGCCAGTCATCCTGAGGGCTGATCGCGGCGTTGATGCCGCCCGCGGCGGCCACCGAATGCGAGCGCACGGGGTGGACCTTGCTCATGATCGCGACCGACACGCCCTCGCGCGCGGCGGCGACGGCGGCGCGCTGTCCAGCGAGGCCGGCGCCGATGATGAGGACGTCGTGTTCGGGCATCGGAGGCCGGACTCTATAGGGCGGCCGACGGATTCATCGCTCGGCGGATCCGCGAGAGCGTGAGCACGCCGCGCAGGATCCCGTCGGAATCGACGGCGATGATCGCGCCGAGACGACGCAGCCCGTCGGAGCGCAGCGCGGTCTCGAGCGTGGCCGAGGCGTCGATCCGCCAGGGCGGCGAGTCGACGCTGATTTCGGCCGCGGTCAGCGCCGGCCGGCCGTCGCTCAACTCGTGCGCGACGCGCTCGTGGATCAGCAGTCCGCGGTAGCGCCCGTCGTCGTCGGTGACCGCGAACCACGGCGCGTGCTCGCGTTGGAAGTAGCGCTCCTCCGCCTCGAGCAGCGTCGTCTGCGACGGCACGGTCAGCGGCTCGCGATCCATGATGTCGGCGACCGTGACATCGCGGATCAGTCTGCCGACGGAGGCCGCCGACGCGGCCTGCCGCGCCGTCTGCGCGAGGAACAGCCCGATCAGGACGAACCACAGCCCGCTCGCGAGGTAGCCGTCGAGGACCAGCGCCAGCCCGCCGACGATCACGACGACGCCGAACGCCTGGCCGATGCGCGCGCACGCCAGCGTGGCGCGGTTGGGGTCGCCGGTGACCCGCCAGACGACCGCGCGCGCCATGCGGCCGCCGTCGAGCGGGAATGCCGGCAGCAGGTTGAAGGCGAGCAGGACCGCGTTGATCAGCGCCAGCCAGCCGAGCAGCACCAGCGGCGCGCTGACGTGGACTCCGGATGTCAGCAGGGCGACGTCCAGGAAGTGCTTGAAGCTGCCGAAAGCGAGCCCGGCCACGACGCAGGCGCCGATCACCAGCGCATTCACCGCCGGCCCGGCCGCAGCCAGCCGGAACTCCGCTCCGGGCGATTGCGACTCACCGCGGGTGCGCGTGAAACCGCCGAGCGCCCACAGGTCGACGCCCTCGATGGCCATTCCCTGGTGGCGGGCCACGAGCGCGTGGCCCAGCTCGTGCGCGACGACGGTTGCGAAGAACAACAGCGCGCCGGCGACCGCCACCACGAACGCTTGGGTGCTGTTGGGGAGGATGCCGGCGAAATAGCGGTCGAGCGCGTAAATGACGAAAAAGAGGACCAGGAACCACCATCGGCTGACGCCGATGCGGATGCCGAAAAGCTGCCCGAGCCTGAGCGTGTCGGAGCCGCGCATTGCTCAATCCTACGGTGAGGAGCGGTAGCATCGCGCTCCCCACCGCTAGCGAAAGGACCCCCTGTTGGCCCGCGACGTGACTTTGACCGCATGAGCGACGTAACGAAGGTGGCCGTAACCGGTGCCGCCGGCCAGATCGGCTACGCGCTGCTGTTTCGGATCGCGAGCGGTGCAATGCTCGGCGCCGACAGGCCGGTCGCACTACGACTGCTCGAGATCCCGCAGGCCGTGAAGGCGGCGGAGGGAACTGCGATGGAGCTCGACGACTGCGCATTCCCACTGCTTGCCGGGATCGAGATCACCGACGACCCGGCGGTCGCCTTCGACGGAGTCAACGTCGCGCTGCTGGTCGGGGCGCGCCCGCGCGGCCCGGGCATGGAGCGCGCCGACCTGCTCGAGGCCAACGGCGGCATCTTCAAGCCGCAGGGCGAGGCGATAAACGCGCGCGCTGCGAGTGACGTCAGGGTGTTGGTGGTGGGGAACCCCGCGAACACCAACGCCCTGATCGCCATGTCACACGCTCCCGACGTGCCGCGCGAGCGCTTCAGCGCGATGATGCGCCTCGACCACAACCGCGCCAAGGGCCAGCTCGCCGCAAAGGCGGGTGTGAGCGTCGCGGAGGTGACAAACATGACGGTTTGGGGAAACCACTCGGCGACCCAGTACCCGGATTTGTTCAACGCCAAGGTCGCCGGCCGCAATGCGGCGGAGGTCGTCTCCGACCAGGCCTGGCTGGCGGACGAGTTCATCCCGACGGTGCAGAAGCGCGGCGCGGCGATCATCGAGGCGCGCGGCGCCTCGAGCGCCGCGTCGGCGGCCAACGCGGCGATCGACCACGTGCGCGACTGGGTGGCGGGCACGCCGGCCGGCGACTGGGTCTCGATGGCAGTGCCTTCGGACGGCTCCTACGGCGTGCCGGACGGGCTGATCTGCGGCTTCCCGGTCAGCACCGCCGGCGGTGACTATGCGATCGTCGAGGGCCTCGAGCTCAACGACTTCGCGCGCGCGCGCATCGACGCCACGGTCACGGAGCTCGGCGAGGAGCGAAACGCCGTGCGCGAGCTCGGGCTGATCGGCTGAGCGCAGCTCCGGGGAGCCGGCGGCGCGGCGGCGCGGCCGGCTCCCGCGCCGCCTATCGAGCGGGCGCGGGCGCGGGAGGGTGCGCCCGTGTGCACCCGCCCGTGTGACCCCGCGACGCGGTCGCGCGGTCACACGGGCGACGCGGTCGCCGGGTCAGGCCGCGGCGTGCCAGCCGCGGTCGCGCTTGACGACCTTGCCGTCCTTCTCGAGACCTGGCAACACGCGGTAGAGATAGTTCTGCTTGATGCCCATGGCGCTCGCGATCTCCGGGATCGTGATGCCCGGCTTCGACTTCACGAGCTCGAGCGTCTGGATCGCGCGGGTGCCCGAGCCGCGCGGGCGGCCGCGGCGGCCGCTGGTGCTCGCGCGAGTAGTCGCGCGGGTGGTCGCGCGGGTGGTTGAGCGAGTGCTCGCGCGACGCGCGCGCGTCGTCGTCCGAGCAGGGGTCGCGCGCGCACGGCGCGCGGTGCGCGCTGGGCGGGCAGCCGCCCCGGGCAGCCCGGCGAGCGCGGCAGAAGCCGCCTCGAGCTGGCGGTACTCCTCGACGAGAGGCTCGAGCTCGCGTAGGCGGGCAGCGATCTCGTCGCGCTTCGTCTTGAGAAAATCACTCACAGATAATCCTCGCTGTCTACGTCGGTTATTGGCAGCATCATCTCGCGCATTGCCACGCGTGAATAATGCCAGCTGCGGCGGCAACGTGAGTCGCGATGACCAAAACGTTGCGAAAATCCGGCTACACGGAAGTCGCTGCGGGTGTGTCAGAGTCCGTCGGCGGCTCCTGGCGGCCACGTGTGTAGAACCAGACGCCCCCGCCGATCAACAGCAGCACGGCGACTACTCCGGCGGCCACGTAGCGGAGCGTGTGATGCACAGCCGGCTTCTTGGCGTAGACCACCGGGATGTGGTGGTGGAGCAGGTTGTCGACAAGCTGCTTGTCTGCGGTCGCGGGATAGGACACAAGCGGCCGCGAGCCATTTGCGAGAGTGACCCTGACATGGTGCTTGGCCTTGTCGACCGTGGCGCGTACGACGCGGTCCGGGCTGCCTTTCTTGGCAGCGATTTGAGTCAGCAGGGTGGCGTAGCTCTCGCTCGGAGTGTCGCTGGCCGCCAGGGCAGCGGGAGCGCTCGCGAGCGCCACGGCGAGCATCAGCGCGAGCAGGGGTGAGCGGAAGCGTCGTATGCGCGGACACTATCGTTGCGGGCGCGGCTGCGTCGTGTCAGCCGTCAGAGTGCTCAATCAGCTCGCGCAGCGCGGCGAGCGAGCGGTCGGCCTCGCGCTGTGCCATGTGGCCCATCACGCGACGGCTCGCAAACGCACCGAGCGGGCCGAGCGGTGTCTCGAAGTGGTTCTGATAGTCAAAGCGCGTGCCTTCCGGGACGGCCGTCAGGCGGTACTCGATGCGCGCGCTGGTACGGGCGGGCCCGCGGCCGTGCCAGCACGCATAACTGGGCGGCTCGCACTCGACCAGCAACCAGCGCACGTGGATGTCGGCGCCGCGCAGGTGGAGGATCTGCTCCATGCGCGAGCCCTCGCGCGGCGGCCCTGGCGAGAGGTCGCGGAGGCCGCGGTGGATCGTGACCCACTCGCCGAAGCGCTCTGCGTCCATCACAACCGCCCACACAGTCTGCGGCGACGCTGCGATCACGATCGAGCTCTCGATCGCGCTCATCGCCCACCCAAGGGCTCGATTTCCTCCCACTCGCGCAGCGCGTGCTCGACCGCGGCGTCGAAGCTGTGGAGGCGAACGGCGAAGGCGGCGCGGGCGGGCGCGTCATCGGCCACGAGGTCGGTGCCGAGGCTTCCCATCAGCGGCCCGAGCAACTCGTGCTCCACGCCGCTGACGCGGGCGGCGAAAGCACCCGAGACGCGGGTGAGGGCGAACGGCATCGGCAGCAGCGCACGCCGCAGCAGCAGCAGCGCCGCGATCCGCTCGATCATCTCGCCGTAGGAGACCAGATCGGGCCCGGCGATGTCGAACGCGCGCCCGCCAACGCCGGCAGCCTCGGCGGCGGCGGCGAGGTAGGAGACAGCGTCGCGCTCATCGATCGGCTGCGTGCGGTTGCGCCGCCAGGGCGGGAGCGGGATCACCGGCAGGCGCTCGAGCAGTCGCACGACGGCACGGAACGAGCGAGAGCGCGCGCCGATCACCAGCGACGCCCGCAGCGCGACGCTGTCGGGAACCGCCGCGAGCAGGATCTGCTCCACCTCGCCTCGGCTCGCGAGGTGCTCAGAGGCACGACCCACGCTCTGGCGCAGCCCGCCGAGGTAGACGATCCGCCGCACACCGGCGCGGGCGGCAGCCGCGGCGAAGCGCTGCGCGGCGGCACGGTCGCGCTGGGCGAAGCTGTCCGCAAGCGCGGGCTCCATCGAATGGATCAGGTAGTAGGCGACCTCGACGCCATCGAGCGCGCGGGCGAGGCCGGCGCCGCTGAGAGCGTCGCCGCGGACCAGCTCGAGCGGGAGGTCGCCGGCCACGCGCGCCGGATCGCGCGCCAATCCGCGCAGCTCGTGCCTGCCGGCCAGAGCGCGCGCGAGTGCATGGCCGACGGCTCCGCTCGGGCCAGTTATCAGGATCCGCATGATCCGCACTGTAGAGGCGCGCGGACCGTTTGGAGCGCCTCATATCGCACCGCCGCGGGCACGTCCAGGGGTGCTTCCGCAAACTGCGCCGATTGTTCTAGCTGACGCTGTAAGCTTACGTCAGTATCAAAAAGAAAGAGCCTCTTTGCAGGGCTTTGTCAGTGTATCGGAGGTTTTTCGCGGGTATTGCGAGAAGCCTCCCCGCGGCTCGCTGCAGCGCTTGCTTTGATCATCACGGTCGCAGCATCGACGCCGGAGGACGCATCCGTGGTTCGCACCCCTGCACGCACACCTCGCTGTGAGGACTGCTTCTTCATGCGCAACCTGCTCTGCGCGTTGCCCGAGCCGCAGCCGTGCGCGACCTTCCGGCCTGACCACCCCGAAGGCCTGCGTCCGCCGCAGCAGTTGCGCTTCGTCTTTCGCACCGAGCGGCGCACGCGCGCGGCCTGGGCCTTCCCGACGGCCCAGGAGCAGGCCGCCCTGCACGCCTAGCCGCACGCGCCGGGGTCGGCGCCGCGGCGCATTTGACGCTGAGACGGACAGCGTGATTTGATGCGCGACGCCGTCGCGCGAGCCTCCGCCCGAGAGCGGGTCGCCGACCGCGCTACGGCCACCGCGAGCTCCTGTGTCCATCCGCCTCACAATTCTGGGCAAGAGCCCGTCGTGGCAGGACCGCGATGGCGCCTGCAGCGGCTACGAGGTGGAGGTCGACGGCGGGCGCCGCCTGCTGATCGACTGCGGCAACGGCGTCTTCGGCAAGCTGCGCCGCTACGGCGAGTACGAGCGCATCGATGCCGTGCTGATCTCGCACCTGCACGCCGATCACCTGCTCGACCTCGTGCCGTTCGCCTACGCGTTGACCTACGGGCCGAAGCTGCGCTCGCAGCGGCCGGCGCTTCACGCCCCGCCGGGGGCGCGCGCCGCGCTGCGCCGGCTTTGCGGGGCATGGGGCAGCGAGACGCTGATCGAGAACGCTTTCGAGCTGACCGAGTACGACCCGGCCGCCGAGCTCGAGCTGGAGGGCCTGCGCGCGAACTTCCGCCTCGTCCCGCACTATGTCCCCAGCTACGCGGTGAGCCTCGACGGCGGCGGCGGCCGGCTCGTCTTCAGCGCAGACTGCGGGCCCAACGAAGCGCTCGTCGAGCTCGCCCGTGACGCCGAGCTGCTCCTCATCGAGGCGACATTGGCACAGCCGGATCTCGAGGACCGCGCCCACCTCACGGCCGCCGAGGCGGGCGAGATTGGCCGCCGCGCGGGCGTCAAGCGGCTCGTCCTCACGCACTTCTCGGACGTGCTCGACCCGGCCGTCGTGAGAGCCGCGGGCGAGCGGGCGTTCAGCAACCCGGTCGCACTGGCCGTCGAGGGCGAGTCTCACGAGATCTGACAATGCCGGCGCTGGCGTCGGTGGCACGTTGTAACAGGGGTTTCGCTCGCGTATGCTGGCGGCGGTGACGGGCGGCACCCCCCGCTTCCCGCCACCACTCGGGCGTGCCGGCCCTATCTCTCTCCTGGGCCGGGCCGGTCGCGGCACGCGGGTCGGACGGATGGCCTTGTCGCGACCGGCGCCCGATTCCTCGTCGGCGCCGCCGGAGCGTCCCGCACCCACACTGACGCGGGCGCCAGCGCACGCCCAGACGCGGCGGGCGACGTCAGCGCTACGGCTATAGTGAGGGTCGATGGCGCGTCGCGCGCAACGCCTGGAGGAACAACTCGCTGCCGCCGGAGAAGCCGGTCGTGCGGGCGGGTCCAAGCGCAGGTCGAAGCGGCGCTTCGCCAAGGTGCTCCTGCTCGGCGGCGTCGTCGCGGTCGCGGTCAGGCCGCAGGTCCGAAACCGGGTCCTCGATGCTCTGTTCGGCCCCGAGGAGCAGTTCGAGTACGACTCGCTGACCGAGCCGATCGCCCACGGGATCGACACCGATCAGCCCGAGGTGGCCTGGCCGCACGAGCCGGCCGAGCCGGCCGAGCGTTCTGCGGCCGAAGCCGACGCCGATGACGGGCCGTCGTGGACCTTCTCGAACGAGACCGACTGGGCAGCCCTCGCCCCGTTCGCACGCGAGGGCTCGGCTGCGCAGGTGAACGAGGAAGCAGGCGATTCTTCGCGCGAGCCGGAGGCCGGTGAGCGCGAGCCGGAGGCCGGTGAGCACGAGCCGGAGGCGGCGTCCTACGAGCCGACGCCACCCAGCCACGGCGCTCCGAGCTTCGAGGCCGAGCCGCCGGCTCGCGACCCCGAACCGCCGTCGTTCGGCGTATCGGCGGTCTACGAGGCAGGGCACGACCTGCCCTCGCTCGCCGATGAGTCGACGTCCGTGGCGTTCAACGTTGCCCCGGGCTACGACACCGAGCCCGCGACCACTGTGAGCCACAGCTTCGGAGAGGCCTCGCACGAGGACACCGAAGGCTCCTACCCGCCGCCGTTGCGTGACGAGCCAGAGCCCTCGGCCGAGGAGCTCGAGCCGCCCGCCTACGGGTCGGTGACGCCGCTGCCCGATCTGGAGCCGCCCGTCCACGAAGCGCCGGCCTACGAGCCGGAGGCGCACGAGTACGGGTCGGTGACGCCGCGCGACGACCGGGAGCCCGCCGCGTACGAAGCGCCTGCGCCGACCTACGAGCCGCCCGCCGAGGGCCCCGCCGGCGAGCCGGAGCCTGCCCCCTACAGCGACGCCTGGCAGTCCGCCGAGGCCGGCGAGAGCGAGACGGTCGCAGAGCCACCGACGGTAACGGCCGAGGAGGCAGCGCGCGAGCACGACTGGGGCGTACCCGCCTCCGAGTCGCCGGTCCGGATCGACCCGCCCGCCTACGCCCCGCCCATGCATGTCGAGTCCGAGCCGGTGGCGGCGTCGGAGGCACCGGAAGAGGCGCCCGACGCCGGCGACCAGGCGCCCGAGTCGGCCGCCGACGCCCCGGAGTCTGCCGCCGACGCTCCGGAGTCTGCCGCCGACGGATCCGAGTCTGCCGCCGAAGCCCCGGAGCCGGCAATCGGCGAGGCCGGGCCGCCGCCGCCGCCGCGCGGAGGCTGGTGGCTCTCGCGCCGGCGCAAGGCCTCGGGGGCCGAGCCGCCGCGCTGGGACTGACGGCGGCCGCCTAGTCCGGCGTCTTGGGCGAGCGCCAGGGCGCCGCGAGCCGCTGCGTCAGCGCGGCTGCCAGCTCGTCCACGCCGAGCCGCTCCTGCGTCAGTGAGTCGCGCTCGCGCACCGTCACGGTACGGTCCTCGACGCTCTGGTGGTCGACCGTCACGCACCAGGGTGTGCCGATCTCGTCCTGGCGGCGGTAGCGGCGGCCGATCGAGCCGCCCTCGTCGTACTCGCTCTGGAGCAGACCGCGCAGCGCCTGGTGGATCTCGCGCGCCAGCTCGGGCTGGCCGTCGCGGCGCATCAGCGGCAGGATCGCGACCGACACCGGGGCCAGTCGGGGGTGCAGCCGCAACAGCGTCCGCGTCTCGCCCTCGACCTCCTCCTCGTCGTAAGCGTCGATGAGGAACGCGAGCATCGCCCGGTCCGCGCCGGCGGCCGGCTCGATCACGTGAGGCACGTAACGCTCGCCGCTCTGCTGGTCGAAGTACTCGAGCGTTTCCCCCGAGTACTGCGCGTGCTGGCGCAGGTCGAAGTCGCCGCGGTTGGCAATGCCCTCGAGCTCCGACCATCCGATCGGGAAGAGGTACTCGATGTCGCTGGTCTGCGAGGAGTAGTGCGAGAGCTCGTCGGCCTCGTGCGCGCGCAGCCGCAGATGGTCCGCGCGGATGCCGAGCTCCAGGTACCAGTCGCGCCGCGCGGCGGTCCAGTATTCAAACCACTGTGCGGCCTCGCCCGGCGGCACGAAGAACTCCATCTCCATCTGCTCGAACTCGCGCGTGCGGAAGATGAAGTTGCCTGGCGTGATCTCGTTGCGGAACGACTTGCCGACCTGCGCGATGCCGAACGGCGGCTTCTTTCGCGCGAACTGCGACACCGCCTTGAAGTTGAGGAAGATCCCCTGCGCGGTCTCCGGGCGCAGGTAGATCGTCGAGCCGGTCTCCTTGACCGGGCCGACCGTTGTCTCGAACATCAGATTGAACTCGCGCGCCTCGGTCAGGTCGCAGTCGTGGAACTCACCGGGGTGCATCGACGGCTTGCGGCCGCACGCGAGCTGGTCGAGGTGGTCGGCTCGGAAGCGCTGCTTGCACACACGGCAGTCGACCAACGGGTCGGTGAAGTTCGCGAGGTGGCCCGAGGCCTCCCAGGTCCGCGGGTGCTGGAGGATCGCCGAGTCGAGCGCCACCACGTCGTCGCGCTCACGCAGCATCGAGCGCCACCACTCGCCCTTCACGTTGGTCTTGAGCAGGACACCGTAGTGGCCGTAGTCATAGGTCGACCCGACGCCCCCGTAGATCTCCGAGCTCGGGAAGACGAAGCCGCGCCGCTTGCACAGCGAGACGATCTTCTCCATCGTGACGACGTCTTCCACGGGCGGCGGATGCTAGTCGGTCCCGCCAGCCCCCCGCCTATACTCACCGTCCGGTGCCGATTTACGAATACCGCTGCACGAAGGGGCACTCCTTCGATATCAGCCAGCCGATCAACGACGACCCCCTCAAGAAGTGCCAGGTCTGCGGCAGCCCCGTCGAACGCGTGCTCCACTCACCGGCCGTGCACTTCAAGGGCAGCGGCTTCTACAACACCGACTACGGGACCAAGAAGCGCCAGCGCGAGCAGAAGAGCTCCAACGCCGAGTCCTCGTCCGAGTCCTCCTCCTCGAGCTCGAGCGACTCCGGCTCGGGCGACTCGAGCTCCAGCTCGAGCGGCGCCGAGAAGAAGTCAGACTCCAAGAGCTCGACCGACAAGGCGAAGCCCGCCTCCTCCAACTAGCCGGCGGCGCCGGCGCCGGCCGCGGCCGCTCCTCAGGAGCTCAGGAAGCGCGCCACGTCGGCCTGCTTGGCGGCCTGCGTGATCGTCAGCACGTCCTGGCCGTTGTAGACCGTGGAGCCGGTCGGCTCGAGCAACGCGGTGTGCGCGTTGCCGTTGAGCTGGAGGGCGGCGAGCACACCCGCCAGCGTCGGGGCGCCCATGTCGGTCTCGAGCGTCTGCGGCAGTGCCCAGGCGATCCACGGCAGGCGGATGAAGCCCGACAGGGAGAGCATCTGGCTCTTCATGTCGAGCAGCAGCTTCTGCTGGCGCAGCTCGCGCGTGAGGTCGGTCTCAGCGGGGTTGCAGTGGTTCTCGCGGGTCCGCGCGAGCGCCAGCGCCTGCGCGCCGTTGAGGTGGTGGGTGCCCGACTGCAGGCGCAGCGTGTAGCCGCCTTCGCGGAAGCCGCCGCTGATGAATGAGACGACGCAGCTGCCCGTGTAGGTGACGCCGCCCATCGCGTCGACGAGCTTGGGGAAGTTGGTGAAGTTGATCAGCACGACGTGGTTGACCTTGATGCCGAGGAAGCTCTCAACTGTGCGAATCGCCAGCGCCGGGCCGCCGTAGTAGTAGGCGGCGTTGATCTTCGCGAGCCCGTGGCCGGGGATCGCGACGAGCGTGTCGCGCGGGATCGACAGGCGCGCCGAATGCCCGCCGCCGGTCCGCACGAGCATCATCACGTCCGATCGGCTCGGACCGCCGACGTCGGCGCCCGGCTCCTTCGAGCCGACCGGGCGCGCATCGGAGCCGAGCACGAGGATGTTGGTCGCCGAGAACAGCGGCAGCCCGCCGCCGTCGAGCGCCGCGGCCGCCGAGGCGGGGATCCCCTGCGCGGTGATCGAGCTGATCACGAACAGCACCGCGGAGATCCCGATCCAGGCGCCCAGCGCGAGCAGCGCCCAGCGCAACGCCCGCAGCCAGGCGGGGCGCCTTCGGCGCGGACGGCGGCGGCGCAGCAAGCGCCGGCCCGGGGCCGCTCCGCCGTCCCCCGCGGTCAGCGCGCGCAGCTCCGCCAGGGCGCTCTCGGGGTCGGGCGAGCGACGCCACGGCGGCCGCAGCGTCGCCCGGTAGCGCCGGTAGCGCCCGGGCTCAGGGTCGAGTGCATCGGCCATGAGACCGCCGTCTATAGTGGCGGAGGTGCCGACAGAATGCGTCATCGGCGTCGATCTGGGCGGCACGCACCTGAAGGCCGCGGCTGTCGATTCGGCGCTGAAGGTGCGAGCGCAGACGCAGCGGATCGTGGCTGGCCTCGAGCTGGCGAAGCTGCTCGACACGGCCGTCGAAGCCGTCGAGGAGCTGCGCGCCGGACTCGCGGAGGACGTCGACGCGGTCGGCTTCGGCATCCCCTGTCTGATCGATGAGGAGCGCGGCCTCGCCGCCTCCTCGACGCACCTGCCGATCGCCGGGCTTCCGTTCGCGGCCGTCATGGCCGAGCGGCTCGCGCTGACGGTGTTCGTCGACAACGACGCCAACCTCGCGCTGCTCGCCGAACATCGCCACGGCGCCGCGCGCGGCGAGCGCGTCGCCCTGATGCTCACGCTCGGCACCGGCGTCGGCGGCGCGATCGCCTTCGACGGCGAGCTCTACCGCGGCGCGCAGGGCGCGGCCGGCGAGTTCGGCCACATCATCGTCGCGCCGGACGGCCCGCCCTGCGGACCGGGCTGTCCGAGCAGAGGCTGCCTGGAGGCCCTGACCTCGGGCAGCGCGCTCGCCCGCGAGGCGCGGGCCGCCGCCGCGCGCGAGCCCGACAGCGCGCTCGCCTTGGCCGCGGCCGCCGGTCGCGAGCTCGACGGCCCGCTCGTCAGCGAGCTCGCCGCGGCCGGTGACCCGGTCGCGCTCGCGCTCCTGCGCACGCTCGGCGAATGGCTCGGGATCGGCCTCACCTCGCTGGTCAACATCTTCAACCCCGACGTGATCGTCGTCGGCGGCGGCGTCAGCGGCGCCGGCGAGCTGATCCTCGAACCGGCGCGCCGCGTCCTGCGCGCGCGCACGCCCGCCCTGCCCGCCGAGCACGTGGCGATCCGCGTCGCGCGCTTCGGGGCGGCGGCCGGCATGCTCGGTGCCGCGCAGTTCGCGCGCGAGTCGATCGCCCGGAGGATTGCCGCGTGAGCGCGGGCCGCCTGATCGTCTGCCCGACCCCGATCGGCAACCTCGAGGATGTGACGCTGCGCGTGCTTGCGGCGCTGCGCGCCGCCGACCTCGTCGCCTGCGAGGACACCCGCCACACGCGCAAGCTGCTCGACCGCTACGGCGTCATCGCGCCGCTCGTCAGCTACCACGAGCACAACGAGCGCGAGCGCTCGGGCGAGCTCGTCGCCAAGATGCGCAAGGGGTCGGTCGTGGCGCTGGTCTCCGATGCCGGTATGCCGCTCGTCTCAGACCCCGGCTTCATCCTCGTGCAGGCCTGCATCGCCGCCGGCCTCTCCGTCGAGGTGCTGCCCGGCCCGAGCTCGGCGCTCGCCGCGCTCGTCGCCTCGGGCCTGCCGGCGGAGCGCTGGCGCTTCGTCGGCTTCCTGCCGCGCAAGAAGGGCGAGCTCGAGAAGCAGCTGATGGGCACGCCCGAGACGCTTGTCGCGTTCGAGTCGCCGCAACGTCTGGCCGCGACGCTCGCGCTGCTCGCGGGCTCGGACCCGCAGCGGCCCGTCGCCGTCTGCCGGGAGCTGACCAAGCTGCACGAGGAGGTCCGCCGCGGTCCGGCCGCGGCGCTTGCCGCCCACTACGAGCGCGAGCCGCCGCGCGGCGAGGTCGTGCTCGTCGTCGGCGCGGCGCCGCCGGGCGCCGCACAGCCCGACGCGCAGGAGCGTGCGATCACGGCCATGCGGGCGCTCGTGGCGGCGGGCGCGCGGGCACGGCCAGCTGCCAAGGCGCTCTCAGAGCTGACTGGCGTGCCGGCCAACCGCCTCTACCGGGCGCTCACCGAGGGCGGCGAGTAGCGCTCGCGCACGGCGCCCTCCACGGCGCCCTCGCGTAGCCTCCAAGCCGAGATGTCCGCCTTCTACATCACCACCGCGATCTCCTACGTCAACGGCGCGCCGCACCTCGGCCATGCCTACGAGGCGATCGTCACCGACGTGCTGGCGCGCCACATGCGCCAGCGCGGCGCCGACGTATTCTTCCTGACCGGCACCGACGAGCACGGCGAGCCGGTCGCCGACGCCGCGCGCGCGGAGGGTGTCGAGCCGCAGGTGCTGGCTGACCGCAATGCCGAGCGCTTTCGCGCGCTGATGCCGCAGCTCGAGGTCTCCAACGACTTCTTCATCCGCACGACGGACCAGCAGCACAAGCGCCGCGTGCAGGAGGTGCTCCAGCGCGTCCACGACCGCGGCTACACACACAAGGGCCTCTACGAGGGCTGGTACTGCCCGCGCTGCGCCGACTTCAAGGTCGAGAACGAGATCCTCGACGGCAACCGCTGCCCGATCCACGAGACCGAGCTGGTGCGCGAGCAGGAGGAGAACTGGTTCTTCAAGCTATCGGCGTTCCAGGAGCCGCTCGTGGCGCTGTTTGACGAGCGCCAGGACTTCGTGATGCCGCGCCACCACTACAACGAGGCGCGGTCGTTTTTGTCCTCGGGGCTCGAGGACGTTTCGCTCTCGCGCGCGCGGATGCACTGGGGGGTCGAGGTGCCGTGGGACCCGGGCCACGTCTTCTACGTCTGGTTCGACGCGCTGCTCAATTACTACACGGCGCTCGGCTATGCGCGCGAGGGCGAGGATCTGACCGAGCGCTACTGGCCCGCGAACTACCACATCATCGGCAAGGACATCCTCAAGTTCCACACGATCTTCTGGCCGGCGCTGCTGATGGCCGCCGAGATCGAGGTGCCCCACCACGTCTTCGTACACGGCTTCCTGCTCGCCGCCGACGGCCGCAAGATGAGCAAGTCGATGGGCAACGTGCTGGACCCCTTCGAGGTGCTCGAGCGCTACGGCGCCGACGCGCTGCGCCACTACCTCTGCCGCGAGGTCAGCTTCGGACATGACGGCGCGGTGTCGCGCGACGGCTTCCAGGCGCGCTACGACTCCGAGCTGGCCAACGAATACGGCAACCTCGCGAGCCGCACGCTGAACATGATCGAGCGCTACTGCGACGGCATCGTGCCGGCGGTCGACACCGACGCCGCGCTGCGCGCCGAATTCGACGGCATGTTCGCCCGCATCGACGAGCTGCTCTCCGTCGCCGAGCTGTCGGCCGCGCTCGAGGAGGTGTGGCAGCGCGTTCGCCGCCTGAACCGCTACGTCGAGGAGACCGCGCCGTGGGCGCTCGCGCGTGAGGGCGCCGTGCGCGCAGCCGAGCTGGCGGGCGTGCTGGCTTCGCTGGCCGAGGGCCTGCGCGTGGTCACCGTCGCGCTCGCGCCGTACATGCCCGCCAAGACTGCGGTCCTCCTCGAGGCGCTCGGCGCGGGCGAGCGGCTCGAGCGCGCGTTCGCGGCGCAGGGCTTCGGCGGGCGCGTGTCGGCGCTTGCGCCACTGTTCCCGAAGAGCGCGTGATCGACTCCCACACCCATCTCGACGCCTGCGCGCCGCCGGAGGAGGAGCTGGTCGGCGCCGCCCGCAGCGCCGGCGTCACGCGGATGCTGACGGTCGGCACCGACCCCGACAGCTGCCGCGCGGCGCTCGCGGCGGCCGAGCGCTTCCCGGAGGTCTACGCCGCGATCGGCTGCCACCCCAACGTCGCCCAGCAGCTGGATGAGCGGCTGCTGCGCGAGCTGGCCGCGCATCCGCGCTGTGTCGCGATCGGCGAGACCGGCCTCGACTATTACCGCGACCGCGCCCCCCGCGAGCTCCAGCAGCGTGCCTTCGAGGCGCAGATCGAGCTCGCCCGCGAGCTGGGCAAACCGCTTGTGATCCACACCCGCGAGGCAGTGGCGGACACGCTCGCGACGCTGCACGAGAAGGCACAGGGGCTGCGCGTGATCCTCCACTGCTTCTCGATGCCAGAGCACGCGGACGTTGCCATCGCAGCGGGCTGGTGGCTGTCGTTCGCCGGCAACGTGACCTATCCGAAGTCGATCGAGCTCGCCGCGGTCGCGGCGCGCGCGCCGATCGAGCGCCTGCTGGTCGAGACGGACGCGCCCTATCTGGCGCCGCAGTCCCACCGCGGCAAGCCGAACGAGCCTGCGCTCGTGGTCGAGACCGCCGCCTTCATCGCGGCACTGCGCGAAACGCCGCCGAGCGAGCTCGAGGCGGCGCTCGAGCGCAACGCCGCCGAGCTGTTCGGGTGGTGAGCGCGCCGACGCAGCCGAGCCTGCGCCGCCTTGCGCAATTCGGCGTCCGCCCCCGGCGCGAGCTCGGCCAGAACTTCCTCGTCGACTCCAACATCCTCGGCGTGATCGAGCGCGCCGGCGAGCTCACGGCGGCCGACGTCGTGCTCGAGATCGGCGGCGGCCTCGGCGTCCTCTCCGAGTACCTCGCCGCTCGCACGGCGCACGTCCACGTCGTCGAGATCGACCGCCAGCTCGAGCCGGCCCTGCGCGACGCGCTCGACCCGTTCGCCAACGCGACGCTGCACCTCGCCGACGCGATGGCGCTCGATCTGCGGGCGCTTGCCCCGCAACCCAACAAGCTGATCGCGAACCTTCCCTACGGCGTCGCCGCCGGTGCGCTGTTGCGCAGCGTCGAGGAGCTCGAGACGCTCACGCGCTGGGTGGCGATGGTGCAGCGCGAGGTGGGGGAGCGGCTCGCCGCGGCGCCCGGCGGTCGCAGCTACGGAGTCCCCAGCGTGCTCGCCCAGCTCGCCTGCGAGGTCAAGGTCCTGCGGCCGATCTCGCGCACCGTGTTCTTCCCGGTCCCCAACGTCGACTCCGTGCTGATCGTGATGAGGAGAGTTGCGGCGGCGCCGCCGCTGGAACTTCGTCGGTTTGTCCAGGGCGCGTTTTCCCATCGGCGCAAGGCGCTCGCGCGCTCGCTCGCGCTGAGCATCGGTGTCGAGAGAGAGCTCGTGCGCGAGGCCCTGGTGGTGATGGGGCACCCGGCCGACGAGCGCGCCGAGCGGCTCTCGCCGCCGGAGCTGCAGGCGCTGTGGGAGGCGCTGTGAGGGAGCTCGCCCCGGCCAAGCTCAACCTCTGCCTGTTGATCGGCCCCCCGCGCGAGGACGGCCGCCACGAGCTGATCAGCTTGATGGTGTCGATCACACTCTGCGACTCACTCGAGCTGCGCGACGGCGAGCGCGACGAGGTCCACTGCCCGGGCCTCGTGGGACCCAACCTCGTCGAGGAAGCGATCGCCGGCTTTCGCGCTGCGACCGGCTGGGAGGGCCCGCCGCAGCGGATCGAGATCATCAAGCGGATCCCGGTCGCCGCCGGCCTGGGCGGCGGCTCCGCCGACGCCGCCGCCGCGCTGCGCCTGCTGGCGCGGCGTTCGGGGCGCGGCGGGCGAGCGCTGCTGCTCGAGTTAGCGGCGCGCCTGGGCTCCGATGTCGCGAGCCAGCTCGAGCCCGGCCGCTGCGTCGTGCGCGGCGGCGGCGAGCGGGTCGAGCGCATCGCTGACGGGCCGCCCCTGGGCGTGCTCGTGCTGCCCTCTGCGGCGACGCTCTCGACCGCAGCCGTATACCGCGAGGCCGACCGCCTCGGATCGCCGCGCAGCGCCAAGGCGCTCGCGGCGCTCGACCCGCTGCGCGTCGGCGCGGTCAACGACCTCGCGGCGGCGGCGCTATCGCTCGAGCCGACGATCGCCGCGGCGCTCGAGCGAGCCCGCGCGGCCGGCGCCCGCGAGGCGATCGTCGCCGGCTCAGGCCCGACCGTGATCGGCCTGTTCGATCAGTGGCAGGCGGCCGCGCGCGCCGCCGCCCAGCTCGCCGAGCAGGGCGTCGTCGCGATCGCGGCGCGGCCCTTCCCGCGCTCGGCGGCGGCGCTCTGCTGAGCGCCGTCCTGGTGCCATCCGGACGCTTAAGCGACAATGCAGGCTCCGTGAGCAGGCTCGACATCACCTACCTGGTCGCCGGCGTCTGCGGGGCGGCGGGCATCGCCGCCTTCGTCGGGCTGATCCTGGTTCCGGCCGTCGGCGCCTACCAGCGGACCTGGCAGCGTCTCGTCGCCACCGCGCTGTCGCTCTACGTCCTCGCGGCAATGCTCGGCGTGGGCCTGGTCGGGGCCGCCGGCGTCGTCTGGGTCTGGGGCCGCTACGGATAGCGCCGCGGCGAGCGCGGGCGCCCTCGATCTAGCGGCGCTTGAGGAAATCACCGGGGCCGTCGAGTCCGGCGCGGGCCTGCCGACGGTCGTCCGCGCCGCCGCCCGTGCCCTCGACGCCAGTGTCGTCGTGCTCGATCGCAGCGGCCAGGCGCTCGCGGTGGCCGCGCGCTCGCCCGCCGACGAGCAGTCGCTGCTGGCGGACGCCGAGGGCATCCTCACGATCGAGCTGCGCGTCGCCGACAGCGAGGTCGGGCGCCTGCGCGTGCGAGCGCGCGGCGACACGAACCCGGGGCTGCTGCGCCTGATCAGCATGCTGATCGCCTCCGAGGTCGAGCGCGTGCGTGCCCCCGAGCTCGCCTCCGAGGAGGCGGCCGCGGGCTTCGTCTCCGCCTTGCTCGCACGCGAGCTCAGCGAGCGCGAGGAGATCCTCGCGGCCGCCCGCGACGTCGGCCTGCGCGAGCTCGAGCGCGGCGCCTCGGTGCTGATCATTCACGCCCACCCGCACGCGCCCGCCCAGGAGGGCTGGCGCGCGCGCCTTCGCGCGATCGCCGCGCGCGCCGCCCGCGCTGCGGTCGCGAGCGCCGTCGCCGTCCTCTCAGAGCGCGAGATCGAGGCCGGGGCCGAGGTCGTAGTGCTGCTCGCCGCGGCCGACGACGCCGCTGCGCGGCGGGCGGCGGACGGGGTCCTGCGCGACCTCGAGGCGGGGATGAGCGGCTTCGTCTTCGTGATCGGGCGAAGCCGCCCGGTGCTCGAGATAGCCGATCTCGCGCGCGCCGCCGACGAGGCGCTGCTCGCCGCCAACGTGGCCGAGGGCGACGCCGAGCACCGCGTGCTCGCCTTTGAGGAGACCGGCGCCTACCGACTACTGCTCTCCGCGATGAGCGAGAACCCCGCCGAGCTGCAGCGCTTCTACGCGGAGACGGTCGAGCCGCTCGTCGCCTACGACGAGCAGTACGCGACCGACCTCGTTGCGACCGTCGAGGCCTTCCTGGAGGCCGACGGCAACGTCGCCGGCACCGCGCAGCGGCTGTTCACGCACCGCCACACCATCTACTACCGCCTCGAGCGCATCCGCGAGCTGTCCGGCCTGGACGTCGGCTCAAGCGACGGCCGCGAGAAGCTGAGCCTCGGCCTGAAGGCGATGCGCGTGCTCGGCATCGCCTCCGCCGCCGGCCCCGCCTCCGAGGCCGGCGCCGGCGGCGGACGCGTGCCGCGGGGCTCGGCCAGGCGGACGTGAGCGGGATGCCCGGGGCGGTCGCCCGGCGGCGCCGGCGGTCGGCCAGGCCGGGCCGGGCGAAACTCAAGGACGATCGGGCCGGGGCCGAAGAGGGTATGAGGCCGATGACGATGCGGATCACATTGAGGAGGGCGCTCGCGGCGACCGCGGCGCTCGGCGTGCTGCTCGGCGGCGGT